>BLMJ01000223.1 GCA_011960625.1 Lachnospiraceae bacterium | reverse complement strand
ACAGGCAGCCGCTCAGCAAAGTGGGGCGCCAGACAGGTCAAGACCTGGTTCTTAGGCGCAATATCCGCATACAGCACTCCATTCTTCAATTCCCGAAACCGAAGAAATCCCTTATAACTGTGAGCCTCTCCAAACACATTCCTGCCAAGCTTAAAAACCTTTTCTACCTTGGGATGTCCCAGATGCTCCATAATCTTTGTGCTGTCTGGAAGCTTTCTTGCAGCAAACATTGTTCCAAGGATCGCATCCCCTTTCTCCCTATCCTCTGACATCACCGCATGATAAATGGCGCCATATGCATGTTCCCCCAGATGCTTTCGGATCAACGCCTCCACAGCGATTGCCTTATGCTCTGTCTCTTCCACCTCCACATAATCACAGAATAACTGGAAATCCAACATTCCCCTCAGTGCAATCTGGCAATCCACTTCTTCTTTTCTTGATTTCCAGGCATCATAAATACCGGAATAAATGCCTGTAACCGTATCACTGCACACATAAACTGTCTTCATATCCATCACTCCAACGAACTCTATAAAAAATTAAAAGGATATCTCGCCGCAATTTTCAAACCTCACATCATCAAACAGTGAAATCTGGCGGTATCCTAACTCCCTCACCTCTCGGGGCAGCTTCTCCCCTCCACTTAGCAGATTCCTTGCTATATAGTCCGCCTCCATCTTCGTCGGATACATCATCCTGCCATTGCAGGTAATAAAGTATAACGCACGTTTGAGTACCACGCCAATCTTCTTAAGATCTGTAAAATCCAATATTGCATACCGTCTCGCCTTCACAATCCTCACTGCCGATTTATACCCAATTCCCGGCACCCGCAAAAGCAGCTTATAATCTGCCCGATTCACCTCCACAGGAAACGTTTCCAGATGTTTCAGCGCCCAGTTACACTTCGGGGTCAAACACAACATTAAAATTGGGATTCTCCTCTGACAAAAGCTCGTCTGCCTGAAAATGGTAATATCTCAAAAGCCAGTCTGCCTGGTACAGCCTGTGCTCACGCAAAAGCGGCGGCCCTTCCCCCGTCCTCGCTGGGAGGGCCGAGTCCTCGTTGACATGCACAAACGCTGAGTAGAACACTCTCTTCAATTCAAACTTCTGGTATAAGGCTTCTGCCACCTGCATAATCTGATAATCTGTCTCCGGCGTTGCTCCTATAATCATCTGCGTACTCTGTCCGGCAGGAACAAACCGAGGGGCATTCCGATACACCTGAAGCTCCTGCTTATTCTCCGTCATCCGGTTCTGTACCAGCCGCATAGGGGCCAGGATATTCTTCCGGTTCTTGTGGGGAGCCAGGGCCTTAAGGCTCTTAGCAGTCGGAAGCTCAAGATTCACGCTCATCCTATCCGCCAGAAAGCCTGTCCTCTGTATAAGCTCCTCACTGGCTCCGGGGATCGCTTTCACATGAATATATCCTTGAAAATGATACTCTCGCCTCAGACGGTAAAGAGTGGCATAGAGTAACTCCATCGTATAGTCCGGACTGTGCAAAATACCAGAACTTAGAAACAAACCTTCAATATAATTCCTGCGATAGAAC
>BLMJ01000222.1 GCA_011960625.1 Lachnospiraceae bacterium | reverse complement strand
ACGGGCGAATCCAGTTGGGACGAGATAAAGGTGGCCGTAGTCAAAGAAGACGCTTCTTCCCCAAACGCCCGCTCCTTTGAGGAATTTCTAAAACAGATGGACGGCGAACTGCTGGATATCCAGGATATTTCCACAGAAGCAGAAGGGCTTAAGGCGCTGAACGAAGAAACCGTCTACGGAATCTTCTACGTCAAAGACACGCCCTCCCTGACCGTGGGCAAAAACGGACTAAACGAAAGTATCCTGACCTCCCTTCTGGATAACTACAACCAGAACGCCGCCATGTTTCAAAAGATTGCCGCGGCCCATCCGGAAAACCTTCCGGACGCTTTAGAGGCCATGAAGGAATACAAAAACGTTACCTCCGAGGTATCCTTAGGAGGCATGGATTTAAACCCCAACATCCAGTATTTCTTTGCGCTGGTGGCCTATGCCTGCCTCTCCGGAGCATTTTTAGGGGTCCAGTCAAGTGTAGACAGTCAGGCAAACATCTCCCCCCTTGGGGCAAGGCGCAGCATCACGCCCACCCACAAGCTTACTCTGGTCCTAATGGATATGGCAGTGCTGTTTATCATCCATTTTTTCAATATCCTGATTCTGTGCCTGTACATCAGCAAGGTCCTTAAGATAAGTCTGGGAAATGATATCGGCTCGCTGCTTCTGGTGGATTTCATGGGCAGCATGATAGGCGTCTGCTTAGGCGTCACCATCGGATGCCTTGCACGCTTATCCCTCGGGCTTAAGATGGGCGTCTGCGTTTTACTGACCCTGCTTCCCGGCTTCCTTGCCGGCCTGATGTTCGGCAATATGAAGAACATCATTGAGCTCCACTGCCCCGTCGTCAACCGCATAAACCCTGCCGCCGTCCTAAGCGACGCCTTTTACTGCATGGGTATCTACAATGACACGGAACGGTTTACCAGATGCCTTTTAATTCTTGCCGTGATGAGTATACTGCTTCTGACAGTGGCATTTCTCGGCGTAAGGAGGGAACGTTATGACAGTATTTAGAGGATTTCTCATTATTACCAAACGGAATATTCATATCATATGGCTGTATCTTCTGCTCTTTCTGGGCATAGCCATTATGGTTCAGAAGGCCGCCGGGGGAAATACGTCGGAATTTGAACAGGTCAGCCTGAACATCGCTGTAATCGACCGGGACGGCGGCAAGCTTGCCAAAGGCCTTGCCGATTATCTCAGTCAATATCACACCCTGGTAGAGCTGCCTGACGAACCTTCGATTATACAGGACCGCATGTTCTACCGGGAAGTCTACTATGTGGCGGCCATTCCGGAAGATTTCGAGGAACGCTGTCTCTACGGTGATGAAACCCTCCCGGTAACAAAGGTTCCGGGCAGCAACAGCGGTTTCTATGTAGACCAGCAGATTCGTATCTTCATGAACGAGGTACGGATTATGGTAAGCAGCGGGTTTTCCCTGTCAGAAGCTGTCGAGGAGGTCATAGAGCACAGCGCAGGCGAGGCAGAAGTAACGTTAATCGACAAGAATGGATTTGGAGGGAAACAGCCCATGCACGCCTTCATGTATCAGTATATGCCCTATATCCTCATCTCCATCCTCTGTTATTCCATGAGTTATATCATGATTGCCTTCCGAAACGAGGATGTGAAGAGGCGGATGATGTGCTCGGCTATTCCCGCGCGAAGCCAGAACTTACAGCTCGCCCTTGGAGTTGCCGTCGTGGGAATCGCTGTCTACGGCCTGTGCACCCTCATGCCTTTTTTGATGTATGGAAAGACGTTTATGAAAGACCCGAATATGCCTTACTATCTGGTCAATAGTTTCATGATGACGCTGGTTTCCCTGTCACTGTCCTTCCTGATTGGCACACTGGTCCGCCGCGAGGAGATAATCAGCGCCATCGTCAACGTCGTCTCTCTTGGAATGTCGTTTTTGTGCGGGGTGTTCGTTGAGCTGGAAGTTCTGAGGAAAGGGGTCAGAACCTTCGCCCAGTTCCTTCCGGCCTACTGGTACGAGGTGGCCAACGGGCTTCTGTCAAATAACAGCTCCTTAAGCCCTGCCCAGCAGACGTCCCTTTATACCTGCTATGGATTACAGATTCTCTTTGCCGCAGCCATACTTGGGGTTGCCATGGTAATCTCACGAATCCGTCAGACGGCTTAGCGTATGAATTTTAAGAGGCTGCTGCGAAATAACCGTTATACACCATATATGGTCTATAAACTGTATTTCGCAACAGCCCCCTTTATATGTCAGCGCATTTTACGCCGGTCTCCAAGCTCCATATAGTAACGCTTTTTATCTTCATACATTTTCTGCTCCGCCGACTTTATAACAGCGGATATATCCGGATTTTCTTCTGCCGACGAGGCGCCGATGGAAACATGGTATCCGGCCT
>BLMJ01000221.1 GCA_011960625.1 Lachnospiraceae bacterium | reverse complement strand
ACCGCATCGCCTCCCTTCTCCGCCTTGCTGATGAAAATTTATTCTGCGGAGTTTCGCCAGATATAATGCAGACACTACACTAGAACCTGTACCCCTCCAAGGAGCACATAAGATATAAACCACATAATCACCGTCGCCATAAATATACCCAATATAACCGCCGGGAACGCCTTCTTAAACTTCACGCCCAATAATGCCGCAATCAGCGACCCTGTCCACGCCCCGGTTCCCGGAAGGGGAATCCCAACGAACAGCACAAGACCCCAAAACTCGTACTTCTCTATCTTGTCACTCTTACTCATCGCCTTAGCTTCCAGCTTATCAACCATAGGCTTAAACAGCTTCGTCCCCTTCATCCACTTAAAAATCGGTGTGATTAACAGCAGAATGAACGGCACAGGAATAATATTCCCAATAATGCACAACGGAATCGCCTTCGCCACCGGTACACCCAGCAGCGGTCCCGCAACCAGGAGCGCGCCGCGAAGCTCCAGAATCGGAATCATCGAAATGATAAACACAATCGCTTCTTTCCCGACGCTCCCGCCCAAGGCGTCGATAATACTCTGCACTAATGTTTCTGTCATAGACCTTCTCCTTTATATCTGTAACTATTCTAAAACTCTCCCATATATTTTACAAGAAATTCAAACAGCGCCTCCATCTCTTCCCGAGTTCCAATCGTAATCCGAAGGTACTGTTCAATTCTCTCACTCCCCCAATACCTGACATAGATGCCGTTCTCCTTCAACGCCTCAAACAATTCCTTCGCGTCATACTTCGGGTGAGTGACAAACACAAAATTTGCACGGGAATCAAGGCATCGAAAACCAAGCTCTTCAAACCGTCCCTTGGCCCACTGCCTGGTGTTAATAATCTTATGGAGGCTCTCCTCAAAATATTCCCTATCCTTTACCGCCTCCACGCCGCAGATAAGCGCCGCCTGGTTCATAGTATAGGAATTAAAAGAATACTTCGCATCATTCAGATACTTAATCAGCCTTGGATTGCTGATTGCATACCCAATCCGCATCCCCGCCATGGATCTGGCCTTAGAAAAAGTCTGTACCACGATTAGATTCTCATACCTGTCAATCAATTCCATTGCAGAACGCCCCGCAAAATCCACATAGGCCTCATCAATAATCACAATGACTTCCTGATTGTTGCAAAGGATATCCTCCACCACCTCCAACTTCTCATAAATAGACGTAGGCGCATTGGGATTCGGGAAAATGATCCCGCCATTCTCCTTATAATAATCTTCCTTCACAATTCGAAAATTCTCGTCAAGCTTCTGGCACTCATAGGGAATCCGGTAAAGCTCTGCCCAGACCTTGTAGAAAGAATATGTAATATCCGGAAAAAAAATCGGCTTGCGGGAATTAAAAAAGGTCAGGAAACACATCGCCAATACATCGTCAGACCCTACTCCCACAAATACCTGATTGGGCTTCACATGATAAAAATCCGCCAATGCCTCCGTTAGGGGACCACACGTAGGATCCGGATAAAGCCGCAGCCTGTCTGCCTCCATCTCCTTCAGAGCTTTCGCAACCTTAGGGGAAGGGGGATAAGGATTCTCATTGGTATTCAGCTTGATTACTTTATTCTGGGGCTGCTCCCCCGGTACGTAAGGCTCCACCTTACGAATATTTTTCTCATATTCTCTCATACGATTCCATCCTTCAATCATACTCTTTCGCTAATTCTCTGAACTTAGGCAAGGAATTAACAATAGTCTCATAAGCCACACAGTAGGCAAGCCGCACATACCCAGGACAGGCAAAAGAGCTTCCCGGCACCATCAAAAGATTATACTTCTTTGCCGCCGCGCAGAAGGCCTTCTCATCCTCAACCGGAGACTTTACAAAAAGATAGAACGCCCCCTGAGGTTTTATACACGTAAATCCACATTCTCTCAGCCCTTGATATAAAGTCTCCCTGTTTCTGTCATAATAGGAAATATCCGTCTTCTCATTTATACACTTTGCAACCAACTTCTGCTGCAGAGTAGGCGCATTGACAAAGCCAAGAATCCTTGTAGCCACATTCGCAGCCGCCAGAACCTCCTCACTGTCCTTCACCTCATCTGGAATTACCAGATAACCGATTCGCTCCCCTGGAAGGGACAGAGACTTACTGTAGGAATATCCCACAATCGTATTGGCATAATATTTTGTAAGATAGGGGACCTCCACTCCATCGTAGACAAGCTCACGGTATGGCTCATCCGAAATCAGATAAATATCCGTCCCATATTCCTGCTGTTTTGCCTCCATAATAGCCGCCAGCTTCTGAATCGTCTCTTCCGAATAAACCACACCCGTAGGATTATTCGGCGTATTCACAATCACCGCCTTTGTCTTAGACGTAATCTTCTGTTCAAATTCAGACAGTTTCGGCTGAAAATCCACGGTATTAGGGGAAATCTCCACCAAAACTCCATCATAATTATTCGTATATGAACGGTACTCACCAAAATAGGGTGCAAAGGCAATCACCTCGTCCCCAGGATTCAGAAGGGTCTTTAAGATTACATTCAATCCTCCAGCAGCTCCCACAGACATCACAATATTCTTTCCTGCAAAATTCGTTCCAAAACGCTTATTCAACGACTGCGCCACCGTCTCCCGTACATCTGCATAACCAGAATTACTATTGGTATACCCATGAAGAACTACCGGGTCATTCTCCTCCAGCAGCTCAACAATCGCTTTCTTGACTGCCTCAGGAGCCGCAACATTTGGATTGCCTAAGCTAAAATCAAACACATTCTCCGGCCCATAAATCTGCGCAAGCCGGTTTCCTTCCTCAAACATCGCACGAATCGCTGAACTATTTGCCACCATATTCTTCATTTTCTCTGCTATCATGCTCTTCTCTCCTTCTTCTGCATCCTAATTGTCATCACTCATTTATCTCAGTCACAGTCCCTTTTTCAACCATGAATACCGGACGGTACGATAACTTGGCCTTCCTTAGCCCCTCCGCCCCTGTATCCTCCTCACGATTCACATAAAGATACTCTCTGCACTCATGCTCTACAAACTGCTGGTTAATCATGGGATAAGCACCTTCTATCTCCGCAAACGCCTTCTCAATATGCACAACAAAGGTGTCAGAGCAAATAGGCTCCCCGATGGTAAATGCCACCACTTCCCCTTCAATACGCAAAACCCCGCCTGTCAGTTCCAATTCCTGAAACAGCCGAAGGGCATTCATAGTCACACAGATTTCACCCCGTTTTTTGGGGTCGTCCTCACAGCCATTCTGTTCCCGCCATTTAAGCGCCATCTGAAAACACTCTTCCGCATTTTCAGTGGTAATCGGCTCATATGACCATCTATCACCATATAAGTTCTTAAACTTATTGATATGATTTCGCTTACCATGAAGCTTCTTTCCAGACAATGTGGCCAGTTTCTCTGACTCATAGACATAATCCGCACTGTCCCTGTCATATTCAATATGAAACCTTCCTGGATACCACTCTTCTAACTGGGCGAAATGCTCTGGCGTTAGATTATACATCTGAAACGAAACGCCCCGCTTCCTGCAAAATTCCATCTGCCATTCAATGGCCCTTCGCACATCGGCAGGATCCCCCGCCGGATAAGCGAAAGCAAGCTGCTCTTCATCCTCACTCTTGAATACCAGCGCATTCTCTACAATCGCCCATTTTACAGGATACTGGCGCGACCACAGGTACACATTGGCAAATGTCCTTTCACAGCTTCGGCTTGTATGGTGTTTAAAATAGTGAGAAATAATATCTTTATCTTCCAACTCGGCTCTCTTAAATTGTATCTCATCCATATATTGACCTTCTCTTTTTATCATCATTCTTTAGTATCATTCCACGCAGACAGCATATCTATGCACTCTCTGCTCAGTCCTCACTTCTGTAACATTGTATATTCTAATATCTCGTCTCGCAAACTGCGTACATATCTGCTTCCTGCTCGTTTTCTGCCTCAGAAAGCTGCGTCTCCCGTGTAAACACAGACGCTACGCACATCATACAAAACATAATCACAATAAGCATAGACGCCCTCATTCTCTTACTAAACTCCATTTTCTTTTCTCCCCTTATCATTTTATACTTTCTATCGATTATCTAATGACGCTCTATTTTCTAAGCCCCTTTCCTAGAAAATCACCTCATTTACCAATCTGTATAGATGTCAATGGTTCCGCTTGCACACCCACTGTCATAGACAACTCCTGTGCCAAGAGAAGTCTCCACCACCGTTCCTTTTGGATAGTCACTGCTGGCAAGGCACAAATATCCATTAGCATCTCGGATTGTGCCGTCGGATGCAACATGCCGCCCCGGAATATTCAAACCATATCCCGGTAAAACTCGCTGTGAATAATAAGTTTCTTTATGTCCGTTAAAATAGACCACACCTACCGTCGGGTTCAATTGCCCTGGACCAGAGGGATACACATAACCTCCCCCTGAGGGCTGTGACGTAGATGGTTTCGACGCATTGCCATTTCCGGTTGTGCCTCCTGCAGAAGCAGCTTTTTCTGCCTCCTCTTTCTCCCTCGCTTCCTGGGCCGCTTTTTCCTCCTGAGCCGCTTTCGCCGCTGCAAGGGCTTCCTGGGCCGCTTTTTCTTCCTTAAGCCTCTGAATCTTATCCCCTAATAAATCCAAATCTGTAGAGGTTTCCTCTGCCTTAGCGCTCAGCTCTTTTTTCTTAACATTCAGTTCCTTTTCCATCTTAGCATATAACTGCTGCTGTTCACTTAAGCGTTCTTCCTCTATCTCAATATTCTCCCGAAGGGTCTTAAGTTCATGAATCATATTCCGGTCATATTCATTCAAAGTCTGCACAAAATCAACTTTATTCACAAAATCCGCCAAACTCTGCGCTGAAAAAATCATTCCAAGCCAAGATTCGCCTTCATTTTCATAAATGTATTGAATACGCAGCTTCATATCCTCATACTGCCGTTTTTCGCTCACCCTGGCAATGGCAAGCTGCTCCTGATTCTTTTCAATCTTTACATTTACCTCATCAATGTCTACTTCGATTTCCGCAATTTCATCGCCTATCTTAAGTATCTCTCCATTGATGCTGTCCAATTCATCTTTCAAATCTAAAGACTGACTCTCCATACTATCCAAATCCTCTGCACAGATTGTCATCTCCGGACAAGCCAAAGCCATGGTACACACACTCACAATTCCCGCTCTCACCCATTGTCTTAATTCTGATTTCATGATTATTTTCCTTTTCAATATTGAACCTACACATTCTCAAAATTACGGTGATATAATGCCTCATAGATACCCTTCCTCTGAAGCAATTCCTCATGTGTCCCTTCTTCTGCAATTCCGTCTTCTGTCAACACAAGAATCTTCTGTGCATTCTGGATTGTAGTCAGTCTATGAGCAATCACGAAAGTCGTCCTCTCCTTCGCCAGCCCTTCTAAGGATTTCTGGACTACCTGCTCACTCTCGTTATCCAACGCCGACGTAGCCTCATCAAAAATTAGTATAGGCGGATTCTTAAGGAACACCCGCGCGATAGACAATCTCTGTTTCTGGCCGCCGGAAAGCTTTACCCCCCGCTGTCCAATATCTGTGTGATACCCCTCAGGGAAACTCATAATAAAATCATGGGCATTGGCATTCTTCGCCGCCCTCACAACCTCCTCGTCCGTTGCATCCATCCTGCCGTAGCGAATATTGTCAAGAATGGTCCCTGCAAAAAGATACACATCCTGCTGTACGATTCCCACATTACTTCGCAGGTCATCCAACTTAATATTACGGATATCTATCCCGTCGACCATAATCGCTCCTGACGACACATCATAAAACCGCGGAATCAGACTGCAAAGGGTCGTCTTTCCGACCCCTGACGGTCCCACAAGCGCCATATAATCCCCTGCATCCACCTTCAAATTAATATGGTTCAATACTCTGTCATTGTGATCGTCATAGCAAAACGAAACATCCTGGAACTCAATCTCACCGCGCATCTGTCCTACCGACACGGCATCTGGCTTATCCGCAATATCCGGCGCAATAGAAAGAATCTCAAGAAACCGCTCAAAACCGGAATAGCCATTCTGGAACTGTTCCGTAAATGCAACCAGCTTCTTGACTGGATCAGTAAAATTATTAATATATAGAAGAAATGTAATCAAATCCGTCAAAGATACTGTACCCGACAGCATCATACTGACTCCCACGACCAAAACTACAACCGTAATCAGCGTGCTCATAGCCCCTAGCCCGGAATGATAGATTCCCATATATTTGTAGCTCACTTTCTTGGCCGCCACAAAATTATCATTCCCCTGTTTGAATTTCTTCATCTCTTCTTTTTCATTGGCAAATGACTTTACCACCCGTATTCCAGACAGACTATCCTCAATCTGGCTGTTAATCTCAGCAATCTTCTGCCGGTTCCGCTTAAAGGCCTTGCCCATCTTCCCGTTAAAGTAAAATGCAAACACAGCCATAACCGGAATGAACGCAAACGCCACAAAAGCCAGCCTGACATTCACAGCCAAAAGAATTGCAAAAGAACCGATAATCTTAATAACCGAGATCACCAAATCCTCCGGCCCATGGTGCAGAAGTTCGCTGATATCAAACAAATCGCTGGTAATCCGAGACAGGAGGTGTCCTACCTTCTGGTTATCATAAAATGCAAAGGTCAGCTTCTGGTAATGGCCGAAAATATCCCTGCGCATATCCGCTTCCATCTTCGCACCCATGATGTGGCCGAAATAGGCAATATAAAAATTACAGAAAATCTCCAGCAGCACAAGGGCCACCATCAAAGCGCCAAGCATAAGGATTGACTCCCGCGCCTTTGCCGTCTCAAAGTATACTACCTCATTGGTAATATACCTTACGACTAGTGGGAGCACCAGCGTAATAGCCGCCCCAAGAATCGCAAAGAACATATCGCTGTAAAACAATGGCTTATATGGGCCGTAATAGGCAAATAATTTCTTCAATTTCTCCTTCATGATTCTCTGATTCCTCTTTTCTCATACAAAAAACCTCCCCGATACTCTAGTGTACTGACACATTTACATTTGTCTGAAAGTAAATGTGTCAGTACACTAACCAAGGCAATCTGCCCAGGTGCAAAAATGTGCAGATACACAGCTCCGGAAGGTTTCCTCTATTCTATTTCCCGAACGTATGGCAACGTTTCTTTTATAATGCCAGTTTACTTATTGTACCAATAATCTTCCAAGAATACAAGAAGGAAATTGAAAATCTCAGACCACAGCCTCAATCACCATCTTGTCCCCAACAACTCTCTCATATACACCGGTCTTTTTATTTTTGTTAAAACAGAAGCTCAGCATATATCCTGTCTTCTGACGGTAATCCTCCAAATACCTGGCAATCTGCTTCTCCCCGCGGCTGTGATATTCCTTCCCTCTCCAAATCTTCATTTCTATAATATACCGCTCTCCCCGGTAGTCTACGATTACATCCGTACGCCCCATACTTCTCGTACGGGATTCAACATAATAGTTCCCGAATCCATTTATAATCGGACGCAAATAAAGCAGGAACAGTTTTCTTCCGGATTCCTCAATGAATTTTTCTTCACAATCTCCATATAACTCATGAAAATGCTCTACAAATTTTTCCATAACCAAACGCATATTCAAATGACCGCCTATCACGAATTGGTTCTTATCATAAATAGACGCCCTGTAGATATCGCTCTCCCTCATTTCTTCCACAGATAAAAATCTATTATAGAGACGCATTTCAAAAATCCGGTTGGATATCGCCACATTCCCATCTGTGTTTTTAACAAATCCGAACATAGAAGCGACCATAACCGCCTGATTATCCGTATTAAACGGTATATCTTTCCCCACAAACAGCAAGGTATACAACATTCTTTCCAATTCCGGATAACTGCCAACCTTCCCCATCAGCGATTCAAAAAGCGGATTCTGCTCCACTAATACTTTCCGGAGCGCCGCTAAAATCCCCTCCTTGGTCCATGCCGCGCTCTTTCCTGCAAATTCCCCGTCTGCCGCAATTACTTCATCCACCAGTTTACAGATTCGTGAAACAAGAAACGGATACCCAGATGTATAGTCATAAATCATCTGTGCCATCTCCCTGACCGCCATTCCTGTATGATAATCGTCCTCATACGTTTCCAGCATATGCATAATCCCTTTCACAGACAGGCTCATATCCACTTCAAAATCAGCGGCAATGTTCCACGGACTATCTGATACACCTTCCTTCTCCGGACGAATCTTCTCTTTTAAATTTTTAATATCATACACACCGGCTAGAATAACAGACTGAAACGCCGGTCTTGTATCGCGTTTTAAATACATGTCGCGCAATACCCCAAGAAATGTGGTAAACACCTGATAATTACCCGCCTGGTCCACCTCGTCAACCATCAGCACAACCGGCTTTCCTGCCTGTCGGCAAATCCGTATCAGTAAATTTGTCAGTATACGGAAATTCATTTCCTGAGAATCCCCAACACTTCTTTGGTATAGTTCTTCCCGGATATCTTCCGGTATCCCTGACACTTCACCAAATTCCAGCGTATCATGAAGCAGGCCTGCCAAACGTACGCAGAAAGACCCTGTGTCTGAAAAAACCTCTTCCTCTATTCCCTCGAAACTTATCAAAAAGACCGTATATTCAGCCTTAAGCCTTCGCTTCAATGCATTCAACGTTGTCGTCTTTCCATATTGCCTGGCGCGGTTGACAGTAAAATAGTCTCCCTCATCGACATATGTCTTCATCTCTTCCAGACGTTCCGAAATATCAGCCATATAATGCCTGTCCGGCAAACACAAACCAGTAACATTGAATCTCTTCTTCATACTGCCGCCTCCCCGCCATATCTTCCGACTCCATTATAAGCCTAAACCAAAGAAAAGTCCAATCCTCCTAAAACCGTCTCCAAAGCTTTATTTCAACAGGAACAATCGAAAGGCACATACATATCACCTGCACAGCAACCAGCCGGACCGACACAGCTTCATAATCCCCTTTGCGAAATCCCAACATGACCGCCGCCGAAACCACCGCAAGGACCACGCCCCCTTTCGTCCATATCTCTGCCGAATACTTCTGTGCAAAATCCCACGCCTCCTGACTCTTCATCGACCTTGCCGTGCGGTATCCCGACCAAGAATTTATATCCCTTACAGGATGTTTTTGCAGAACCATCCCCACCACGGCTATGCTCACCGGCGTCAAAACCGACATACAGAACAGAAACAAAAACATATCGCCCCTCCTTCACTTCAACCGATACTTACCAAACGCCTTCTCCTCATCCAGATGCACGCCCCGGAAAAACACCACAAGCCAGACGACAACCGCAATATCAGCCGCATACCGGAAAGAAAACAGATAAGACAGCACACCGCCAACACCAAGAATCAAAGCCCACACCAAAAATTCATTTCTCTGGTCCCTGCTCATCCTCTCCCTGTCATAGAGCTTCCTCTTCTCTTTCGGCATTGTATTGAACCCGGAAATCAAAATCGCCGCCTTCCCCTTCAAAATACCGAACAAAAGAGCAAATCCCAGAAAAAGAATGCTGCCGCTTACACATACCATCGTCATCATTTCCATATCCAACTCCTTTATTTCACAAAAAATCCGCCCACCTTCATATCCTCGTCAAAAGAAATCGTAAACTGCGCCTTACGCTTCTCATATTTGACCTTCACCACGGCAACCGCAAAATCCTGCTCCGTATCCCTGTCCCGGCTTCCTGTCACCGCCTCCCTGTCAAATTCCTCAAAAGCCCCCAGCTCCTCTATAATCGGAAGTACCTCATCCTTTAAAAGCTCCTTGCCCACCATACTCTTCATCACCGTATTCCACTTCTCATCCACCAAAGTATCCACATCCCCGTCATTCAGAATCTCAATCACTTCCCTGGCAGCCTCTTTCACTTCCCCCTCATCGAATTTGTCCGATAGTTTCTGGTTTCCCCCGCATCCCGCCAATATTCCTGCCAGCATAAAGATACCCGTCATGATTCCAATCCTTCTTGTTTTCATCGTTCATTCTCTCCTTCCTCAAACATCCACCTTAATCATCAGCTAAACCCAATTCCCACATACGTACTGCCATGCCCTACATTCACTTTGAACCGCTTACACAGCCCGGAATCGTAAGATTCACAATAAATTCATCCCCGGACGACTCCGCCATCATCCCGCCTCCGTATTTCTCCAGCGTATGGCGTACATTGTCCAGGCCAATCCCCATGTGCCCCGTTTCATTATCCGTCCCTTTCGCCCCGTTTTCACACCTTGGATTCCGAATCCTGACCACTGCAAACTCATGATACCCATCTGCCCGGACCTGAATCCATCGTTCTCCCTCCGCCCTGCCAGCCGCCTCAAGCGCATTGTCCAACAGGTTGCCGAATATGGTCGTAATATCCATATCCCGGACATGCCCAAGGCAAATCTCCCCAATCCGGATATCCATCCCAATTCCCAGCTCCTTTGCCGCCTTCGCCTTGTCGTTCAAAATAATATTCAGCATACGCTCATCCGTATAGCTGACCAGCCCGAAAGAATCCAACATCTGGTGCATATCCCTCATATACGCCTTCCCTTTTGCCGCATCCTGGTCGTTTAACGCTTCAATCGCCTGAAGGTGGTTGCGCATATCATGAATCATCTTGCGCGAAGACAGGTATTGCGCCTCCACCCGCTCATAATACCGGTACTGCATTTCACTCTGTTTCCTCCAAATCTCAAGCTCCGCCTCCAGCTTCTTATTCTTCGCCTGATAGGAAAACAGATACCAGATATAAAAATTCATAGACACCAGCAGAAAAATATCCACAATAATAAGGAAGACCCCATACATCTGCATAAACACATTTCCAATAAAAATCAAGGAAAATATAATGAACGCGCTGACCATCGGCGGCAGGAACAGCCCTGCAAACCAGACTCCCCGCACATCCTCATATTTCCGCCGGCAAAGCAGCACCGCCCATACGCCGGTCGCCAGGATTTCCGCCAACTGCCTGACAATTAACGCCACATTGGACAGATAATAATCAAAAACAAACGTCCCCCAACGGGCCGACATATATCCAAGCACCAGACAGCCAATCAAAATCTGGACGGCAACGATTGTCAAAGGAAACAAGAAATAGTAAAAACGGTAAATCCTGCCTCGGTTGTACAAAAAGCAGCCTGCCGCCTCAGTCATCACAACCATGTACACAGGCAGGGCCAGATTGATATAGCTATTATCCCTCACCCAAAATATAATCCCCGTGAAACCCGCCCAGTAGAGACACAGCATCGCGAAACGCAATCCCGCCTTCCTCTCGATACTCCGTTCCGTATGGCTTAGAAAAAACCATGTACACAGAGTAACCACAAATGTCTCCATAATTCCAAGGGCCTCGTTCCAAATCGCGGATTCTACCCAGCTCATGGCAGCCGTTCCGCCTGATATTTTGAAAGCAGGCCCCGAAATACTGCGGACCGCTTCTGGGACAGCGGAACCCTGTCTCCATTTACCATAATCAGCTCATATCCCCGGATAGCCTTCACATGGCACAGATTGACTGCAAAGCTCTTGTGGGGAGAGGCAAACCCATAAGGAGCCAGCATTTCCAGATATTCGGAAATCTTTCCCCGAACCAAGCTCCCTCCCCGTTTCGTAACGAAACGAAGTTTCCTGCTCTGGTATTCCAGATAAAAGATATCCGACGCCATAAATTCCTCCATGCCCTCCACCGTAGAGAAGCGCATGACAGCCTCCCTTTCTTCCTCCCCGCCGTATAGAAGGGCTTCCCTGACCTGTCTGGCAATCTCCTTTGCCTGAACCGGTTTAATTAGGAACGAGAAAGGATGCACGGAAAAAGAACGGCTCATATAATCCTGATAAGCTGTAACATAGATAATCTTCACCTTCCTGTCTATTCTGCGGATTCTTTCCGCCGCCTCGATACCGTCCATCCGGGGCATATCAATATCCAGGAACAAAATATCATATCCCTGATAGTTTGCCGGACAACCTCCGCCATCCTCATTCAGGCAAACACCGCCGCCCCATATTTCTGCGTTCCCATGGACATCCCCATAAAGAAGCTCCGTTCCGTCTGAAAATTCCTTGACAACGCAAGCAATCCCCATCCCTTCAACCGTCTCGCGCAAAAACCTGCGCATTTCTATATCATCATCGCATACGGCAACCCGGTACATCTTCATTTCACACCTCACATTATCGAATATGGATTGCAGGATTCAGCCGCTTTAATTCAGCAAATAGCTGCTCTTTATCACATACTGAAACCAGCATCGTTCGCTTCTTTCCTTTTATCATAATCCGGTCTAGCGACAACGCACCTGCCGCAATTGGGTTATGCGTCCTATACATCTCCGTAATCTCATGAATGTCCATCCCATCCCTGCAAAAACCGATAACCTGTATCAGCCTTCCATCCTCAATCTCTATGTAGTTTTTGACAACTAACGGGATAAAGATAAGGTTCACCATGAAAGCAGTAAAAAGAACAATCATCCAATCCCACCCGGCTGATGTAAATAAACAATAAAGCAGCAAAATATCCGTACCTATCACAACAGCCCAAAACAAGATTCCCGTTTTCCCTTTGAATCGCAAATCATCTACCTCCCATGTAATCTAACCTTATTATAAACTTTTTTACAGAATCGACAATATGAGATTCCTGTTATACGGTTTTTTTGACATAACTTACAGTCTTTTACATAACTTACCGTTCCATGTGCCAAGTGGCTCCATCGTTACTGTTTACACGCCCCTATTCCGCGAGGTGTTTCCGCACATTTTGTGCGGAAATCCCGAGTTCCCAGCGCGTCATCCAAAGAGGCTGCCGCACCTGCGACAGCCTCCCTTCCTCATTCCTCTTTACGTCTTACGCCTTATATTTCCAGCAAATCCTCACACCTGCACCCCAAGGCGCGCCCTAGTGTGACAACACATTTACATTTCGACAAATGACTTGCCTGAATTTCCATCTGCAGCGTTGGCTTCACTCAACGATGCCACCGCATCGCCTCGTTCA
>BLMJ01000220.1 GCA_011960625.1 Lachnospiraceae bacterium | reverse complement strand
GAGAGCATCTGCCTTACAAGCAGAGGGTCATAGGTTCGAGCCCTATAGGTCCCATTTATGATATAAAAGTATCATAAGGAATGCCGCAGTGGCGGAACTGGCAGACGCACAGGACTTAAAATCCTGCGGGACTAATCTCCCGTACCGGTTCGATTCCGGTCTGCGGCATTGGTAAAAAGTGGAGGAAACGTTGGAAATTCAACGTTTCTTCCATTTTTTATGTATTCAAAAGTTGATTACACTTGATTACACGTGTTATATATCTAAGATATCTGTCATGATTTGGCTTGCATGTTCGTCGGCTTTTTTCTGGCGGATGTAGTGGAACGTGGTTCTCGTCTCTCATGAAAAGATATTCACCTTTATCCGTTCTTAAATCGTGTATTCTGTTTTCCCGTATGATAAATAAAGGAGGTATGAGGATAAAGGCGGTAAGGAAAGGGATGTTATGACGTGCTGCGAAAGAGAGAATGTGCCTAATGGATTAGTAACAAATTTTAATTCTCAGATTTGGTAATAAGCTATTGACAAAATTCAAGCACTCATGTGGGTATATTGCTAAGACAAGTGCAGAATCCGATGCTCACGGTTATAATCACTTGTGCAATTATAGTATAATAGGTGGGAATATAGACGCCTCTCCTGAGATAATGTTTGCGTTCCCAGGCACCTACGACTACATAGTATTCCAAACCTCTATGTACGCGGACGACGTAGACAGCGTGATACCAGACACTGCTCAATACAAAGTTTCGGTAAAAGTCACCGCTAGAGGCTCAACCTTATCTCCTTCGCTATATTCGGTAAAGAAGTCCACCGACAGCGGTAAAACATGGGTGGCTGTGTCGGATAAGTCTAAGCTGACTTTCAGCAATACATTAAAAATAAACTGAGTCGTAAAGGGTGATATAAACAAAAGCGGTAAAGTGGATATTAAAAGATGTAATCCTGTGTCTGAATCATGTGAGTGGAGCAAGCAAGATCTTATAAATACAAAGCATAACCCGAAAGGCTTAAAAAAGTTTTCCGGGTTATGAGTGAGCGGACAAGAAGGAGTTGCGTATTCTATTAATTTAGATTATACTGTGTATAATAACATTTAAACAAATTTGAAATTTTCCGACACCTCAATAGATAGAAATGAGAAGCAACGTAACTTTAGTTGTCGATATTGGCCATAGCAGCCACGAAGAAGGGAATTGTAATGGAAATCAATAATAAGAAAAATTGTCCATCTCATGTTATAATCATTTTTGCTATGCTTTTTTTTGCTATGTGCTTAACTGCAAATACATTTTTTTGCGGTAATGATACTTTTTATGAACTATTAGATAAGACAAGGATAACTGAGACGTGGGCAATTTCAGAAAGTATCACTACCAATGAGGACAGTGACAACGCTCTCTATTTTACGCCTTCATTTTTGAACGAAAATAATTCTCAAATTAAGTCTATAACGAGGAAGTTATATTCAAATCCTATAATTGCATCTATCCTGAAAGAATTTAGCCTGTTTCTTTATCTTACTATATTTTTTCTATATTTCTTTTTCACATTATTTATATTATTACCTGATGAATGGACATTAACGAATCAGAAGGTACGCATGGATAATTGAATCAACTCCTTTTCAACTGATTGCAAATGTAATTGAGGTTGCGAGCCATTTTTATAACAATGGCTTCATTTTTGTATGTAAATTTGTGAGAGCGGAGTAAAAGATTGAATTGGAGAAATTTAATGAAAGAAAAGATATATAAATTAATTCTCACCCTAATGGTGGGGGTGTCTTTAAGTTCAGGTCCAATAGCCCAAAATGAGCTGCGCAAGCTGCTTGAAACTTTTTCTGTGACGGGGCAGGTTCAAGAATTTGATGAAAAAGAGTCTGAGGAAATGAACACTATTTTAAATGATTAGAAACGCTTCGGCTTTGGCCGGGGTCATTGGGAAAATGGGAAGAAACATTGGTGGATTAACGTTTCTTCCTATTTTTATGTATTTAAAAGTTTATATACTCAAGGTATCTGTCGCGATTTGGCTTGTACGTCAGCTTTTTATTTTGAAACTCGATTGTGGGAAAAAGCTGCTAGAACTATAGGGGCATAGCGCTGGCTCATATGAAGCTTTACTTGATTCACTAAAGTAATGGTATTGTTGCAAATACTCTGGAGTTTATCCAAAGAGATAAGACAGCTTTGATTACATTTAATAAAACCATGTGGCGACAGCAATTTTTGTTCATCTGTAAGTGAGCCGTATTTTCGATAAGAACCATGCTCGGTATAGATGGTGATGGTGTGCGTCTGTATTTCAAGATAGTAAATATCACCTATTTTGATTTTGGTTATTCCACTTTTTGTCTTGCAGATATACTCCTGTTGTGTATTTGAATAGAGCTGCAATGCCTTTTCCAGCCCAGATATTCCATGCTGCTCTAAGAAAGCAGTAAGAGTACATTGCAAAGCTTCTGTTTGTGCTAATTCTTGTATCCAATTCATTATTTTCCATCCTCTATTTGTTCTTCTATATATAAAGACAATTAAAAGGCGAAAAACTAACGGAATTTGTAGAAAATTTAAGATTATTTTTGAAATATGATGTATATTGCATCGGATATGATGTAAAGTAAAAGGAAAAGGCTATGGAGTTTCTGGAAAATGTGAGGTACAAGTTTAAGTACCGGATAAATCAGACCTGGATTTCCATCTGCAGCGTTGGCTTCACTCAACGATGCCACCGCATCGCCTCGTTCA
>BLMJ01000219.1 GCA_011960625.1 Lachnospiraceae bacterium | reverse complement strand
CCAGGCTTCACGACGGATGTCCCGTAAAGATTGCAGAGTTCGCAAAATAAATGGTATGTAAGCTTTCCAGAACCAAGGAAGCTTCATATATAGATTCAAATTCTGAAAATAATAAAGAAAAGGAGAGTGGAACTATGAAAAAGAATTTGAGAAGATTAGTAGCATTTGGACTTACGGCAGCGATGGGAGCAACGATGCTTACCGGATGCGGCGGCGGAGACAAGGGTGGAGGTTCTTCATCATCATCCGGCGGAGGAGGAAGCAAGGATGGTAAAGTTGAGCTTACCATGGCAGTATGGGATTCTGATCAGGAGCCTGTAATGCAGAAGATGGCTGAGGCTTACACCAAAGAGCATCCAAACGTAACGGTTAAGACACAGCTTACCACCTGGACAGAGTACTGGACCAAGCTTGAGGCAAGCGCCATGGGTAATTCTTCTGCGGATATCATTACCATGAACGTGCTTCATGTGGAGGAGTATGCAGACGCAGGTATCTTGATGGATCTGACGGATGCGGAGAAAGAGTCAGACCTGAATGCAAGCGAGAACTTCCCGGCTCCATTGCTGAATGGATATACCGTTGAGGGTAAATTATACGGAATCCCGAAGGATTTTGACACTAACGCTATTTTCTATAATAAAGAGATCTTTGACAATGCAGGCGTAGAATATCCGAAGGATGGTATGACTTTTGAAGAGTTCCGCAAGGTTTGTGAGGATCTTGACGCGGCAGGTCTTCCGGAAGGCGTATATCCTGTTCCGGTTAACCGTAACTCAAGCCAGACAACATATTTTGCATCTGTTTATGCAAATGACGGATATATTCTGAATGAGGACAACACAGAGGTTGGTTGGGACGATCCAAAAACAATTGGAGGAATCCAGCCATGGCTTGACTTAGTACTGGATGGACTTTCACCGTCTCTTGAGCAGATGGCAAACACAGATCCGGACAGCATGTTCCAGGGCGGACAGGTAGCAATGTATCTTTCAGGTAACTATATGATTCCTTCTTACAATAAGACTCTGGAAGGAAAATACGGTATTGTTTCCAGACCAACCTTTAACGGTAAGAATACGGATATCATCAATGGTCTTGCATTCTCCGTATCTGCATTCACAGAGCATCCGG
>BLMJ01000218.1 GCA_011960625.1 Lachnospiraceae bacterium | reverse complement strand
AGTTGCTAAACTTCATAACGAAAAAATTTCGAGAATTGAAGTAATTCGTTCTATACATTAGTAATCAAACGTGATATACTACATATATCAGATAGATTACCAGTCGGACTAATAATTATCAGACTAATCTTTTTGAAATGCGATCGAAAAGGAGTTGGGCAGTATGAAGTTTATCATTATTGGAAAGAACATCGAGGTAACACAGGGCTTGCGGGAGTCCGTACAGAACAAGCTGGGCAAATTAGAGAGGTATTTCACCCCGGACACAGAGATTCATGTTACATTGAGCGTACAGAAAGGGCGTCAGAAGATTGAGGTTACGATTCCTGTAAAAGGCGACATCATTCGCTCGGAGCAGGAAAGCAACGATATGTATGTCTCCATTGATCTGGTAGAGGAGGTCATTGAACGCCAGCTTCGCAAATATAAAAACAAGCTGATTGCAAGACACCAGGAAGGCGGTAACTTCAAGCATGAGTTCTACGAAGGGGATGAAGCTGCCGAGGATGAGAATGAGATTAAAATCGTCCGCACCAAGAGATTTGGCTTCAAACCAATGTATCCGGAAGACGCCTGTGTACAGATGGAGCTTTTAGGTCACGATTTCTATGTTTTCTGCAATGCAGAGACCGACGAAGTGAATGTAGTCTACCGCAGAAAGAACGGTTCCTTCGGATTAATCGAGCCGGAATTTTCATAGGTACAAGCTTAAGAGATGCCGCATCTTGCGGCATCTCTTTTATGTGAATATTATTTCTTTAGCAATACCAGCCGTAAAGCTAATGCAGACACTACAAGAATGTCTCATACCATCTGCATTTTACCATCTATCTCTGCAAGATAACAGGGACTTCCCTCCTTAAGAACGGCCTGACCGTTGGTCCCTTCTGTAAGCTCTGCCTTCACTGTCTCTGCTTCTCTTTGGGTTACTAATGCTTTCATCTCCACTTTGTCTGTATAGACAGTATCCAGAAGGGGGATTCCCCTCTGCCCCAGGATATACTGAAGCTTCCCTAATCCTGTGTAATCCGTTGCAATGGATAACTGTATACCCGGAAGCTTATGTATGACCGACGACGCTGCAAGTCCTGCCTTCGCCGCCGCCCCATATGCCCGAACCAGACCTCCGGTTCCAAGCAGCGTACCTCCAAAATACCTGGTCACTACAATGGCGGCATTGCAAATCCCCTCTCCTGTCAGCACATCCAGAATGGGCTTCCCCGCCGTACCTCCTGGCTCCCCGTCGTCGCTGAAGCGCTTAAGCTCTCCCCTTTCTCCAATCACATAGGCAGAGCTTACAGAAGGGACCAACGGTCAGGCCGTTCTTAAGG
>BLMJ01000217.1 GCA_011960625.1 Lachnospiraceae bacterium | reverse complement strand
CACCTCGACGCCGTTCATATCCGGCAGCATCCAATCAATAATGTATACCGTATAAACATCGTTGCGCACAACCGCCTGATGGGTACGCAAAATAGCCTCTTTTCCTGATAACGTCCACTCGGCACGCATCCCGATCTGTTCCAGCATATAGGACACACTGTCGCAGCTGTCAAAATCATCATCCACAACCAAGGCCCTAAGCCCCTTTAATTCCGGTATATCCTGCGGCTCTTTTTCTTTGGACGGCAGCCGGAAGGTAAATGTTACTGTGACCTCTGTCCCCACATTCAGCTCACTCTTCACTGAAATGGATCCATTCATCATATCCACGATATTCTTTGTTATTGCCATTCCAAGTCCGGTTCCCTGAATACCGCTAATCGTAGAATTACGTTCACGCTCAAACGGCTCAAAGATATGCTCCACAAATTCCTGGCTCATGCCGATACCATTATCCCGAATACTAAACTCATAATTCGCGCTGCCCTTAGGCGCTCCTGGTTTCTCTGTAATCCGAAGACTGATAATGCCGCCCGCACTAGAATACTTCACCGCGTTGCTCATCAAATTCAAAAGCACTTGATTCAAGCGCAGCTTATCACAAAAAATCTCCTCGTCAAACACATCCACAGTATCTATGTATAGATTCAACTGCTTTGTATGGATATCTGCCTGTAAGATATTGCGCAGACCGTGAAGAATCTCTGGCAGGCTGCATTTCTTCTCATCCAGACGAATCTTCCCACTCTCAATACGGCTCATGTCCAGCACGTCATTGATCAGACTCAGCAGATGATTTCCCGAAGTCATAATCTTCTTCAGATATTCCTCTACTCTCTCCTTGTGGTCAATGTGAGTGATTGCCAGAGCGGTAAAGCCAACGATTGCGTTCATCGGTGTACGGATATCGTGGGACATATTGGACAAAAAGATACTCTTCGCCTTGCTTGCCCGGTTTGCCTGCATCAACGCATCCTCCAACAGATTCTTCTTTTCCATCGCCTCCCGTATCTCACCGTCCACATTGCGGAAGCCCATGACAATTCCCTGGCTCTCCTTCCACTCGCCGGTACGAACCACCTTCATCTGGAAATACTTCATCTTACCGCCCCACAATACCCGGTGGTTTACAAAATACATCCCATTCTCAGCCAGCTTGTTTTTCAGATTCTCCCGTGAAGCTTCCTGGCGCAGCATATCACGGTCCTCCTCATAAACAAAGGCCTCTATGTAATGCTCCATACTCTTTTCCAAGGAAATCTTACCGTTAAAGACCGAATCAAACATATCCATCTGATCCTTTGAGCCCTGAAGAGGGATTCCCTTTCCAGTACAAAGATCAAAGTAGCAGACTCTATTATAGTCGATGCTCAATGCCTGGACAAGCTCCTGATTGTGCTGGTCCTTCTTCTTTTCCTCCAGCTTTTGCGTCGTACAATCAAGAAGGAAGCGCTGATAGAAGGCTTCGCCATTTTTCTTCAACAGCTTAATATTTCCCATTACATGCAGAATTTTCCCATCTTTGTGCTTAACGCGGTATTCCACGCTGGCGCTGTCTCCCTCCTTTTGCAGCGCCATAATACACTCCCGGAGCTTGGGTTTATCCTCATCTAGCACAGAATCCGCTACCATGCGAAATCCAGCTTCCATCATCTCTTCCTGAGATTCATACCCCAGAATATTAAGCGCTGCCCTGTTGATACTGACAATTCCAGAACCATCCACAGTATGGCACAGTATTCCGCAGTCCATCGTCGTAAACACAGTCTCCAGAGTACGATTCTTCTCCATGATCTCCTGCTCATAGGCACGCTCTTGGGTCACGTCAATTGCAACGCCTACCGTCCCCATCACGCTTCCGTCCAAATCATACAGAGGGGACTTATACGTGGTCAGAAGCCGCATACCCTCTCCGGTTTTAATGGTCTCTTCAGAAATACAGGTCTTTCGTCTGCTCATAACCTCCCGCTCAGACTCGATACACGCAGGGTCATCTGCCTCTACATCCCAGATATATGCATGTCCCCGTCC
The DNA here is from genome assembly GCA_011960625.1 of Lachnospiraceae bacterium. Taxonomy (GTDB): domain Bacteria; phylum Bacillota; class Clostridia; order Lachnospirales; family Lachnospiraceae; genus Sporofaciens. The sequence continues at coordinate 467 of BLMJ01000217.1, read as the reverse complement.
CTCCACCTGTTTCTTGGTCTTATTCACCGTCCTGCAAAAGCTGTCATTGACTTTCTCATGTATTCCGTCCTTATCTTTATACCAGACCAGATTCGGAACGTTGTTGATTGTAGTCTCAAAAAAATGGCTGGTCTGCCAGTAGTCCTTCTCCATCTTATACGTCTGCTGCCATTTCTGAAAACGAAACCTTGCCTCAGCCTCCGTCATGGGCATAACCCATATATCGCTGACCGCTTCCGGATACTCTTCCAACGTCAAGATCTGCTCCCTGTCAGCAAGCAAGATAAGCTTGGCTTCCTCCTTCTTAGCTTCAAGCAACTTCTGTAATGTCTTTCTGATGTCTCTTCCTGCAAGATTCGCTAGAATTACATCCGCCCTGGCAGCCTGTTCTGTTTCCAGTTCCACACCCTCAAAAAACTCATGTGCAAAGTGCTCAAACGGAAGTATTTCTTTGATTATCTCAAAGG
>BLMJ01000216.1 GCA_011960625.1 Lachnospiraceae bacterium | reverse complement strand
GTGGAATTGTACCAAAAAGAAATTCAGAGGAGGCACAAATGATAAAAAAGCTATATCATGGAACCAAGTATTATTTTCAGGAACCAGATTTGAATAAGTCCAGATATTACAAGGACTTTGGCAGGGGATTTTACCTGACGACGAATGAGAAACAGGCGGGAAAATGGGCGGTTAGGAATCTGGCTCATAATGACCGCACCCATGTGGCTTATATTTATGAATATGATTTCCAAGCAGACAGCCTGGAGGATTTAAAGATTTTAAAATTGTTGGAATGTAACAAAGAATGGCTGGATTTTGTTGCTTATCAAAGGACACATTTTGAAGAGACAATAGAGTATGATCTCATATTTGACAAGATGGCTGATGGACAGGGAGGGGAATTGGCGGAGGTACTTGAAGATTATAGCCGGGGAAAATGCAGTTTTGAAAAAGCTTTTGCGATTGCAAAGTCCAGAGGTTCATACAGAGATCAGTATTGCTTTAAAACGCTCCGGGCCTTGCAGAAAATAAAAAGACAGCGGTATGCCGAGGTGTATAATTTGAATGGAAGTCCGAAAATTTTAAAATGGCATAATGTGAAGGAGAAGACAAATGGATGACTATAGGAAAAAGCGGGCTGATATGATTGTTTCCATGATAGCTGTATTGACAGGAATGAGCGAAAGGGATATTGAGAAAGACGTGGCAGGGACGATTGTATACAGGAATATTATGAGCGGCGAGGAGTGTACATTGTATGATGGGTATTCAGCGAATCTTATGGAGATTGTAGAGGAAGTAAAAGAGACGGATGTTCGCTCGGCTGTCAGTGGAATAACGCCGAAGTCAGTATCTGAGCTGAATCAGTGGATGAGGAAATGCGGGATAACGGATGCTTTACAGATGAAGGAAAAAGCAGCGGAATGGGAAACAGGAGAGGATAGTTCCGCTATCGTATTGCGAGTGGCTGGAATTCTTACGAAAAAGCTGTCAACGCTTGAGACTGGCATGCAAAATAAAGTATCAAACTGGATTAACAGTGGGAAAGAGTTATTGAAGCCATCCATGGAGGAGCAATCAGTCCGTTGGAGTAATGGCAATATGGCTTTGGCTGGGACGCGTGGAATCGAAAACAAGCCGGAAAGCGCCAATGATTTTGTATTGTATGCCGGCGATGGAGGCTCTTTTAAAATCAGAATATTTCAGCAGATGAATGGTCGTTTTGTTATCGACAGGCCGAAAGATTGCGGTGAGCTGGTCTGTCTTGTAATTATTGGATGCAGTGATACTGAATTCTCTGAAGTATGCCAATTAAGCCGATTGGGGGCTTGGAGAATGAGAACACAGGAGCTTAGGCTCTCGGCTGGTGAGTACAGGCTATATATACCAGTATCTGAAAACCAGCTTTAGGTAAAAAGGAAGGAAGGTCGTGTAAACAGTTGAAGAGTATTTTTTTTACATCTGACAAATTTAATATTGAATATTTAGAATCCGGAAAAGGGGCAAAATTGTTATTGCTTGAGGATGCTGTGTTGTCTGATGACGAACGG
>BLMJ01000215.1 GCA_011960625.1 Lachnospiraceae bacterium | reverse complement strand
AACATCGTAGGATGTAAAATCTGTATTAGAAAACAAGGATTATTTTCAAAGCATATTAACTTCGAGTCAGGTGCAAGATATAGAATTTCTTTCCGAATATCTGGACTATTTGTGTCTGCGTAAGCTGGTATTGTTTCAAGAAATGATTTCTGCCCTGAAAAGTGATGAGGATAAGCAGACAATCCAATCTATCTCTGATTTAGCGAATGAACAATACAAAAAGATTGGAAATGATATACTTATTCGATTTATCAATAAGAATTTTCAAGAGATTTTTAAACAAGAATATCATCAATATTCTTTGCCACATATTACGCTTGAACTCATTATTCCATTTCAAAATGGAATAACACATGAAGTCTTTGAGTATCTGGCGAAAGATTATAACTATTTGTTGCTTGGAAAATTTCAGAATTTTCAGAAGAGATTTGAAAAAGAACCAGAATTATTTAAACTGCTCTTTCATCATAAAAATTTGGAGGAAATGCGAAAGCTGCGGTTAGATTGCGTTCTTCCAATATTTGTAACAATATGGAATGGGAATAATACACAATTAAAAAGTATTATAGAACCAATCATTGAAAATGTTATAAATGATATGGAAAGTCTTGTAAAAAATACAGATTTACCACATTTTCGTGATATTTTAATAATAGAGAATTTGTTCCGGCAAGTTTATGATTTTATACAGAAAATAAAACATCCCAAAGCAAATGAATTTTGCGAATATAGTTATTATCTTAAAGAAAAGTTAAAGGAAGATTTAAAGGAACATGGACAGGAATTTTCTTATAAAATTCCTGTGGGTGAGATAATAAAGTTACTAAAAAAACAACCTAATTGCGAAATTCAAATGCTATCATTAACTCATGATAAAAAAATAGAAAACGATAAACTTTACTGTGTAAGTCGTTTAGCTTATCCATCCAAAGGAAAACAAGGGTTAATTGACTTTATTAGCAGTAATATTAGTAGTGATGATTATTTTACCCATTCACATCAAAATTGGTTGGAAATTAGTATGTCAGTTGGTGCGGCTACGATTTTAGCAATATGGCATGATAAAGAGTTATTTCCAGATTGTTTACAATGGTATTTCACATTTTTAGGTTTTATCAGTGAACAAACCGGATGTATAGAAGGGTTAGATGATGATTTGGAAATCCTACATACAATGCTTGAACCAGTAATCTTGAGTGATGATAAAGATAAAAAAGAGATTCAACCTTTTTGCTATGGAGCAGCGATGTTTATATGTGCTTTGATTGAGAAGCTTCTTCGGATAGTTTATATCTATTTGCTAAAAGATAGAATGTATGTTCCGTTGACTTCTGCAACTTTGGGGGCTTTACTTTCACCACATAATCAGGAAATGGCAAATATTTTTGGTGAAGATCATTTGAAAAATCTATCATATTTTATATGTACAGTAGGAGAAAAGAAAATTGGTTGGAATATTCGGAACTCTCTTGCTCATTGGGCTGGAGTAGATAAAAATAGTCTTAGCAGTATGTTAGTTGCTCAATTATTTTATCTTTATACGGACATTATAAATACCATATTTTGGTACTTTTTCAGTTTAACCGAGGATAAATAGAGTGAATTTATACTATTTGGAGAGGTGATATAATGTCAAATTTTAGTTTTTTAAAAAATAAAAAAGAATATATATTATTTTCGGCAGCCGCAATGGAAGTTGAAAGAATTTATTCTACTTCCTCTGCCATGTGTGCAGTCGGCTACCGAAAGGCATTGGAGCTAGCTGTCAAATGGGTATATTCTGCGGATAACACTATGAATATGCCTTACAAAGATAATTTGCAGTCTCTAATCCATGAGCCGTCATTCCGTTTTGCTGTTGACCACAACACATGGGGGAAACTGCCCTTTATTATAAAGTTGGGCAATCTAGCTGTTCACACAGAGCGAAATGTGCAGCCCGGTGATGCAATGGCTTCCCTCAAGGGGCTTTTTGAGTTTATCCAGTGGATTGATTATTGCTATGGTGCAGATTATGTGGAGCGAAAATTTGACGAAAAACTAATTCCCGCTGAAAAAGTCATTGTTGATACCAAAAAGATCAAGGAACAGGAAAGCCTGTTGGGAGAAAAAGACGCAGAAATTGAAGCCCTACGCCAACAGATTGAGAAAATGTCGGTGCAGTACACCGCAGAAAAAGAAACCCATCAGCAGACACGCACTTTTGAGCCGGAGGATCTTTCGGAGTTCAAAACCCGTAAAATCTATATTGATGTGGATATGAAACAAATGGGTTGGAAATTTACTGGTACGGATGCTGATGTGCAGGAGGAATATCCACTTACGGGAATGCCAACAGAGAGTGGAACTGGTGCGGCGGATTATGTGTTGTTCGGTAAGGACGGACTTCCACTTGCGGTTATAGAAGCAAAGCGAACAAGCAAAGATCCCAATACAGGCCGCAGGCAAATATTGTTGTATGCGGATTGTTTGAAACGCAAATTTAACCGCCGCCCCATGCTGTTTACCACCAATGGATTTGAAACTTACTTTTGGGATGACCAGACTAGCCCTCAAAGAAAGGTCAGCGGCATTTTCAGCAGAGATGACTTGCAAAAACTGATGAATCGGAGAACGGAGCAGCTTGACCTGATGAGTGTTCCTATTGATGACAAAATTACCGACCGATATTATCAGAAGGAGGCAATCCGTGCTGTCTGTGAGCGGATTGGGCAAGGCTTCCGTAAGCATCTGTTGGTAATGGCGACTGGAACCGGCAAAACCCGGACAGCGGCCAGTCTGACCGATGTACTGAGCAGGGGCAAGTGTATCACGAATGTTTTGTTTCTGGCTGATCGTACCGCCTTGGTAAAACAGGCAAAGGATGATTTTAAAAACTATCTGCCAGATATGTCCCTTTGCAATTTATGTTCCAACAAGGATGACCGGCAGGCAGAAACAAAACATTCGTGATACACTTGCCCCTGC
>BLMJ01000214.1 GCA_011960625.1 Lachnospiraceae bacterium | reverse complement strand
CATAAATTAATATGAAAAACAATTTAATTGTAAAAATTCCATAAAAAGCATTAAAAAATCAGTCACAGGCAATGTTTGTATTGATTTCCGGTCAGGCTGTCCTTATAATGTAGGGTAGTACAGGAGGAAGAAGATGGACAACCAGAATAATAATAACCAGAATAACAGGAATCAAAATAATAGAAATAATAAGCAGGGCTTATCGTTTGTCATATTGGTGACGCTGGTTACGTCGATCATGGTTATGGCATTGTTTCAGTTTCAAGGAATGGGAGACGATAACGAGATTAGTTACGACGAATTTCTTGAGATGGTAGACGATAAGAAAGTGGAAGAAGTTGTCATCCACAGTACCCGAATCGTGATAACAGAGAAGAAGGAGAAAGGGCAGAAGATTGCTAAGGAATACTATACCGGCGTGGTTCGTGATGATTCCCTGCCAGAGCGTCTGGATAAAGCCGGCGTGAAGTTCAGCCAGCAGATTCCGGATACCACGTCTGCTGTCGTGGCACAGACCTTACTTACGCTGTTACCTATAGCGGTCCTGGTAGGTGTTTTCGTCTGGATGACCCGTAAGATGGCTAAGGGCGGCGGAATGATGGGAATCGGCAAGAGTAACGCCAAGATGTATGTAGAGAAGCAGACCGGCGTTACCTTTAAGAACGTTGCCGGGCAGGACGAAGCGAAGGAATCTTTGCAGGAGGTGGTAGATTTTCTGCATAATCCGGGCAAGTATACCAGCGTAGGCGCAAAGCTGCCTAAGGGCGCGCTTCTAGTGGGACCTCCGGGGACCGGTAAGACTCTGCTTGCCAAAGCGGTTGCAGGGGAAGCGAAGGTGCCGTTCTTTTCCCTGAGCGGCTCTGCTTTTGTGGAGATGTATGTAGGCGTGGGTGCGTCAAGGGTACGCGACCTTTTTAAGCAGGCGCAGCAGATGGCGCCCTGTATCATATTCATTGATGAGATTGATGCCATCGGAAAGAGCCGTGATAATCAATTGAACAGTAATGATGAGCGGGAGCAGACGCTAAACCAGCTTTTAGCGGAGATGGATGGTTTTGAGAGTAATAAAGGGCTTGTGCTTCTTGCAGCTACCAACAGACCAGAGATTCTTGATCCGGCACTTCTTCGTCCGGGACGTTTTGACCGGCGTATTATTGTCGAGAAGCCGGATTTGAAGGGAAGAGTAGATGTCCTAAAGGTACACTCTAAGGATGTGCGTATGGATGAGACGGTAGATTTGGAGGCGATTGCACTGGCGACGAGCGGCGCCGTAGGTTCCGACCTTGCTAATATGATTAATGAAGCTGCAATTAATGCCGTTAAGAACGGAAGAAATGCCGTGTCCCAAGCGGATCTTTTTGAGGCTGTGGAGGTTGTGCTGGTAGGAAAAGAGAAGAAAGACCGTATCATGAGCCAGGAAGAGCGAAAGATTGTATCCTATCACGAGGTTGGACACGCGCTGGTGAGCGCGCTGCAGAAGGATGCTGAGCCGGTACAGAAGATTACCATCGTGCCAAGGACGATGGGCGCGTTAGGTTATGTGATGCAGACTCCGGAAGAAGAGAAGTTCCTGAATACCAAGAAAGAATTGCATGCCATGCTGGTGGGATTACTGGCAGGACGCGCAGCGGAGGAGATTGTATTTGACACCGTGACTACCGGAGCCTCGAATGACATTGAAAAAGCTACGAAGGTAGCGAGAGCCATGGTAACTCAGTATGGAATGAGTGAGAAATTTGGGTTAATCGGTCTGGAATCTATTCAGAATCGTTATCTGGACGGAAGGGCAGTGTCCAACTGCGGGCAGAAGACGGCTTCAGAGATTGATAAGGAAGTTATGAAGCTTTTGAGAGATTCCTACGAGGCAGCAAAGAAACTTCTGGCCAGCCACAGGAAAGCGCTGGATAAGATTGCAGCATTTCTGATTGAGAAAGAAACGATTACTGGAAAAGAATTTATGGAGATTTTCCATGAGGTAGAAGGAATCAACCCAGAAGAGAAGAAAGAAAAGAGTGAAGAGAGGATTTCTATGAATCCAGTTGAGACAGAAGAAGCCATATAGTGAGTAAAGCCCGGGAATCCAGTTATTCCGGGCTTTTATATACACAAAGTTAAAAGAGTAAATTAGATTACAAGGAGTCCCCATGTTTGATATTCAGGAAGAATTAAAGAAGCTGCCAGGCAAGCCTGGCGTATATATTATGCATGATGAGAAGGACGATATTATCTATGTAGGCAAAGCAATCAGCCTTAAAAACCGCGTCCGTCAATATTTTCAGAGCAGCCGCAATAAGGGAGTCAAGATTGAGCAGATGGTAACACATATTGTTCGGTTTGAGTATATCGTTACGGATTCAGAACTGGAAGCATTGGTATTGGAGTGTAATTTGATTAAGGAGCATCGTCCAAAATACAATACCATGCTGATGGATGATAAGTCCTATCCCTTTATTAAGGTGTCGGTAGACGAGCCATTTCCGCGGGTAATGCTGGCGAGGAAGATGGTGAAGGATAAAGCCAAATATTTCGGACCCTACACCAGTGGGGGTGCGGTAAAGGATACCATAGAGCTGATTCGCAAGCTTTACAATATCCGAAGCTGCAACAGGAAGCTTCCGAAGGATATCGGGAAGGAGAGGCCTTGCCTCAACTACCACATTCATCAGTGTAAGGCGCCGTGTCAGGGGTATATTTCCAGGGAGGATTACCGCCAGTCTATTCAGGAGGTGGTACATTTCTTGAATGGAGACTATGATATCATCTTAAAAGAATTGGAGAGGAAGATGCAGCAGGCGTCGGAGGCTATGGAATTTGAGAAGGCGATTGAGTACCGTGAGCTGCTTTCCAGTGTCCGCAAGATTGCACAGAAGCAGAAAATTACAGATACGGCGGGGGATGACAGGGATATTTTGGCAGTGGCTGTGGAGGAAGAGGATGCGGTTGTCCAAGTATTTTTCATCCGAGGCGGCCGGTTGATTGGAAGGGACCACTTCTATCTTAAGATTGTGAAGGGTGAGACGGAGCGTGAGATTTTATCCAGCTTTATCAAACAGTTTTATGGGGGAACGCCTTATATCCCCTCTGAGCTGATGCTGCCGGAAGCCTTGGAGGATATGGAAGTAATTGAAGAATGGCTGACGAAGAGGCGAGGACATCGGGTACATCTGCGGATTCCGAAGAAGGGGACCAAGGAAAAGCTGGTGGAGCTGGCAAGGAAGAATGCGGCGCTGGTATTGAGCACTGACAAGGAGCGGTTAAAGCGTGAGGAGGGCAGGACTATCGGCGCGGTAAAGGAGCTGGAGAAAATGCTTGGACTTCAGGGAATCGTACGGATGGAGGCCTTTGACATTTCCAATACCAGCGGTTTTGCATCCGTAGGCTCTATGGTGGTATATGAGAGAGGCAAACCAAAGCGAAACGATTACCGTAAGTTTAAGATTAAGGGAATCCAGGGCGCGGATGACTATGCCAGTATGGAGGAGGTGCTGACCCGTCGTTTCGAACATGGGATGCGGGAGCAGGAAGAAGGAAAGGACTTGGGGGGATTTACCGCATTTCCGGATTTGATTCTCATGGACGGGGGAAAAGGACAGGTGAATGTGGCCCTCAGAGTGTTAAAGGAGCTGTGTCTGGACATTCCTGTATGCGGCATGGTCAAGGATGACAACCACCGTACCAGAGGCTTGTACTATCAGAATGAAGAGATTATGATTGATAAAAATTCCGAGAGTTTTCGTCTGATTACCAGGATTCAGGACGAAGCGCACAGGTTTGCCATTACGTTCCACCGGCAGCTTCGAGGAAAAGGCCAGGTACATTCTATATTGGATGATATTAAAGGGATAGGTCCAACAAGGCGAAAGGATTTGATGCGCCATTTCGAGAATATTGACGCCATCAAGAATGCGACGGTGGAGCAGCTTAAGCAGCTTCCTTCAATGAATGAAAAATCTGCTCAGGATGTCTATAACTTTTTTCATTGATATGTTATAATCTTTACTATGTAAAGGGGAAGGAGAAGAGTATGGCAGGTAGAGTTGAATTGAAAAAAGTTGTGGAGAAGATGGACTTGAAGAATCTTACCCCCAATGTAGATATTGGAGATAAGACCCTTGAGATTCCGGACATCAATCGTCCGGCTCTGCAGCTTACAGGATATTTTGAGCATTTTGATTCTGACAGGGTACAGTTGATCGGATATGTGGAATATACATTTCTGGAAAAGATGGATGAGGAGCATAAGAGGGAGATTTATACCCAGTTGTTGTCATATCCGATTCCATGTATTGTATTTTCAAGGAGTTTGAAGCCGGGGCAGATGTTGCTTGAGATGGCGGAAGCCGCGAAGATTCCGGTCTTTAATACGGAGAAGAAGACTGCTCAGTTTACGGCCGAGATTATCCGCTGGCTGAATGTCGAATTGGCGCCCTGTATCTCCATTCATGGCGTTCTGGTAGACGTATATGGCGTTGGTGTTCTAATCATGGGTGAGAGCGGAATTGGAAAGAGTGAGGCTGCTCTTGAGTTGATCAAGAGAGGTCATCGTCTGGTCAGCGATGATGTGGTGGAGATTCGTAAGGTCAGTGATGCGACCCTGGTTGGGACGGCGCCAGACATTACCAGACATTTTATCGAGCTTAGAGGAATCGGTATCGTTGATGTCAAGACCCTGTATGGCGTGCAGAGTGTGCGCGAGACGCAGAACATTGATCTGGTCATTACGCTGGAAGACTGGGATAAGGACAAGAAGTATGACCGTCTGGGAATGGAGGAAGAGTATACAGAGTTTTTAGGTAATAAAATCGTATGCCATCAGCTCCCAATCCGTCCTGGACGGAATCTGGCAATCATTGTAGAGACTGCGGCCATTAACTATCGGCAGAAGAAGATGGGATATAATGCAGCACAGGAATTGTATAAGAGAGTGCAGCAGAATTTAACGAAAAAATAGGAAGAGAGGGTAACGTGGATGAAGTATTGTTTTGGCGTTGATATCGGGGGAACTACAGTAAAGCTTGGTCTATTTCAGACAGACGGAGAATTGCTGGACAAATGGGAGATTAAGACCCGCACTGAGAATAAGGGAGAGGCGATTCTTCCAGATGTAGCGGAAGCCTTGAAGAAAAAGCTGGAAGAGAAGGAGATTACCGCTTCCCAGGTGTCAGGAATCGGGATCGGAATACCGGCTCCGGTAGACGAGAACGGAGTTGTGCAGAATACTGCTAATCTTGGATGGGGATATAAAGAAGTGAGCCGTGAGATGCACGAGCTGACCGGCATGAAGGTCGCGGCAGGTAATGACGCCAATGTAGCGGCCCTTGGAGAGATGTGGTTAGGTGCAGGAAAAGGGAACAAGAATATGATTATGGTGACGCTTGGTACGGGTGTCGGAGGCGGTGTGATTGTGAACGGGCAGCCGTTGACGGGGGCCCATGGAGCAGGCGGTGAGATCGGCCATCTCTGTGTGAATTATGAGGAGACAGATAGCTGCGGCTGCGGAAAGCAAGGCTGCCTGGAGCAGTATGCGTCAGCTACCGGAATCGCCCGTCTTGCAAAGAAGCGTCTTGCAAAGGATGATAAGGCGTCTCTTTTGCGTGAGGTGGAGAAGCTTGACGCGAAGGCTGTGTTTGACGCACTGAAAGAGGGGGATAGGCTGTCGGAGGAGATTGTGGAGGAATTTGGCTCCTATCTTGGACATGCCATGGCAAATCTTGCGGCTGTGACAGATCCTACGGTGATTGTGATTGGCGGCGGAGTATCCAAAGCAGGAGATATTCTTTTGGGTTATGTGGAGAAATATTTCGTAGAGAGAGCGTTTTTTGCCAATAAGGAGACAAAGTTTGTCCTGGCAGAGTTGGGAAATGATGCGGGAATCTGCGGAGCAGCAAAATTGATTTTGTAAATTCGTGATAGTATACAAAAAAATGACAAAGACAAATTGAAAAAATGATAACAGAAGGAAAAGGGCTGCTTATGTAGTCCTTTTGTGCTTTTCAATCCTGAAAAATAGTCGTTTCGTGCTAAAAAAAGAAGAACGCTGACACATTTACTTTCAGACTAATCTCCTTGACTAAATTTCCATCAAACTACGTTGTCGGCGGTCAACGATGCCACCGTATTACCTTCGCCTTGCTGATGAAAATTTATTCTTCGGAGTTTCGCCAGATATGAAAAAGACTCTCTGGATTGGGGTACTGTTAACAGGCTGGCGGATGACAACCGGGATTTCCAGCATTTCCTCAATGATTTGATGGAAGATATTAAGGTTGGAAAAGTGAAAAGTATTTATGATGAGATTTATGAAGACGAGGATGTTGCCAAGCATTTGTTTTAGTAAATTATAATAGAAAAGTAGAAGATAGTATGTTATAATCATATTGGTTACTCAAAGGTAAGGAAATGGAGAGAAGGAATCTTCTCTTTGTTTGCTTACCTTTTTGTGTCACAGTAAAAATTGAGGCGCAATGCTGCCCGGATCATATCCATATACTGGTAAGGATACCACAGAAATATGCTGTATCAAAAATAATGGGATAGTTAAGTCATGGGTATTATGTTGCTACCGTAGGAAAGGACACAGCTGCAATCAAAGTATATATTCAAAATCAACTGAAAGAAGATTTAGAATATGACCAGATAACATTAGTTTAGAATAGAATTTGTGAAATTATATGGGAATTAAAATTATCATTTTTTAAGAAAAATAGGTTTTTTGCTCATCAATTCGATATATAGGAGGTGAGGGAAGTGTATTAAGAAATAAGATTTGAATAGTTCAGTAGTGTAGCAATGTTATTAACATTAGGAAGAAATTTCGACGCCTTAAGCGATACGGCTCTTTGAAATCCTAAAAATTAAAATGTGTGCTTTTGAAGGAAACTCCGTAATGTGATCGAAATTACCGCAAGGCTCATCTTTGATACAGTCGGCCTCCATAGTGAGAAGTATCAAAAAGTGTTATCTTCCTGATTAAGTTAGAAAGGGCTAAGTAGTTACTAAATAAGAATGTGGAGGGAACGAAAGAATGAGAAGATTACAAACGATAGTACTATTTTGGTTATGTATGGCAATTATATTTACATCAGCACCAATTAGTGCACTGGCAACAGAAGTAAATAAGGAGTCAGAAACTGAACATTCTGAGGATTTAGAAATGATACAGCAATTAGACTTATCGCCTACAGACTTGGAATCTGAAGAAGAGCCTGAAGAATTGATTATGCCATTAGAGGAGGATGGTCAACCATATTCTGTACCAGAACCAGGCGAAAAAGGAATAACACGCTATACGGTTCTGGTTTTGGATCAATCAGGAAGTATGAGCGGAATACCGATGAATAACATGAAGAAAGCAGCGATTCGATTTTGCACTCAAGTTTTTGAAACTAATGGAACGAACTATGTTGCAATAGTATCTTATGGAACAAGTGCTTACAGTAGAATGCAATTTACATCTTCAATAGATGAAGCGACGCAGGTGATTGAGAATTTGTATGCCAAAGGAGGAACCAATACGAATGAAGGATTGATTACTGCGGGTAACTTGTTGGCTGAAACACCATCTGGAGATGATATCATTAAAAATCTTGTGCTTTTATCAGACGGATTACCACAATCTGGAAGCAAAACCAAAGATGGACCATATAAGTCGAAAGACTATTCAAATTATCAGTATGCGAATGCGGCATTTAATACTGCGAAATCTTATTGGGATCAGTATAATATCTATACTCTTGGTTTTTTTCATGCACTTTATGGAGATGAATTGAAATTTGGGCGTAAATTTATGAACGATTTGCAAAACAAAGGATATTATGATGTGACAGATCCAGATCAGCTTGATTTTATATTTGGAGAAATTGCAGATGACCTGACAGATGATGGTGTGGAATTTTCTTATGCATCAGGTAAGGAAAGAGATTATAAGGCTATATGCCATTATAAAGATTCATATTTTGATAATATATCTTGTGGTGAGGACGCATTAGATGGATTCAACCATAGTCTTGCTACAGCTTCTTTATGTTTGGCATTATCTGCTTTTGGAAGTAATGAAGGTGGAAACAAAGATTATAGCCAAAAGTACAAAAATGTAAAGGATCTATTTGAAAAATTAAATTTTAATAACTTTCAAGCAAATGAATGGTATGAAAAAAAACCACAGAGTGATTCTATTGGAGTTGCAGCAGCTAGTAAGAATCTTGTAGTGGATGATAAAGATTATACTCTGGTTGCGCTGGCCGTTCGTGGTGGTGGTTATGAAAGTGAATGGGCAGGGAATTTTACAATAGGAAGAACAGGAGAGCATTACGGTTTTTCTAAGGCAAAAGAACAGGTGTTGGATTTTCTGAGACACTATATTGCCAATAATCATATCACTGGTGAGATTAAACTGTGGTTAACTGGGTATAGTAGAGCGGCAGCAACGGCAAATATGGTAGCAGGAGCTATTGATAATGGAGAAAATCTCGGAGATGTGACTTTGGAAAAAGAGAATTTGTATGCTTATTGCTTTGAAACACCTCGAGGAGTATTGATTTCTGCTGCTTCAGATGTGAAGAAGTATTATAATATCTATAATATAATTAACAAAAATGACCCAGTGCCTTTGGTGGCAATGCAAGCGTTAAAGCCAGAAGGTTTTACGCGCTACGGAGTAGATTACATTCTTCCAGATAAAACAACAGATGAAAGATATACAGAGAAAAGGGCAGAAATGTTGGATTTTTATAATAACATGAATAGTTTTGGAGAAGTTGGACAATATGAAATTGATAATTTTATGTCGAAAAAAATAGAAGTCAAATATTTACTTCCTGGTGGGAACAGTCCTGTTCAAGATGATATTAAGAATAATAAAGGGCAAGGTTTTTATCTTGATGAAACCATTAACAAACTGACAAAAGAGCAGATTAAAACTCGTGATAATTATGTTAATGAATTCCAGAATGGTATCCGTGTGTGTGCTACTGCCATATATGGGACTCTGTTTCCAGACGAACCATTAGATAGAACGAACAAGTTTATAGAAAGCTTTACAAAGAAAATAAGCAGTATGAATATGTTGTCAGAAATTGCATCTGCAGTATTCAACCCATTAGATTCTAGATCGCTAGAGGATGTGGTAAATGGCATTGTAAAAGAAAGCTTGCATGAAGCTGGAATTAAGAATTATAATTTTAGTGCATTATCAGATTTTGTGAAAGCAATTGTTAAATTGGCAGTAGAGTTTATTGTAAGCCATCCCAATTTGACGATTACAGGAGTTGCTAATTTCAATACATTGATGGCAGCGCATTATCCAGAATTATGTCTTGCGTGGCTTATGTCAATGGATTCTAATTACACAAAGACACCCTCTACCTTTGGAGGTATTGGGAATTACAGGATTATACGCATTAATTGTCCGGTAGATGTGAAAGTTTATGATAGTGCTGGGTCACTTAAAGCAGAAATAGTAAAGGATGTTCCTCAGGAGAATAGTGAGTCTAGTTTATTGGTCATGTTGAATGAAGATGGAGAAAAGATAATATGTTTGCCCTCAGATATGTCTTATGATATTCAGATCACGGCAACTGATGAGGGTATTATGGATTATGCTATAAATGAATATTCTACGTCAATTGGAGACATTACACGAATAGAGAATTATTTGAATATTAAACTTCAAACAGGTGATAAATTTATGGCAGAAGTACCGGCATATTCAACGGGAGAATTAGGAAATAACATAAAAGGAACATCAACAGATTATACATTGAAAGATCATTCAGGTAATTTATTGCAACCTTCGGAAAATTTGGTTGGAGAGCAGGCAGAAGAAGCGTATTATATGATTACAGTGAAAGCTGATTACGAAGAACGGGGAATTGTCATTGGTCAAGGGGTCCGTCAACGTGGTCATTACGCCAAGATAGAAGCAGTTGCGAAAGAAGGATATGAATTTAGTGGATGGTATCAAGGAGATGCGCTTGCATCGCAGGAATCTTCATATCGTTTCAGAGTAGAAGAAGACATAGAATTTGTAGCTCATTTTACTAAGAAAAAATCTTCTCCCGAGGACTCGATAACGCCTGACAATCCGGACTCGCCTGGGGAATCAGTGGATAAGAACCAGCCTTCTAATGAGGTCAGCAAAAGCGAAGGTGAGAATGAAAGCTTAAACACTGACAAGAAAAAAGGTTCTGTAAATACTGGAGACAATAATAGTATAATTTGGTTTTTCGGAATGACAATATCTGTTATTATGATACATATCATATCAAATATGCGAAAAAGAAAACGGAATTAGCTTGAATGTCTTATCAAGACAGGATTTACAGATTTGGGCATCGAACATGCGGAATCAAAGACTATAGGAAATTCGGAATTAATATATCTGGATAGACAGAAAGGTCAATTAAATGAATAATAACAGATGTTTTCGCATTTTATTTTTTCTGGGTATCCTCAGCATTCTATTAAATGGTTGTGCTTTGGATAAAAATGAAAAGGAAATTTATTGTGAGGATGTAGTCGGGAAAATTGCATATGAAGAAGACAATATAGTATATATAGAGGAGGTAGATGGTTATCATCCATATATTGTTTTGACTGATCAATATGATGGAAAAACATTATTACTTCGTAAAAATATATTATCAGAAAGGAGAAGGATGAATTCTTATTCTGCATATTATGAAGGGTGTGAAATGGATTCATTTTTAAATGGAGATTTTTTTGAATGTCTTCCGGAAGATACCCAGTCGCTAATTAAGAATACAAAGATTCAAATTCTTGCTGAGGAATGTCTGCAGCGTGTAGACACAAAAGTTATTGAGATTGAGAGAAAAGTCTTTCTTCTTTCTTATAGGGAATTAGCTTTTGATGACAATGGGATTACTGGACTTGAAGGAGAACCGTTGGATTTTTTTCAAGCACCAAAAAACCGGCTTGCTATAGGAGATTTAGACGGAAAGGAAACAAGTTGGTGGCTTCGTAGTGCAAATTCTTGTTATGCATCTTGCGTTTGCGCCATTAGCTACGATGGAAGTGTCGGAAGTACAAATTCATTTGATTTCAATGGAGTAAGACCGGCTTTTTGTGTTGATTCGATGTTACCTATAAAAGAGAGTATTATTGATGGAAAGAGGGTGAACATACTTACTGAAATGTAAAAATAATGCATTTTAAGAGGAACTTTATATATTGAGGGTCTAACTTTTAGAAGGAAATTTTAATTTCCAAGGTCTAGTTCAAATCTTTGTTTTTAGACGGATGAGCTATAGTGGCATTTTCCTTTTTTGTAACGTGAGTGATATAATAAAGATATATATAGTAAATGTAGCTTTTAGGTGGCGAGAATTGCTAAATATATAACCGGCGCGACGTAAGTCACGCCGGTTATATCGTACCAAAAGACAATTCCGGCTTATGAAGAAGAAACTGTATCTTTCTCACATAGGTAAAAAATCTCAATTGTGACATGCTTATGCCTGTCTATTTTCTCAGGGGTATGAATCACAATCTTCACAATAAGTTCATTGATAGATGTCGCCAGCCTCACCGCCAATTTTCACAATCGCACGGATTTTTTTCTGGTATCTTTTGCGTAATAATCGTAAAACATTCTTACTTTTTATCCATTCCTCTATTTCTTCTTTTAAAAAAGGTACTGATGATTCGGGGAGCCTGCCCATGTCAGATTGTGAGAAACTAATATAAGCAGATTGATGTGAATAGGAGGTAGGTGAACTAATCACCTACCTCCTACTCGATTGCACTGTTCAGGTGCACGTTAATCATGGTATCGTTGGATCAGGATTTGTATCTGCCGGAGGATCTGGTATCGACGGAGACGGAGGCGTCGGAATATCCGGAGGTGTCGATGGACCAGGATCTGGAACATTCGTATTCGTATCAGAGGGATCTTCTATTGGATATTCATTCTCATTTCCATCCTCATCCTCATCTTCTTCAGTTTCTTCCTCTGTGTCTTCGTCGTAGGTGTATCCGTGTCCGGTACAGCGTTCCGTTGGAAGGATATCTGTAGCGAAATATTCTGTAATTCCCGGACAGCTTCCTGGTATGGCGAGCATACCGCTAATGGAGCATACAGTCTTTTGTTCTACTGACGGAGGCATGGTAAACTCTTTTCTCTCCATATTCGCATGTATTCGGCTCATAATACTTTTCCAGAGCTGCAGATGGTAGACGGTGTTGGTCAACTCCTTGTTATCATCATAGCCGCTCCAGACAGCACAGGTATAGTACGGTGTATATGCACAGAACCAAATATCCTTATTATCACTTGTAGTACCCGTCTTGCCCGCAACAGGCATGTTCGGAAGCTGTGCACGTGAACCTGTACCACCGTTCACAACATCCTGCATGGCGCTTGTAAGAAGGGCCGCCGTACTGTCTTTGATTACGGTACGAGTTTCTCCGGTTCCCTCTAACAGCACGTTTCCGTCGTGGTCTAATATCTTGGAGTATAATGTAGGCGAATTATAGACGCCTCCATTGGCAATTGCCGCATATGCTGAGCAAATCTCGTAATTGTAGACACCATCTGTAAGACCGCCCAGTGCGAGAGTCTGATTGTCTAAGTCACTGAATACTCCCGCCTCCGTAGTCTTACTCTTGACCAGTGTGGAGATGCCGAATTTTTCACAGTATTCAAAACCTAACTGCTGCGTAATCTCGTCGCTTAACTTGACCGCACATACGTTGTTAGACCAGGTAATTGCCTTGCGGATGGTAGTGTCGCCGCCAAACGGTATTTCGGCAAAGATGTAAGCGAACTGAATCTCTCGGAATGTGCTGTTATCGCGGGTATTACCCAGAGTCCGTCGAGACTGAACCCCATCACCAATCCGGAAGAAAACGCCAAACGAAGAAAAAAGGTACTTGGTGATATGCTGGAACAGGGATATATCGACCAAGCCGCCCATGACGAAGCAATGGCGGACGACGTATACTCCAGAATCCAGAACGTCAACAGCGTTACGAACGATAACAGTCCCTACAGCTATTTTGTAGATGCGCTGGTTTTACAGGTGATTGAGGATCTGATGGAGCAGCTGGGCTATACTGAGACGCAGGCATACACTGCTGTGTACAGCGGCGGCTTGAGTATTTACTCCACCCAAAACCTGATGATGCAGCAGATCTGTGATGAAGAATCGAATAACGACGCCAATTATCCGAATCTGAAGGAGTATGGGTTGGATTGCGCTATTACTGTAACAAGAGCTGATGGTACAGTGGAGAATTACAGCTCTGGTCACATTAAACAGTATGTACGGAACACCTACGGGGACTCTCAAGGGCTTGTCTACTCTAGCGAAGAAGCCGCGCGTGCCATGGTAGAGGAATGGAAATCAACCATTGCCCAGGAAGGCGACACCTATGACGAGAATATTAACGTCACACCCCAGCCCCAATCTTCTGTAACGATTATCGATCAGAATACAGGCCAGATTAAAGCAATGGTCGGCGGACGTGGTACAAAAGAAACCAGTCTTGGACTGAACCGCGCTTACCAAGGTTCAAAGAGACAGCCTGGTTCCTGTTTTAAGCCCCTTGCAGCATATGGACCTGGAATGGATTCCTGTGGTAAGACACTTGCTACCGTAATAAAGGACGAGCCTTATACTTTACGGAACGGCAAGGTATTAAGGAACGCCATCCCAACGACATAACCCGGCTTATCGTCT
>BLMJ01000213.1 GCA_011960625.1 Lachnospiraceae bacterium | reverse complement strand
ATATCAAAGTATAGTGACAAATCCATTTATACTCCCCCAGATATGGGGGCAGACATGCACATTAGAAAAGTCCTATATTTTCACAGGAAACGACAAAAAAATAGCCAAATATATTTTAGTGCCGCAGTTCAAAAAGCTGCGGCACTTTTTGTATCGACATATTTTTATTTTTTCTCCCAGCAATCAGCAAAATGTTCCATTAAGCGCGCGCCTGTAACAAAACGGGTACGCGCTCTTTTCTTATCTACAAAACAGACAAACTTTCCTGCTGCCTCTGTTGCAGGTGATAGTCCGGGGTGTCGCTCCCCACCCTCTGATTTCGATTTTGCCTATCAACTAAAAAAATCGAAATCGGAGGAATTACACATGAAAGAAATCAATCTGCGGGACTATTACCCGTTCTATACGAAAGATACTGTTGTTGAAGTGCCGGACGAGGTGGCCGACCTGCTCCGGGAATATAAATTAAGCGAGGCAGCCCATTTCCTGCGTACATACCGGCATAAGGCATATTTTTCTCTGGACTATGACAAGAATGTTGAACGTGATGCCCTTGTGGTCGTTCTTGCGCCGGAAGATATTCTGATCCATGAGGAAGAACATGGGCGGCTGTACCGGGCCATTACCCTGTTGCCTGAAAAGCAGCGGAACCGGATATGCTCGCACTATCTGTTGGGAATGAGCCTTTCCGAAATTGCCAAAAGCGAACACTCGGCGGTAAGCTCCGTGCATGAAGGAATCCAGCGCGGGCTCCGACGCCTGAAAAAAATTCTGGAAGAAATTTAATCCTGCCCCCGAAAATAACCCTCAAAAATGAAATGAATAATAGAGGGACATATTTATCCGGCGGGACAAGCCTGGCGGGTGTGGCCGTACAGCATATGCTCCGGCCCGCCCCAACTGAAAAACTGTCATAACTGCCACGCCCCTCGCTTGCTCCTTGACAACCGAATACACGCTGTTACAGGTACTTCATTCTGTGTTCCGAGCGGCAGATGGGGCGGCGCGGTGACAGGCGGCCTAAGGAGGTGATGAATCCAGGCTGTCCGAGCGGTAAACGCAACCCACGAAACCGGCTGTGGCAGGCCGGACGCGACAACGGCACAGATCATAATGGTACTTCCTCACGGCTCCCTAAAGACTTGGGGAGAGTTCCTGCGGCGTGCGCCTGCTCTGGCAAAGCGGCGGCGTATGCGGGGCTATGATGCGGCAACGCTATCCGCAGCCTGTAACAGCCCTGCCCTGTTCGTTCAGGGCCTGCCGGGGGGCGTGGCAAATACGGCAGCTGATCGAAATCAGATACAATGGGCCGGGTCTGTGAGTGTATGAGCGCAGGCCCGACTTATTCATGTGGTTTCGATAGCCAGAAATTTTCAGGAAGGAGTTGGTATTATGGAAAATACGGTTGTTGCCGGCAGAACCGGCGCACTGGTGGACATCCGGGAGGTTGCCGTTGATAAGGAGCTTTCCCGTGAGGAACGGATCGCCGAATTTGTACGGCAGATCAAAGACCCTTACCGCTTCAAATGCGGGCGGTTCACCGTACAGGCCAGCTTTGCCGCAGGCGGCGCCACCCTGGAAGAATGTATCAAGGGAATCTTACGGTGAGCCGGATTATTTTAGGAAAAGGGCTGACTTTCCCGCAGGGGCGTGGTACAATAGAAATTGGAAAAGGAATTGAATACGGCACAGCCACACTTCTTGGATTGCGGGGATTTTTCTGCGCAACGAAAGGAGTGTTTTTTTATGCAGGTTTACAAAGCCATTAAGTACATCCGTCTTTCTTATACCGATGATAAGACGGTGGAAAGCGACAGCGTCGCCAACCAGCGGCGGCTGATCGATGATTACATTGCCCGGCACCCGGAGATTGAAGTCGTGGCGGAAAAGATTGACGACGGTTACAGCGGGGTTCTCTTTGTTGAGGTAAGATAACGATACCTTTTTTGCAGAGGGTGTTATCTTACCTCTTTTTGATGTATGTTAGATAGCATAACTCTTTACGTCGGCTCCTATCTGTCTGAAATAGGAGATACTTTCGGTAGGCTTGTCACCTGTATCAACTCTGCCGACAAAGCTATAAAAGATTTCGATTTTGCGGGTGTTCGTTTCCTTATCCAGTTCGTGAATAAGAATACGGTCAATAAATTCATGGACGTTTTCGTAGGTCAGTTCTTCAATCGCTGTGTATCTGCGTACCAGTGCGACAAACCTTTTTACGTCCGCGCTGCGCTCGGTGGCGTTGTCGATTTCCTGTGACAGCTCCGCAATCCTCCGGGTCAGCGTCTTTTTTTCTTCATCATAGCCGGAAGTCAGAAAAGCAAATTGTTCATCTGAAAGTTTCCCTAAAGCGTTGTCCTCGTAGAGCTTGCGGAATAAGATGTTCAGCTCGTTAATACGGTTCTGCGCCTTGTCAAGCTCTTTCCGCTGCTGTGTCAGCGTCTTTTGTACTGCCTTTGCGCTGCACTCGTTGGCTGTTTCGATAAACTCCTGTTCATGCTCTTTCACATAAGACGTTACTCGCTGCAAGTCTGCAAGGACAAGTTCTTTCAATACGCTTTTGCGGATATAATGCGTAGTGCAGAGCATATCATTTCTTGCCCGGTTGCGGTAGTTGCCGCAAGTGTAGGCGTGTTTCCGTTCAAGCGTCCCGGCTCCGCGTACTGCATACATTTTGTAGCCGCAGTCCCCGCAAAAGAGCAGCCCGGAAAACAGGTCAATTTCATCAACCTTTGTCGGGCGTTGCCGGGTGGCAATCCGCTTCTGTGCAAGTTCAAAGGTTTCTTCATCAATCAAAGGTTCGTGAGTGTTGGGGAAGAAATACCTTTTTTCCTCCGGGTTCTTTTTCGTCTTTTTCGACTTATAAGATACCTTGTAGGTTTTCCCGGTTATGGTATGCCCTAAATATTCTTTCCTTGTCAGAATGTCGTACAGCGTCTTATCCGGCCAGTTGTACCATGCGTTGAGCTGTGGGCGGGGGTGGCGTTTGCTCCCTGTCCTGCGGTAGCGCAGTTCCCCGACGGTCAGTATTTCATTGTCCCGCAGCCAGTTCTGGATTTCACACATACGGTCGCCCCGTACATACATTGCAAAAATCTGTTTTACGACGTGCGCCGTTTCCGGG
>BLMJ01000212.1 GCA_011960625.1 Lachnospiraceae bacterium | reverse complement strand
ACGGAAAAAAGCCCAATTCTTTTTTCAAAGAATCAGACTTTTTCAGTGCCCTCTATTTATAAGGGTTTCCGTTGATATGAATAGTCAGTGGAAGCCCTTAATTTTGCCACGTAGCACACAAGTAGCACACATGAGGATTCGGAAAGCCGGATTGATGAAAGTGCATTCCGGAAACTCCATGCAAAGTGCGTGGAGGAGGTGAAACGTCTCAATGGTGCGGTGGAGCTGGGTGACGCATACAAATATCAGAAACGTGAAAACTAAATGTTAAAAAATTTATTGGTTTTGTATATGGACTGCCAGAACAGTTCCGTTTATGTTGGTTGGAAAAAGAAGTGAAATGAAAATGGACAGAGAAGATATCTACGAGATGGTGATTCGGGAGATGACAGAAACGGCAGTGCGGGAGCGCAATGAACAATCACCGGAGGAGCAGGAGTTGCAGGAGAAGATCAAAGATCTGCCGGAGGATGTGAAGAAGGCCATCACAGATTATATGGAGGCGGCATTGCTGGCGGCGGATCACGACTGCCTGTATTTGTATGAGCAGGGAGCAAAGGACTGCGTGGCTCTGTTGAAGAAGCTGGGTGTGCTGTAACGGGAAGGAGCAGTACACTGTCTGGATTTACAATGATGATAAAATTAAAAATACAGGGAATGACTTTTCAAGTGTTTCATGGTAGAATAGAATAAAAGATGGGAGGCATGCGATGCGTAAATTGAAGGTTTATCTGGACACCTCAGTGGTCAGCTACCTGTATCAGCTGGACACACCGGAAAAAATGAAAGATACGCTGGAATTGTGGGAGCTGTTCGGGCAGGGACGCTATGAAGTGTACATCTCTGATATCGTGCTGAATGAGATCAGCGGCTGCAGCCAGGAAAAGCTGGATATCCTCCTTGGTTATCTGAAACAGGTCCAGTACCATCTGATCCACACGGATGAGGATACGGTGGAGTTGGCGGAGAAATTCATTGACTTTGGTATCCTGAAGAAAAAGAGCTTTGATGACTGCCAGCATATTGCGGCGGCGATCTTGGCCGGATGTGATATCATTACATCCTGGAACTTTAAACATATCGTAAATGTAAAGACAGTGCGGGGAGTAAAGACCATCACGACATTGGAAGGTTACAAAGATTTGCTGATCTATTCGCCCTCTGTGCTGCTGGAAGGAGATGATGAGGATGATGACGAAACCGATAGTCAGTAAAGACTTTAATCTGGAGGACATCCGGAAGATCCGGGAATATAATTCTCTGCGCCATGTCCAGATGACTCCCAGAGAGATCATAGAGGATACCCGGAAGGGAGCGGCATTTGTATTGAAAAAGCTCGGAAAGACTGAACAGGCAGATTTGTAATGCGAAATTAGAAAGGGTGATCAGAGATGATCACCTTTTTACATAAGATAGATAAAACAGTATTTATAAGTTATGTAACATATAATTTTTGACTTGACACCGATAGAATTGAAGAAAGGGCTTGTTATAGGCTGTGTGTGGAGCATACGAAAAATTTAGAAGGGGACATCAAAAATTATAATGAATAATATAGAGTTCGAGTGGGAAATAGCGGAATTAATTGGACGTCGCAGAGAGGGAGAATATTGGGATTTCAAACAACAATGGTATTTATATAATACAGATCTGCTCCATGATATAATCTGTATGGCAAACAGTCCAGCGAATAGGGACTGCTATATTATTATTGGTATTGAAGATGAAACACTTAAAGTTTTGGGTGTCGATGCAAATAGTTGAAAGAATCAGCAAAATGTTATTGATTTACTTCGTCAAAAACCGAAATGGGCAGGTGGTCATATTCCGGAAGTATATGTCAGAACAATTCAGATAGAAGATAAAGAGCTTGACGTAATTCTAATAAAGCAGAGCAATAACACTCCATTTTATCTGTTAGAAGACTATACGAAAGAAGGTGCTCCAATATTTAAGGGGGCTATTTATACAAGAAAAGGGGATACCAATACACCGAAAACGTCTACCGCTGATCTATATGATACAGAAATTTTGTGGAAACGGCGTTTCGGGCTTTTATACAATCCCTCTCAACGGGCAAAATTTTACCTGGCAGATTTAGAAAATTGGGAATTGGTTGATGGAGAAACGAACAAGTTTGGGATAAGCCAGTTTTTCTTTTTTTATAAACCAGATCCAGATTTTACAATTTACTTTTTAAGGGAGCTGGATGATGAGAACAATTTTCCTAAAGATATTAATGATGATGCAATAGGATCTTTGTCTTATTATTTATTTGCGTTTTGCAATGTGAGTTATCATACCGATTATTCAAGCAGGGAAGAGGTTATTTTATATTATAGGGAAGTTCCTTTGTTTTCGGCACCTCTGGAATGTGTCGATGAGGGACGGACAAATCTTGTGCCACCAGAATTTGTCGCAGACCCATATTATATCAGTGATAGTTTTCGCTATCTTATGTGTGAGTTTGTTTTTCAGCATCGATGTAGAAATTATTCTGGAGAAGCAAAAGAGATGTTTCGGCGCGTCATACCCGTATATAAAAGTGAACAGGAACGTGATGAATTTGAACGTTACATAGAACAAAAAGGATTTCCACATTATGCAATAGGAAAACGAAAATTATCTGGGGAGGCATTGAAAAGATTTGAATCTACAGAGATTGAAATTTATAAAGCATTTGGTGATCCTACTGCACCGGAGCAGGTCGCAACTGAACTGAAAGAAAATCCATATTTGGTGATTTGCTTTGCCCATCCAGATAATAAAGATTTGGATGGGATCGTGAAAGCTCTGAGAACAGGAAAGATGTAGGACGGATTTTGCGGACATTCAAAATAAAAAAGAATGTGGAGGTAACAGACAATGGCTAAATCATTATTTGAGGAACTGGGCGGCAAATACGAGCGGCAAGGAGATTACTTAATACCGTGCTTAATCGTACCCGCCGAAGAAGAACAGCCCATAGGCATATGGGGACAGCGGCACTTGGACTATCTGAAGCAGTATCGAAAGGTTACATACACCAATCTTCTCACAAGCGGCAGGCTCAACGCCTACCTTGCCGACATTGACAGGCAGGCGCAGGAACGCTTTGAAAGGCTCATAGAGGGCATGAAACAGGCACAGGGCATTACGGAACGGCTAAAGGCTGAAAACGCCTTAGAATGGGTCGGGAGGATGAACAACATACGGGCTTGTGCAATGGAGATTGTAAACGAGGAAATAATCTACGCATAACAGACAGGCGGCAGAGGGTAAAAGCTCTGTCGCTGTGCATTTGTTAAAAAATATCTGTCTACTTGACTTTTAAACACAAGATGCGTATAATAGTAATGTTACTAATAGGAATGTATGGAGGTTAACGATGGACAATATCATTCTTGGGCTTTTACTTATGTGCAATAGAACAATCTATCAACTAAGGGAAAGAATAGATAAAGGAATCAATTTGATGTATAGCAGTAGTATGGGAAGCATACAGGCAGCTATAAGAAAATTGCTGAATTGTGGGTTTATCAGCTATGAGGAAATAGTTGATAATGGAAAGTATAAGAAAGTTTATTGCATAACCGAAAGTGGACGGCAACATTTTTTCGAATGGATAAATGCACCCATAGAAGAACAAAGTCCCAAAAGCCCAGAGTTGGCAAAGGTCTATTTTATGGGATTTTCGGATAAAAAAAATCGTGAAATAAGCATACAACAGCATTTAATATTTTTGAATGAAAAATATAATGTATTATCGGCAATATGTGAAGAAGCAGAAAATATCAAAATTTCAGAGGAAAATAAAGATATACTTAACTATCAGTTTGTTTCCGCTCTTTATGGAAAAGAACTGATTAAATTTAATATCGACTGGTTTGAAAGCTTGTTAAGAAAGATGAGGAACGGTGAAATATGAAACAATACCATTTAGAAGAATCGCCTATTGTTTATTATATCAGTAGAAAGGAAAGGGCTGAGTGGATACTTTTTATACATGCTGCTTTTGTAAACCACAATATGTTTCAAGCACAAATTGACTATTTTCAAGATAAATATAACATTCTTACCCTTGATATTATCGGTCACGGTAAATCAACAAAAGTACAAAAAGGCGATAGTATAGATAAAATGTCATCGTGGATAAACAAAATTCTAAAAACAGAAAAAATAGAAAAGATACATATTGTCGGGATTTCATTGGGGGCTGTATTAGCGCAAGACTTTGCAAACCAGTATCCAGAAGCCGTACAATCACTTGCTTGTTTCGGCGGTTATGATATAAACAATTTCGATGTCAAAATGCAGAAGGAAAATAGCGCATCACAGATACTTATGATGCTTAAAGCTATATTTTCAATTAAATGGTTTGCAAAGTCGAATAAAAAAATATCTGCTTATACTTTACAGGCTCAAAAGGATTTTTACGAGATGAATATTCAATTTTCTAAGAAGTCATTTATGTATTTATCTTCTTTAAGCAGTATGATAAATGTTCGGCAGACAGAACCGAGGAAATACCCTTTGCTTATTGGCTGCGGAAAGTACGATATTCCAATGGAACTATCCGCCGTAGAAATGTGGAAGAAAAATGAACCAGAATGTGGTGTGATTATTTTCGAGGGAGCTGGACACTGTGTGAATATGGACACGCCGAATAAATTTAATGCAGCTATGGAGGAATTTTGGTTAAGTGGAAACGGCAAATACTAAAAGTGATTGGATACGCTGCCCTGTTTGCGGAAATAAGACCCGTGACAAAATTAGAGAAGATACGATTTTAAAAAACTATCCTCTCTATTGCCCGAAATGCAAGCAGGAAACATTGATTGAAGCAAAAAATTTACAAATAACAGTCATCAAAGAGCCAGACGCTTAAGACGCAGAGCCGATGAACAAGTGAGTAGTCACAGTTCATTGGCTCTATTTTATTTCATAAGGTTTTAAGGCAAACGCCCACCATATAAAAAAACGGCGTGTGGTGGGCGGTATTGCTATGCCCGAAAAGACTTAACAGACACTCTCCAGACCTGTTTTAAAGTTTGGAGGGATTTTTTTATGTCCTTTTTTCGGGCAGTAATTCATCTGCTCATGCAATGCAGAGTTAATCCATACATAGCATATCGAGGAATGGCAGAAAGCCAGTTAAAAAAATCCCTGCCTATGCAACGCTACTTCTCACCATGAAATCAGAAGTAGAATCTCCGCTTAACAGAATATATATCTCCTATAACCGTAGAGGTCACAGAGCCTTTGCGGTTTTTCTTTTGTCGTTTTTTATCAGATTATGCCGCAGGGCTGTATCTGGTATTCACTGCCGCTCCCCGCCCTCTCCATCTGGATTTTTACATTTTCAAAAATTCAGATGGGAGGTACTTACGGTGAAGTATGCGCCAAGAAAAGTATATATCAAAGAAAGCGGCAGTTATGTGGAATTATCCTATAGGGACTTCTGCCGCCGCAGGCAAGCCGACCAGAGTTACATGGACAAGCTGTTTATCCCCGTGCAGGGCTACCTACTTGAAGTCGTGCGGGAACAGTACACGGATTTCTATCGGGATAAAGAACGGTGGCGTTATCTGAAAAAACTGGACACAAACCACAGCCTTCTGTCATTGGAGGGATTTACGGATAGTGAGGGAAATGTGATTGACTTCGTTGTTGATGAAGCGGTGGACGTTGCGGAAACCGTTGTCCATGCGGCGATGGTGGACAGGCTGAAAGCCGCCCTGCCCTTATTGTCGGGTAGTGAACAGGCATTGATAAACGCAATCTTCTTTGAAGAACTTTCCGAGCGGGAAGTCGGATTGCGGTTGGGTGTAACACAGAGCGTCGTCAACAAGCGCAAAGCCAAAATCCTTGCGAAGCTGAGAAAGATAATCGAAAACAAAATTTAAGGCGTTCAGCCCCCTTGTTTTTTCCTTTGGGGAAATGAGGGGGCTTTTCCTGCCCTCTCAATCAATTCTGATTGGAGGAAATAAGCATGGCATATAACCACGGACGGGAGGACAGGAAATGGCGTATCTGGAAAGAAACGGAAGAAAAGATTTTGCGTGAGTGCGGCGTTGACGAAGCGGTCATTGAGCAAATCCGCACAGACGACAGGGCAGATTTTAATTCCAACAGGCGGTTTTACCGATGGGCGAGCGACTTCGGCGAATACCTTGAGGGCATGGCGGACAGGGAGAAGCAGGCAGAGGTAAAGTCTGTCTCTGATTTACTGGACGAGATTGAGAACGAAACTCTGTATCTTGCCTTAATCAAGGTGGACAGGCGCACGTTACAAATCGTCCTGCTGAAAATGCAGGGATATTCCACTAAGGAGATTGCCCCACTTGTGGGATTGACAACGGGAGCAATCTACGCAAGGTTAGACCATCTGCGGAAGAAGCTGCGGAGGATTTTAAGACTGCCGTAATTGGCGGCATTACATACTCTCACTTCTTTTCGTGGGAGTAAATCTATTTTAGGAGGTCAACGCCTATGTGCAACAAAACCAAAGACACCGCCCGAAAGGAGGAATCCCATGCAGAAGTTACAGACGGTCAACGCCGACACGCTCCTCTATGAGCCGCTTGAGAAGCCGTCCTTTGTGGTAGACGGTCTGATACCCACAGGCTTAATCCTGTTCTGCGGCTCACAGAAAATCGGAAAGAGCTGGCTCATGCTGAAGCTCTGCCTTTGTGTGTCGCAGGGAATCCCCTTATGGGATATGCCGACACGGGAGGGCGATGTGCTTTACCTCTGCCTTGAGGACACATTCTGCCGTATCCAAGACAGGCTGTTTCATTTGACGGACGAAGCGAGCGGGCGGCTTCATTTTGCGGTGGCAAGCGACAAGTTGTCAGACGGTCTTATCGTGCAGTTGGAGGATTATCTGAAAGAATACCCCGACAGCAAGCTCATTGTGATTGACACCTTGCAGAAAGTCCGCACCGCATCCAAAGACAACGCCTATGCCAGCGATTACGGGGACATCTCCCTTATCAAAGACTTTGCCGACAGGCACTCTCTGGCGGTCATTGTCGTACACCACATCCGAAAGCAGAACGACAGCGACGTGTTCAACAAAGTATCTGGCACGACGGGATTGACGGGGAGTGCGGACGCAACTTTTGTTTTAGAACAGGAAAGCCGTGCGTCCAATGCCGCAAAGCTGTATGTGACGGGCAGGGACACGCCCTATCAGGAGTTTACGCTCCGTTTCCGTGATTGCAGTTGGGAGCTTGTGGAGCGTAAGGAGCAGGAACAGCTTGCGGAAGAAGCGATACCAGATATTCTTTTTCGGTTAGTGGATTTCATGCAGGGCAGGGAGGAATGGACTGGCACAGCCACCGAGTTACTGGACGCTCTGGGGGAAACAGGGACGGCGGCGAATGTTTTGACAAAGTGGATGAACGAGTACCGCCTTGATTTCCTGCTTGAAAACCATATCCGCTATGATTTCAGCCGCAGGAGCAGCGGGCGGATGATTTCCCTTGCTGTTATCAACGACATTTAGACTTAAGCAGAACCGGCGGCTCTGCCCACTGCGTGACGGTCATGACGATGATGACGGTGTTTTTGGGATACCCCCGCCGCTGTCATCCCTACGGGAGAACACCCCGTAAACGCAAAATGCAGGCGTAGGCATTACTCGCCCTTTTCGGCTCGTAATGCCACCCCTGCGGTCAGAAAAATCCTCTGATTTTTCCGACTGCGTTTACAGGGTGTAACACACTACACTTTGCCCTGCAAAGTCGTGTGCCAGACGTTCCCTCTGGACTCTCTTAATGCAGGGCTTACACCCTGCTTATCCTACGCTTTCCGCTTCGGATAAAAGAATATCGGCGTGACGGTTACGGCTCTTATGAGGGGGTATCCCAAAAACACCGTCATAACCGTCATGACCGTCACGCACCAAAGACGGGAAGCGACAGTTACCCGCCGAAAGAAAGGAAGATGATGAACTATGCCCTATGCAATCCTGCGTTTCCAGAAACGAAAAGCAGGCAGCGTTGCGGCTTGTGAACGCCACAACGAGCGGAAGAAAGAAGCCTATAAAAGCAACCCAGACATTGACGTGGGACGCTCCAAAGATAACTACCATCTTGTGAATCAGCCCCGTTACACCTACAAAAAAGAAATAAACCGAATGGTAGATGAAGCGGGCTGTAAGGTAAGAAAAGACAGCGTGATGATGGTGGAAACGCTCATTACCGCTTCGCCAGAATTTATGAACAGTCTACTGCCCGAAGAACAGAAAGAGTATTTTTCTATGGCTCTTGACTTCATATCGGAGCGTGTGGGAAAGAAGAATATCCTCTCCGCAGTCGTCCATATGGATGAGAGAACGCCCCATATGCACCTGTGCTTTGTGCCGCTTACGTCCGACGATAAGCTGTCAGCAAAATCTATTTTAGGCAACCAGAAATCCTTATCTGAGTGGCAGACCGCTTACCATGAGCATATGTCCTCACGGTGGAATCAACTTGAACGTGGGCAGTCCGTGGTGGAAACGAAGCGGAAACATATCCCCACATGGCTCTATAAACTAGGCGGCAGGCTTGATAAACAGTATGAAGAAATCGTGTCTGCCCTCTCTGACATTAACGCCTTTAACGCAGGAAAGAAGCGTGACAAGGCTCTGGAACTGATTGCGGCATGGCTCCCAGACGTGGAGAAATTCTCTAAGGAAATCGGCAAACAGAGAGCTTATATCGACAGCTTGAAAAGAGAATCGGGCAGGAATCCAATTATGCGGGGCGTATGCGTGATGAAAAGTACGAGCAGGAATTAAAGGTACAGAAAGCCAACCAGAGGATATTTGAATTGCAGAAAACCAATCAGCAGATGGAAAGGTTATTGAAAAAAATACCGCCAGAAGTATTAGAGGAATTGCAGAAAAGCAATCGGAATAGAGCGAAAGAAAGGTAGGAATGTGAATGAAGAAACAGGATTTTAAGGTATTAAAGACCGCAGATTTATATCCGTTTCCAGATAACCCGTTTCATGTAGTGGAGGACGAAATGTTATCAGAATTAGCAGAGAGTATCAAAGAGTTTGGAATCGTAACGCCGATTATCACACGCCCGAAAGAGGACGGGAATGGTTATGAAATCATTGCAGGACAGCGGCGTGTCCGTGCTTCGGAGGTTGCAGGGATAAACACAATCCCCGCTTTTGTCCTGCCCTTAGACCGTGACCGAGCCATCATCACCCTTGTGGACAGCAATCTCCAAAGAGAAAATATCCTGCCATCGGAGAGGGCGTTTGCCTACAAGATGAAATCCGAAGCCATGAAGCGGCAGGGCTTCCGCACAGACTTAACCTCGTCACAAGTTGGGACGAGGTTGCGGACAGACGATAAGGTGGCACAGGGCTTCGGCGTTGGCAGGATGACCGTGCAGAGATTTATCCGATTGACGGAACTGTTACCGCCGATTTTGCAGATGGTGGACGAGGGGAAAATCGCCCTCACGCCTGCGGTGGAGCTGTCCTTTTTGAAGAAAAATGAGCAGGAAAATTTATTCGCCACGATGGAAAGTGAAGAAGCAACGCCCTCACTCTCACAGGCACAGAGGATGAAGCAGTTAAGCCAGAGCGGGCGGCTTGACATGGATATGATATTTTCCATTATGACCGAGGAAAAGGGAAACCAGAAAGAAACTCTGAAAATCAACACGAGCAAGCTGAAAAAATATTTTCCGAAGAACACAACGCCGAAGCAGATGGAGGACGCCATCATCAAACTGTTAGAGCGTGAATTGCAGAGGAAACGGGGCAGGGACAGCCGCTAATCTTCTCTTTTCGGGAGGTAAATATAAGACACTGGAAGAAAAAAGACAGCCAGATAAGACAGAAAGTTGAGGTAGAAAATGAAAGAAATCCCGTATGAGATTGTAAAGGAAGTCGCTGTATTGTCGGCAAGTGACAGCGGCTATACAAAGGAAATCAATTTCATTTCATGGAACGGGAACGAGCCAAAGTATGACATCCGCAGCTTTTCCCCGAACCGTAAGAAGTGCGGCAAGGGAATCACGTTGACTGCTGATGAAGCGGCGGCTCTCCTTAAAGCATTGCAGAAAGAAGTAAACAGCGGCGATTGATGGTGTCTGATTGGTAGGGCGGGGACGTTTCCAGACGCTCCCCTGCCCTGTCTGGAAAGGAAGATTTGAATATGGGCGAGGATAAGACAGCGAACAAAAAGAGGAAACGTATTGTACCAAAAGCAAAAGTGCAGGTAATTATCAGTCGGGAATATGTCGGCACACAGACCGTTGCCGAAGCATTTATCCCGATTATCTCCGAGGACATCCGAAAAAGCATTGCAGAAAATGACACCTTCGACAATGGCGGGTTATCCGCTTAGAATGTACGCAATGGAACATGAAATTGAGTAGAACAAAGACGGAGGTTTAACAGTATGGCAGGAATAAGAATGGAAAATAAGATTTATGAAGTCGGCGTTTACTGCCGCTTGTCAAAGGACGATGGCACGGAAAACGAGAGTGCGAGCATTGCCACGCAGAAATCTATCCTCACCGATTACGTGAAAAAGCAGGGCTGGCACTTGGCAAAAACGTATGTGGAAATGTAGACCGCTTATTTGATACAAAGGGCATGAACAGAATATTGGGAAAACCGCTGAAAACAAGGGGTTCCGGCATATTGGACGTTGCTGGAATCCTTTGTTTGATTTTGGGGCTGCACCAGGGCAGCACGGGAACGGTGGTTACGGACGGCCACAGTGGTCACAAGTCTGACCCCTCTGTGGCTGTTTTGACCCCTGCGGCAAAAGGTCTGACCCCTATGGCTGTGAATGTGACCCCTGTGGTCACGGTTTTGACCCCTCCCCTTGTCCAGTGTGACCCCTCTGCATCTTAGAGAATTTATGTGAATGAAAAATGTGCAGTATCCCTGAACAATATTTAACAGCCGCCCAGGCGGCTATCTTGAATTGATGCCATAGGAATTTGGGTACTCGCAGGCGAAAGTATTGAAGAATGGCTTAAAATCAAGGTTTTTTAGGCTTGGTGGGGTTCATCACGGTGGGCGGTGGACCCCAATTTTTTTGTGTTTGGATGCCGCTGATAGGATGGCGATAGGGGCAAAAATCGTACTATCAGGCAAAAGTATACTTTCACGCAAAAGTCCGGGGTTTCCGTGATAGTATAAAACGGAAAGGTAAAAAGGAGTAGGATATTGTTGGTTTTGGGTGAAAGGTGTATTAGCTTGACGGAAAATGCTGTTGGAAAACGGGGGATATGATACAAACACGGAAACCGCTCGGAGTTTTCGTGTTTGTATATGAGTTTCCGTGATAGTTTGGAGTTTTGCCTGTTAGTATACAGAAAAATTGTAAAATGATAGCGGGAGGAAAAGGGCTGCTCAAGGGCTCTTTTTTGATTTCCATTCCCGAAAAATAGTCATTTCGTGTCACCGGGTGAAAAATAGAAAATTTTTATGGTATAATTCAGTGGATGCTTTTGCTTTATCGGGAACGGCTTTCTGCCGAAGTAATAGGAAAGAAGGGAATTCATCAATAGCTTGTGAGGCATATCGGCAAAGCACAGAAAATCTGAAATCATATATACAGCGCCAGTGGAGCCTTATGGGCGGAATGGCTGGCACGTTCAGGGAGATGGAATAACGACAGATTATTGAGAAAGCATCATTTATCCCAAAAGTATATTGTTCAATCTATATTACAGTGATACTATAATTTTATGTGCAGGTAATTACATATATCAAAATATTTAATAGTTGTTTTTCGAAGGAATAGCATTATAAGATTTAAAGGGGATTATATTTATGGATAAATTAGTATATCATTATTGTGATAATTGTAAGATGGCAAATATATTGTCAGGTAAAACTTTGCGAATGAGTGATATTACAAAAAGTAATGACTACGAAGAAGTAAAAATGTTTTTTCCGGGTATATTGGATGCAATAGAAGATGAATATAGGAAAGATGAATTTCCATTGCAATATATGGATAGAACCAACCGTGATGCATTAGGAAAACTTTTAGATTGGGAATATGATATTCTCAGGTATGAATTTGATAGAGGAGGAGTTACAAATTTCGTTGTTTGCTTTTGTGAAGAGGGGGATGTGCTGAGTCAATGGCGCGGATATGCAGACAATGGAAAAGGGTGTTCGCTTGGATTTTCGGTAAAAGAATTGGAAGATTATTGCAATACATATAAGGGAATTTTGAGATTTGAGCGGGTTGACTATAAAACTGTAAAAGAAATTAATGAGACCATTGTTGAAGAAGCTTTGCAAGTATTAAATGAATTGAGAGGATTGAGGAATTGGATTGTTGAAAAATTACCTTCTCTTAATGGGGAAAAAATTGATAAAATGTGTCAGTATTATTTTCATCAAATGATAAGTAGCGTTCTTATGAGTTCATTGAAATATAAGAATGAGACTTTTAAAGAAGAACAAGAGTGGAGGCTCTTTTTTTCTCAACAGATATATAAGTACGCAAAATGGATATATAGTGATGAAGAAATTGAAACAATAGTTTATGATGATATGTTGAAAGTAATAAAAAACAGGATTGAGTTTAATGTAACAAGTGATGATTTGATTCCGTTTTATCCAATAAATTTTACGGAAATATCACCAAATCCAATAAAGCAAGTAATTGTAGGTCCTCAAAATAAAATAATGGAAAAGGATTTTTCTTTGTATGTGGCAAGTAACAAATTAAATGAAATTGATTTTAGGTATAGTAGAATTTCTTATCGAGGATAAAGGAAGTTTTTTTGTAATTGGCGCTGTGAATGGGCTAAGTAATCGGTGGATAAGGTTGCGGAAACTTCATAAAGACTGTAAATATGGCATTTTTTCAGTACATAGGTCTGAAAGATAAATTATTTTCTTGTGATTTTAGAGGCAGTTTTACATTCGAGAGTGGGCGAAATTCTGTTCTGGAATCCCTTTGTCAAAATATAATCGGGATATTGCATTATAATTAGTTAATAGGTAAGGTGGGGAAAATGCTTGCGAAAGAAAAATTAATTTTGGCAATAGAGCGTCTTTTATCCAAAAAGGAATTGGACGAAATAACAGTCTCTGAAATTGTAGCAGAGGCTTCTCTCTGCCGCAAAACATTTTACCGTAATTTTATGGATAAATATGATTTGACAGATTACTATTTCAAGCAGTTTTTTGAGAATACTTTTGGGCAGATAATATGCGGGGAGGATTTTGACACTGCTTTGTTCCGGTATCTTGAGATATGTGAATCGAAAGCTGATATATTGTTAAATGCATATTCCAGTGCAGATGTGAATGGACTCAGAAATTATGATATTGAGAGTACAAGACGTGCCTATGAGAAATATCTGCTTGAAAAAGGGGCTGATATTTATGCTCCGGAAATGAAGTTTGCCATAGAGATAGCAGCCCGTGGGGGAACCGATATGGTTATCGAATGGCTGTTAAATGGCATGAAGGAGGATAAAAAGACGTTGCAGGTTTTGATAAAAAGGACACTGCCAAATGATTTACTAAAGTATTTGGAGTAAATACCAGAATGACACACTTGTGACATTCTGTGGCTTGTATTTAGTCCGACCTTATGATAAAGTATATTCAATTCATATGGTAAGGCGATGAAGGAAACGAGTACTGTCAGCAAGTTTTTCAGAGAGTGTCCGGATGGTGTAAGGATATAGGCGAACTGATAGGAATACATTCCAGAGCTGCTGCCTGAACAGAAATAATTAGGGCCAGACGGGTACGCCCGATATAGCGTTGTGTGTGTGTCTGCACACAATGAGGAATATTCCGTGAGGAATATTTAAACGAAGGTGGTACCACGATAGAATCGTCCTTT
>BLMJ01000211.1 GCA_011960625.1 Lachnospiraceae bacterium | reverse complement strand
TACAGTTCCCAGAATGAGCAGGACACCAGGATGGTTGCCCGTGCCGCCCAACTGCCGGTTTTGGAGCCCTCGGACAGTTTCGAGGCCAAGGAATTTATGAAGCAGGCATTTGAGTTAAGTGAACAGTTTGACCGTCCCTTTGTGTTCCGAACGACCACAAGACTTGCCCATTCTCAGGGAGTGGTAGAGCTTGGAGAGCGCAAAGAAGCCGCGGATAAGCCTTACGAAAAGAATATCAAAAAAACGGTGATGATGCCGGCAAATGCGAAACTGCGCCACGTTGAGATAGAAAAGCGAAACATGGAACTGGCGGAAGCGGCAAATACGCTTTCGGTTAATAGAGTAGAGATGAACGACACAAAGATTGGCGTGATTACCAGCGGTATACCCTACCAATATGTCAAGGAGGCTCTGCCAAAGGCGTCTGTGCTGAAACTTGGGATGGTTCATCCGCTTCCAAGGAAGCTGATTGAGGAGTTTGCGGCGAAGGTAGAGAAGCTGTACATTATTGAAGAGTTGGATCCGGTGATTGAGGAGCAGGTAAAGTCCTGGGGAATTAAGGCCATAGGAAAAGAAATTTTCACTGTGCAGGGTGAGTACAGCGCCAACATGATTCGGCAGGCAGTTCTTTTAGAGAAATTAGAGCTTGGTACGCCGGCGAAGGTGCCGGTCAGACCGCCGATTCTCTGTCCAGGATGTCCTCACAGGAGTGTGTACTATGTGGTGAAGAAGCTTGGCCTGCATGTGGCGGGCGATATCGGATGCTATACATTAGGCGCCGTAGCGCCCCTTAGCGCAGTTGACACCACCATCTGTATGGGAGCTAGTATTTCTAGTCTTCATGGTATGGAAAAAGCGAAAGGGAAGGAATACATAAAGAATTGGGTAGCCGCTATCGGTGATTCTACATTTCTCCATACAGGCGTCAATTCGCTGATGAACATGGTATATAACAAGGCCACTGGAACGGTTCTAATCTTGGATAATTCTACCACGGGTATGACTGGGCACCAAGATCACGCGGCGACTGGTAAGACACTTCAGGGCGAGCCGACTTATGCGATTGATATTCCGGCGCTTTGCAGGGCAATCGGCGTGAAGAATGTGACGGAAGTCAATGCATTTGATTTGGAGGCGTTAGAAAAAGCGCTCAAAGAGGAAATTGCAAAGGACGAGGTTTCTGTAATTATCACAAAGACTCCCTGCGTGCTGCTCAGTAAAGAGAAGAAGCCGTTATACATTGCTTTGGAGGATAAGTGTAAGAAATGTGGTATGTGCATGAAACCAGGCTGCCCTGCTATGACAAGGAGAGTGAACAGGCCATAGCCGTAGCACACATGGATACGGTCCACCGCGGACAGTCCAGCC
>BLMJ01000210.1 GCA_011960625.1 Lachnospiraceae bacterium | reverse complement strand
CTGGACACACCACCGTCACAAGTATCCCTCTGGGACAAAGCTCTGCCCAAAGGGCCTGTGAAAAACTATAGACATAGGATTTTGAAGCTGCATACACCGCAAACCCAGGCTGTGGCGCAAAGGCTGCGGATGATGCAATATTAATTATTCTACTTCCATTTGTCAGATATGGCAAGCAAATGAGCGACATTTTTGTCAAAGCCTGGCAATTTAATGTAATCATGCCTAGCTGCTCCCTTTGACCAATCTGGGAGAAAAGACCTACTTTTCCATATCCTGCGGCATTGACCAGCATGCGGATATTGGCCTTACGCCTCTCAAGCTCTTTTTCCAGACGCTCAAAAATATAATCACGCTGCATATCTCCATCGAAAATCCTGACCGGGATGGAAATCTGTTTTTTCAGCTCCTCCAGATTTTCCGTCCTTCTTGCCATCACCCAGATCTCCTCCAAATTCTTGTAAAGCCTTGAAATCTGGAGAACAAATTCTTTTCCAATACCGGAGGAAGCACCGGTTACAACTGCTATTTTCATAGAAACTCTCCTCTTATTCTTTTTTTCTATTTTTTCACTTTCTTCTTATGAATATTACGGATTGTCTTCTTTTTCTTTACCATTTGTAACTGGTTGTTTTTTAATTGACTCTTATTTTGAGACCAGCTCTCATGGACCGGCCGTATCAAACAGTGGGACGTATATCCTACCAGATCCATCCGCCCTGCCAATTTCAACGCTTCCATCACCAAATCATAATTCTTCGGATCACGATATTGGATCAACGCCCTCTGCAAGGCTTTCTCGTGGGGGGACTTTGGCACATACACTGGTGTCATATCTCTAGGATCTACCCCTGTATAGTACATACAGGTAGAAATCGTCGAGGGTGTAGGATAAAAATCCTGCACCTGTTCCGGCATATACCCTAAATCACGGATATACTCTGCCAGTTTGACCGCCTCCTTCATGGTGGAGCCGGGATGTGAAGACATGAAATACGGCACAAGATACTGCTTCTTATGAATCCTTTTGTTTATGGCCGTATACTTTTTCTCAAATCCCTGATAAACACTGTTTGACGGCTTCCCCATCTTCCCAAGAACCGCATCGGACACATGCTCTGGCGCAACTTTTAGTTGTCCGCTTACATGATGCTCACAGAGCTCCCAAAAGAAGGTATCGTCTTGGTCCGCCATCACATAATCAAACCGGATTCCCGAACGGATGAATACTTTTTTTACTCCTGGCAGATTTCTCAGTTTTCGAAGCAGCTTCACATAGTCTTCATGATCTGCTTTCAGATTGGGGCAGGGTTTGGGGAACAGGCATTGCCGTTCCTTACACACCCCCTGGGATAGCTGCTTCTTACAGGAGGGAGTGCGAAAATTCGCTGTGGGACCTCCCACGTCATGGATATATCCTTTGAAATCCGGCTCTTTTGTCAGCGCTTCTGCCTCCGCAACTAAGGCTTCCTGGCTTCTTGTCTGCAAAATCCTCCCCTGATGGAAAGTCAATGCACAGAAATTGCACCCTCCAAAACATCCCCGATTGCTGACAAGACTAAACCTGACCTCAGCAATGGCAGGAACACCCCCATACTTCTCATAGGACGGATGGTAAGTCCTCATATAAGGCAGCCCATACACCTGATCCATTTCCTCCTGATTGAGAGGCATAGCAGGCATATTCTGTACCACAAACAGATGCTCTCCGTAAGGCTCAATCAATCTTTTTGCGGAAAACGGATCGGTGTTGCAATACTGTGTATAAAAACTTCTGGCATAGGATAGGCGGTCCTTTTTCAACGCATCATATTCCGGCAGCATCACCCCGTCATAGACGCTGTTCAAATCCTTAGTCTTATAAACG
>BLMJ01000209.1 GCA_011960625.1 Lachnospiraceae bacterium | reverse complement strand
ACCGATAACCTGCTGATTACAAATCAGCTGCTCTGCCAATTGAGCCACATCGGCAATTGTAAGAAATGCATCTACGATACACTCTCCAATGACTCCAACGGGAATCGAACCCGTGTTACCGCCGTGAAAGGGCGATGTCTTAACCGCTTGACCATGGAGCCATATCTCGGTGTTTACACTCTCGTGCTGACCGAGATTTATAATACCATAACCGTCAACAAATTGCAACACTTTTTTCACATTTTTTCATTTTTTTTATTTTTCCCTTTTTTGCCAGCATCTCTCAAGACTTACACCTTATTTCACTCCAACAATTCCAGAAATTCTTCTTTACTCATATTGCCTATCTGCCCCGCTCCGCTGCCAATTACCTGCTCTAACAACTCTTTCTTCGACTCCTGGACCTTTTGAATCTTCTCCTCAACAGACCCTTTCGCAATCAATTGATAGACCGTAACCTTCTTAGTCTGGCCAATCCGGTGCGCCCTGTCTGTGGCCTGGTTCTGGACTGCAAGATTCCACCACGGGTCATAGTGAATCACCACGTCCGCTCCTGTCAGATTCAGACCCACGCCTCCTGCCTTCAGAGAAATCAAGAATACTTGGGTATCATCCTCATTGAAATTCTTCACCAATTTCAGCCTTTTTTCTTTCGCCGTCTCTCCAGTAATCACATAGAAGGATATTCCACTAGCCTTAAGCTTTAACTGAATGATCTCAAGCATTGACACAAACTGAGAAAACAGCAGTATCTTATGACCTCCCTCCACCGCTCTTTGCACCAATTCCAGACACGCCTCCAGCTTAGCCGACTCCCCCTTATAATTTTCAAAACACAGCGAGGGGTCACAGCATATTTGCCGAAGTTTCATCAACTCTGCAAAAATCTTAAGCTTGTTCTTCTGAAATTCTTCTCCATCCTGCTCGGCAATCTGCCGACGCATATATACGACCTGCCCATCATATAACTCCTGCTGCCGCTTCTCAAATTTGACAAAATGTGTCTTCTCAATCTTATCAGGAAGATCCTTAAGTACATCCCCTTTCAGCCGACGCAAAATAAACGGCGCAGTCATTTTCTTAAGCCGCTCCATAGCTGCCTCGTCCTGATTTTTCACAATCGGCGTCTCAAGCTCCCGCTTAAACACTTCATACTTGTACAAAAATCCCGGCATCAGATAGTCAAAAATACTCCAAATCTCGCTGAGTCTGTTCTCAATCGGCGTTCCGGTCAATGCATACCTGGTTCGACTCTTAATTACCTTCACAGCCTTCGCCGCCACGGTCTGATGGTTCTTGATATACTGCGCCTCGTCAATAATCTGGTACAGAAACTCCTTCCCCTCATAGAACGGGGCATCACGTTTCAGCAGGTCATAAGAAGTGACCAGCACGTCAGCCTCCTGATAACTCTCAAGCTTTTTCCGGCGCTCTTCTTGCGTCCCTGCAATCAGCCAAAACTTAAGTTCTGGGGCAAACTTACGAATCTCTTCCCCCCAGTTAAACACCAGAGAAGCCGGAGCCACCACCAGAGATGTCCCTTCCTTGCCCTCCTCCTTTGCCGCAAGCAACACAGCAATCACCTGCAGGGTCTTTCCCAGTCCCATATCATCCGCCAAAATTCCGCCGAACTGATACGCCTCCAACGTCCTCAGCCATCGGAACCCATTTTTCTGGTAATTCCTCAACACCCGCACAAGAGATTTGGGCGGCTGGAAATCCGAATCATTAATCGTCTTAAACCCTCTTACAAGGTTCTTAAAATGACTGTCCCGCTCACTGTAGACATTCTCGTTCTCCTCCAACATCTTATCTAGATACAAGGTTCGGTACAGCGGAAGCTCTACCTTTCCCTTGACAAAATCCTTGGCAGACATGTGGAGGGAAGCCATCATCTCACTGAGCATCTCATAAGAATTATCCTCAAGATCTAGGAAATCCCCATTTTTCAACCTATGGTACTTCTTCTTGCTGCGGTAGCTTAAAAGGACCTCCAAAAGTTCCTCCACCGGCAGTTCCTCGGTTGCAATATCCAAGTTTAACAGCCCGTGGGAAATAGATATCCCCACAGACATATGCATTTTCCGCGTAATCTTCAGGTTGGAGAAACGCTTGGTACACTGGACCTCTCCCAAATTCAGCAACCCGTCTACCCCATTTGCCAACACCTGATACATGCACTCTTCATCCTTACCACAGTGAAATTCTCTCTTTTCCTCTTCAAAATATGGGAACCACTGCCGAAGCAGAAACAGTATCTCCCGTTCTCTATGCTCCTCCCGAAGAGCATATTCATTCTCTGCATCATACTTTGGAAGTGCAAATTCTGCCTCGCCGTAACGCACATGGGGCCTGCAGGTAATGTTTCCATTCTCAGCATCCAGATAAAACACAAACTCTGCCTCAGGCGGTAGATATCGGCTAATCTCCTCTTCATCCTCTTCTGTTACATCTACCACGTCACGGAGCTGAGGCAGCACAGAATAATAAAATTCAGGCAGTGCATTTCGCCCTATTTGGAAAGATTTGCTCACGGCTCCTTGCTGCATGACAAGAGGACGAAGCTTTCTCAGGAACTCCTCCTCCAGCCTGTATAAAATATCATCATCAATAAAATACGCCGTGTTGACGCCATAAAATAAAAACGGAATGTTACAATCCACCGAAACCCCATGAAAGACCTTTCCCTTATCCAGCCGATTCTTTCGGATTATCATGGTAATCTTCGGATTCCCATCTCGGCATACCAATTCACATTTCTTTTTACTGCCGTCCTCCCTCTCTTCATAGGGAACCTTCTCCCCAGAAGCAATCTCGTAAAAGCGGTCCAGACGCCACCCGAACAATCCCATCTCATTTCTCTTTACCAATGATTTTCGTGTATATGCCCCCGATTCAACCACACGATTGCCAAACTCAATCTCCTCCCTCACAAGGCTTCCGATAAACTCAATCCACAGCCTCCCCTGGGAAGTAAAATTCTCCAGCCTATGGTTAATTTCCATATTCAATCCATAACTCCCCATGGCGGAATTTCTTACGTTTGACGAAAACTCAAATAAATCTTTTATCAGAAGCAGCTTCGTCTTCCCAATCTTAAAAGAAACGGTCAGCTTCCCGTCCTTTTTTACCAGACGCGGCTTAAGCATAACGCTGGCATCACTTCCCAGAACATCCGAAATCGTCTGATTTGCCCTGTTTTTCTGAAATGAACGGATAATCTCATTCCCCCACAAGTCCGTAGCGTCTCCCAGCCGATTCTTGTCCAAATACTCTGAAAGCAGCTGCATCATCGCTGCAATATGCTCACAGTTGTCCATCTGCGTATAATATCGGTAAAAATTCCTTGCATACATTCCGCAGCAGCAGTCCGCCGATACTACTCTGTCTCTGGCAAATACAATCCGTACTGGAAAACTTGTCTTACCGCTCTTTACCTCACCCTCGATAATTCCAAGCATCTCCTGCCATCCCTCGAAATATCCCGTATTGATACTTTCCAGTGTTATCTTGTTCGCCGCCAGAAGCTCCTTCCCCTGCCGCACAGAATCCAGCGGCAGATGCAGCGACTCCTTAATTTTCACCTTGTCAAAATATGAATAAGGCTCCATAGCTCCCGTTTTCTGCATCTGTTTTTCCTTCCACTCATACTTTTTCTTCTGTTCCTCATAGTCTTCAATCGCATACAGAACCGCCGCCATATGTTTACAGTTGCTCCCGCTCTTGGCATGCGGACAGCTGCAATACATCCTGCACGTTTCCAGATTCCCATATCCTGTAATTTTCACTTCAAACCTTCGGCGCTCAACCACACCCGCTGTAAAAGTGCCTTCTGTTTCCTCAAGCTCAAAGACCCTGCCCCGCTCAAAATATTCCTTACCCAATAGTAATGTATTTTTCTGAAACCTATTCATCCAATTTTCCATTGTAAATCCCGCTCTTTTCTATCCGACCTGTATAGATAAATAATAACACATCTACAATCTCTTGCACAGAAAAAGAACAGAGAATTATTAATTGTAAATCCTTCATTCCCTGTTCTTTCTTCAGTCTAAACTCTAATTTAAAAACTCTACTCTCCAATCATCATCTTGATAATCTCTTCATTCGTCTCCCGCATACCTTCTTTTCCAAGACGGCCGATATTCGTAATCGTAGCCTCCACGCCGTTGGTCACAATACCGTCTCCGGCATAGAATTGCTGCCCTCTCAGATACATATTGAAGCCTAAGATTCCCGCATCCACAGACGCTGCAATCTTCGCCGCACAGGATGCTTTCGCCCCGTCGCAGACCATACCCGATACGATTGCAAGGGCATTAACTACCGTATGTACCGCTTCCTCATATCCTCCGCCGCACAGATACGCTATCCCTGCGCCCGCTGCAGCTCCGGCGCTGACAGCGCCACAGTAAGCCGACAACCTTCCGATACCCGTCTTCTGATGAATTGCCACCAGATTCGACAATGCCAGTGCGCGATAGGTTTTCTCCTGCCCTGCCGCCTTCTCCTTAGCATATTCCAACACCGGCAGAGAACAGGTCATCCCCTGATTCCCGCTCCCCGCATTGATAATAACCGGAAGCTCACACCCATTCATACGTGCATCCGATCCGGCTGCTGCCATGGCTTTTGCACGGGTTCTAACATCTGTGCCATAGGTATCTAACAGCACGCTTCCAATATTCGCGCCATAATCCCCCTTCAAGCCTTCCTGAGCAATCGCAGTATTATACTCAATCTGGCGGTCAAGCACCTCCTTCACATCCTGAATATCCACGGTATTCGCAAAGTCCCAGATACTCTCCATATCCAAAAGACTGCGGTCTGTCAGACCTTCCTCGCTCTCTCCCTCCACAGGAACCTCCAAAAGCTTATCGCCGTCCTTCTCCACCAGTACGATATTCGTATGGTAGTTGGCAATCCTCACCTTCGCATAAGAATCCCCATGAAATACGATCACAATAATGTCGAATGTAATCCCATTGTCAATATGTTCAACGCTGACCGGAACGGTATCAAGAAATTCCACCATCTGTTTCGTCTGTTCTT
Organism: Lachnospiraceae bacterium; assembly: GCA_011960625.1. GTDB lineage: Bacteria > Bacillota > Clostridia > Lachnospirales > Lachnospiraceae > Sporofaciens. The sequence goes on along the minus strand of BLMJ01000209.1, from coordinate 1,246 downwards.
CCGTTACCTCTGCGATAACCTCCAATTCTTTCTCGGCTTTTCCTGCAATAATTCCCGCCGTCGCCGCTGCCGGGATTCCTTTCAAGTGATTGGTGTTAGGGACAATGACACTCTTAACATTCTTGATAATGCTCCCGCTTGCACCAATGCTCACCTTGTCCGGAATACTCCCTAAAACTTCTCTCGCTTTTGCCGCTGCGTATGCGAGGGCAATCGGCTCAGTACACCCCATGGCAGGAACCAGCTCTTCCTTTAAAATCTGTACATACGCCTGATATTTTTCGTCTGTTCTTTGCACCTTTCTCCTCCTTCGGAAACCAGCTACTCTTTTTCACGGTTCCTTACGACATATTTGCTTATATTATAAGAAAATACGAGACAAGTTGCAACCATTTGTGGGAAGATAGGATGCTCCGGTTACTGTTCTCACACCCCGGTTTCGCATCATGCGCTAATAGAGTTTCCGGTGTACAACTGATAATACCTTCCTTTCTCCTCAAGCAGCTGCTCATGGGTTCCCCGCTCAATAATCCTTCCCTGCTCTAAAACCATGATACAATCTGAATTGCGCACCGTAGACAGTCTGTGGGCAATCACAAACGTTGTCCGCCCGTTCATCAGCTTATCCATGCCATCCTGCACAATCCGCTCTGTACGGGTATCGATAGAGCTGGTGGCCTCATCCAGAATCAGCACAGGCGGATCCGCCACAGCCGCCCTTGCAATCGCAAGGAGTTGCCTCTGCCCCTGACTTAGGTTGGCTCCATCACCGGTCAGCATGGTGTCATACCCATCCGGCAGCCTCCGGATAAACCCGTCCGCATTGGCAAGCTTGGCGGCCGCTACAACCTCCTCCTCCGTCGCATCCAGTTTCCCGAAACGGATATTCTCCATCACAGTCCCTGTAAACAAATGGGTATCCTGCAGTACAATCCCCAGAGATCGCCGCAAATCATCCTTCTTAATCTTATTAATATTAATCCCGTCATATCGAATCTTGCCGTCCTGAATATCATAAAATCGGTTAATCAGGTTCGTGATGGTCGTCTTTCCCGCGCCGGTAGAGCCGACAAACGCAATCTTCTGACCTGGCTCGGCAAACAGTTTCACATCATGGAGTACAATCTTATCGTCGCTGTATCCGAAATCAACGCCGTTAAACACAACGTCGCCTCTTACCTCCACATAGTCTACGCTGCCATCCGCCTGATGTGTATGCTTCCACGCCCACCTTCCGGTCCTTACC
>BLMJ01000208.1 GCA_011960625.1 Lachnospiraceae bacterium | reverse complement strand
GCCCTCATTGCCTCTGCCCAGACAGCCGAGCGTGTACCCACCAGCATCTTATCCTTATTATCATCCGGCGTTCCTACCAGAAGGATCCCCATCAGGTCAAGATCCGTATCATTCGACACTACATCCAAGAGTGGATCCCTAAAATGATGCAGCGACGTTTCCTTGGTTGATGGTCCTATTCCCATATTCTTTACCTCCTTACTGCATAGAGCGGATAATTCCGTCTCGGTATTCATTCGGTGTCACCAGGATCGGCATATTGCCCATATCAATGATCGAACGACCACCCTCTACGCCGGAAGGCTCATTTGCAAAAAAGTGTGTATCATACATAGCGCCCTGTCCTGCTACCTGCTTAATGATAAGCACCCTCTTCTTGCCTGGCCTTACAATATCATGGTATTCGTGTCTCTCCGTACATTTCTCTCCACGGAATTTCTTCAGCATATCCCGATAGGTTTGAATAAACTTGTCACAGGCGCGGTGTGCTGCCGTCGGTCCTGGTCTTTCCTGCCCCATTCCGGCAGTAAGAGTAACGTCAAAGGAAATAATATAGTCGTCATCTCCGGGAGTTCCTGCGCGGTTCAGATAGAGCTGTTCCTTCAGATTCCCTTCCGATGACCCGAATTCATGGCACTGTTTCCCGTTCACATCCACACCGGTAAGCATCACATATACGCCGGTGATCGTGTGCGTAATCCCATCCCCAATCTTGCCAAGAACTTTTGTAGAGATCGGTATAATATCCATGATCGTGTTCGTCCACCTGTCATGGTCTCCCGGTTTAATAAGCTGAATATCTATCTTCTCTATATATTCTTCCTCAGCCACCAGCCCGTCAAGCATCTCCTTGCTGACTGTCATCTTGCCGTCTACTTTAATATCGTTATGCTCGCCCCATTCTACATCATTCATATGGAATGCTTTGATCACAAGTTTTCTTAGGTCCTTTACTTCATCAGCCACCTTCATCACCTCCGTCAACGCGGCCTGAAAATACAGGCCACCTCATACCTGTCATACAGTATATCGTATGAGTTTCCGATATATTGTCACATCTTCCTTCTAAAAAGGGCAGATAGCTCAGATATCTGCCCTTTTCCATGTGTGTTAAATCTTACACCTTATACTTTAGCAATATACTCAAATGGCAACGGAACAATCTTTCCAGGAGTCTGGAGCTCTACTAACTGCTCAAGAGTTGCCTTTACCATCTGAGTCTGCTGTTCTGCGTTATTCGGAGCGCCCGCATTCGCACCCATAGGAACAAGCGGAGCTACCGCACGAGGAGTACCGGTCTGACGAACAACCGGCGGAAGAGCTGCAATGATAATTGTAGGTATGCCAGCTTCTTCAATCGCTCTCTGCACCAATACTGCAGAGCGGTGGCAGGTACCTCAGCCAGCGGTGAGGACTACTGCGTCAACTTCCTCTTCTTTGAACATCTGTGCAATGGCAGGACCAGTCTCGCCTTTGAACTTCTCCTGGTTCCCGC
>BLMJ01000207.1 GCA_011960625.1 Lachnospiraceae bacterium | reverse complement strand
ATTGACAGCGGCGTTCTGATATCATGGGATACTCCTGCGATCCAGTTTGCCCTTGCAGTTTCTTTTTTTCGTAACTGATCAGCCTGCATTTGTAATATTTCAGATGTTTTATTAATTTTTTCAGCTAATTCAGAAAGAATCCCTTTTTCTTTTATGCAAACAGGACTGCCGTTTGACAAATTCTGTATTCCATTCGTTATTGGTTTAATGGAACGTAACAATTTTGAATCAACAGCAGCATATATGAGGAAAATTAAGACAATATTGATAGCCAAAATAATCATTGTGTTCTTGGGTAAGTTGGCAATAAAGTTATAGTCCCAACTTGCCCTTGTATGCTTCCAAAATCTATCTTTGGGATAACCTAATACCAATAATCCATTTTGAGCTTCTCCCGTAAAAGTAGGGTATCCGTCTATATAGCCGCGCGTTAGCTCCGCTATATCTGATAATGTATATTGCATAGGGATATTGTCAGGCAGATTATCTGTCCCCCATACAACTTGCCGTGTATCATTGTCAATAAGGAAAGCCCATGAATTTTCTTCTTTTAGTTCAGCCATTACATCATCAGATATGGAATAGAGTCCATCTGTTAATTGCAATTCGACTGCCGCATGAGCCGCCATATCCCACGGAGAAAATGTCGACGTATTTCTCACAAAGACTATCGCAAAAAAAGTAATATTCAAAATAACAAGAAGTACTATGCTTAACGCCATTATTCCCACAAACCGGCGTATTAGTTTTGTAATACTTTTCATACTATTTTCCCTCCACAATTAGCTTATAACCTAATCCCTTGACTGTAACCAACGAAACAGGATGCGAGGGATTTTTCTCTATTTTTTCTCTGATACGGCGTATATGCGCCATTAAAGAATTTTCATATCCAAAGGGATTATCGCCCCATGCTGCTTCGCATAATGCGTCAATCGTCACAATACGCCCTGCATTTCGATATAAGACAGACAGTAAAGTATGTTCTTTTGCTGTCAATGGGATGTGTCCGTCATTTTTAATGACCTCAGCACGCGAAAAATCAATTTGACTATCATGTAAGTATACAAGAGGATTTTCGTTTTTGTAACTCCTGCGTAAAATTGCCATGATACGAAACAAAAGCTCTTTTGGCAAAAAAGGTTTTATGATATAATCATCAGCTCCTAACCCAAAGCCTTTGAATTTATCATCATCTTCGCCACGGGCAGTAAGAAAAAGAATTGGGTAATCGCCGTCTTTCTTTAACTGTTCCATTACCTCAAACCCATTCCCGTCCGGAAGCATTACGTCAAGTATTGCTAATTCCGGGCGGAATTTTTCAGCTTGTTCCTTAGCATCTTTTACATTTTTTGCAGTTTTGACATTTTGAAATCCGTATTCATTCAAAATAGACAAAACCATATCTAAAAGCTCTTGTTCATCATCGACGAGCAGGATACGTTTATTTAGCAGATAATCTTCATTCATAGTACCATCTCCCTTCACAGCTACATCATACCATATAATTGTGAATTTTTTTTCGATTTCTGAAAATGTAAGGTAGATGTAAGGTAAAGAGAATGTTGTCACAAGGTTGTGCTGGTATCATATAAGCAATGAAAGGAGATGCTTATATGGAATACATTATTACAACAAAACATTTGACAAAAAAATACAAATCTTTTGTGGCTGTTAATAACGTTTCACTAAACATTCGGAAAGGCAGCGTTTACGGCTTTCTTGGTCCGAATGGTGCGGGAAAATCCACTACTATGAAAATGCTTTTAGGATTGACCGCGCCCACAAAAGGCAGTTTCACAATCCACGGAAAGCAATTTCCGAATGACCGGCTTTCCATTTTGAAAGAAGTAGGTTCCTTTATCGAGTCACCCTCTTTTTATGCAAATCTGACAGGCAGAGAAAATCTTGACGTTATTCGCCGCATTTTGGGACTTTCCAAAAATTCCGTTGCAGACGCATTGGAGCTTGTAGGACTTTCTGAATTTGGCGAACGGCTTGCAAAAAAATACTCATTAGGCATGAAGCAACGGTTGGGACTTGCCGGAGCCTTGTTGGGCAGACCGCCTATTTTGATTTTAGACGAGCCTACAAACGGACTTGACCCGTCTGGCATACATGAAATCCGAAATCTGATTAAATCGTTGCCCGCTCTTTATGATTGTACGGTTATTATTTCTTCGCACATGCTGTCTGAAATTGAGTTAATGGCAGACGATATCGGAATACTCAATCATGGCCGCTTACTATTTGAAGGCAGTCTGGACGAATTACGGCAGAACGCATTGCAGTCTGGATATGCTGCGGATAATTTGGAAGATATGTTCCTGTCTATGGTTGATAAAGACAACTTAATCAGAAAGCAGAGGGCGAAGCTATGAGGACATTTGTAATTGAGCTTAGAAAAGAGAAACGCACAGGCGTTATTCCTTTAATGCTTGCAGTCGGCATTTTGGGGGCAGCATATGCCATTGTATCTTTTCTTGTGCGGAAAGACACTCTTTTAAATCTGCCATTAGCTCCTATGGACGTTCTGCTTACGCAGTTGTATGGTATGATTATGGTTCTGAATATGTTCGGTATCATAGTCGCCGCCTGTATGATTTACAATATGGAGTTTAAGGGAAGCGCTGTTAAAAAAATGTATATGCTCCCTATGAGTGTTCCGATTATGTACTTTTGCAAATTTCTGCTTTTAAT
>BLMJ01000206.1 GCA_011960625.1 Lachnospiraceae bacterium | reverse complement strand
TATATTTGTTACTCTTTTGCACTGCCTATGTAACTCCTTTCTGTCGTAATGACACACTGATAACGGGAATCCGTAACTTTGAGCAGCTTCATCCCCTACTCTGTACTCTCTCCAAAGAAAAACCACTTAATCTTAAAATCAGACGTCGCCGTCACCATCTCGTACTCTTCCGCTGTCAGAACTTTTCTAAGCCCCTGCTTCCCCTCGTCGCTGACTACCGTACAGGCAGTATCGGTAAAACACAGGCTCGGATACAACACACACCACCAGTTATGCCCCCTGGCCTCGCCCAGCCGAATCTTCAGCGCCTCATACTCCCCCTGAGGGAAGAAAATATCCCCATACAGCTTATCCGGAAAATAACTGACCTCAATCTCCGCCCTGGACTGGTAGGAATACCCCTCCTTTGCAACCGTCCGGTCAGCCACCTCCTCTAATTCCTGCAGATGCGACTCAACCCACGCCTTCGTCTCCTTCGCATCCGGCTCCTCCTTTATCTGGCTTTCCATGCTCTCCTCCATATACGCAAGCACAGCATCCCGAACTTTTATCTTCACAGCCTGATCTTCATCACTGTCACTGTTGGCAAGCACATGAAACCTAAGCACCTCTTTCGCCAGAGTCTTCTGGGTATCATCCATCTTCGCCTCCACACGCTCAATCCCACGCTCCACACAACTGCCTGTCAGCAAAGCCGCCGTACAAATCCCAAAGACCAGACAAACCACCTGCCGAATCCTGCCGCGATAACGAAACTCACTCTTTATGTTCATATGTAACTACCTCCTTATTCATACATTCATGTTATAAGGAGTATTCACATACAAAACTCTCTTTATACAAAACTTATAAAATTCTTTTTATCACTCACCTTTTTTCGTACGTATCACGTCCATTACAGCCTCCACCTGATTATCAATATGCTTACAAACCATCTCCGCCGCCTGCTCCTTCTCCTTATTCTCAATCCGCCTGATAATCTCCTCATGCTCCGCCAAAAGCTGCGGGTACGCCTCCTGCCGTTTCAGATACTCAATGCGGTAACGGTACATCTGCTCCCTCAGGTTATTCAACAGCTGAACCAGTTTCTGGTTATCCGTCGCCTCATAAATCACATCATGGAAACGTACATCTGCCTCGGCAATCAGCGTAATATCACTGCTCTTTAAGGTCTTACGGAACTCCTCGGCCGCATGCTTAAGCTCACGTATCTGCGCACACTTAATCTTATCACAGGTCAGCTTCACAGCCAGCTCTTCTAACGCCTTACGCACCTCTAGGACGTCCCTCAAGCTCTTCTCAGAAATATCAGCCACCTCTGCGCCTTTGCGCGGAATCATAAGCACAAGCCCCTCAAGCTCCAGCTTACGGATCGCCTCTCGAATCGGTGTCCGGCTGACGCCAAGCTTATTGGCAAGCTGAATCTCCATCAGCCGTTCCCCAGGCTTTAGCTCTCCCCGCAGGATTGCTTGGCGCAGGGTATTGAACACTACGTCCCGCAGCGGAAGATATTCGCTCATATTGACCTTAAGTTCCATCCCTTATCTCCTCCTCGTATTGTGTACGCCGGTAACGTAGGTCTGTCTTGCAAGCTGCTGCTCCCGAATCCGGAACGCCGCCTTCTTCGCTGCCTTCTTATCTTCAAACAGCCCAAAGACCGTAGGACCGCTTCCGCTCATCAAAGCGTTGAGCGCACCATTCTTCTTCATGGTATTCTTAATCTGCTCAATCACCGGATAGGCTTCCACAGTGACTTTCTCTAATACATTTCCCAAGCAGGCAGACACCTTAAGAAGATTATGCCCTTTAAGCCCTTCCATTATCCCGTCAATATCCGGATGTTCGTCAATCTCATGGGAATCCAGCTTCTCGTACACCATCTTTGTCGAAACACTGATAGACGGTTTCGCAAGCAGCACAAAACATTTGGGCATAGGAGGAAGGGGGGTCAGCTTCTCCCCGATCCCTTCCGCAAGCACAGTCCCCCTCATGATGCAGTAGGGAACGTCCGCCCCAAGCAAAACCCCCCTTTCCATCAGCGCCTTCTGGGACAGTCCCAGCGAAAACATACGGTTCATCCCGAACAAGACCGCCGCCGCATTGGAACTGCCGCCCGCCATCCCCGCAGCCACAGGGATATGCTTATCCAGCACAATCTTCACGCCCTCCTGTATGTCAAACTCCTCCATCAAAAGCTTCGCCGCCCGGTATGCCAGATTATTCTCGTTTACCGGAAGATAGAACAGATTGGTATTAAGCTGTATTCCCGGCTCCTTTGTCTTTATCATCCAAATCTGGTCATAGAGATAGACCGTCTGCATCACCATACGCACGTCGTGATATCCATTCTCCCGCTTTCCCAGCACGTCAAGCCCCAGATTAATCTTCCCAAGTGCCTTTAACTCTAATTTATCCATAGATTTTCTCCTTGTATCCTGTATACAGTATGCCTATAGTATACTCATATTTTCCTTAAAAATCAATATCCTGTCTCCTGGTTTTATCTCTTCTGAAGG
>BLMJ01000205.1 GCA_011960625.1 Lachnospiraceae bacterium | reverse complement strand
CCGCCTTGCAGTCTGAAAATCCATTCTGCGTCATTTGTCTGAAAGTAAATGTGTCGTCACACTAGCTTCATCACGGTAATTGCCCGCGCATGATTGATATTTTGCCGCCTCTCTTCAAAGAGCCGTATCTGCCTTACCGGGATATTGGAAATCTGTGCCAGCTCACCCTGGGACAACCCAGCATAAAGCCTGTAGCGTTGAAGATTCGTCTCCGTGTAAAACTTTGCAAGCCTTTCATTCATAGCATCCGCAAACTGCATGATATCCATCTCATGAAAAGCCGGATACATCCTCAAAATCTCACGAATCGGCACAGCCTTGTAAATCCGCTGAAAAGTTTTCCCCGTATACCACTGATAAAAAGCCAAAGCCCACCCCGCCCAAAACTCAGGCGATTTATCCAGATACATCTCCTCCGGCAAATCCGGAAGCGAAAGCCCGCTCTTTCTTATCACCTCTTTTACCAGTTCACACCCGGTTTTCCCCGCCACATAACTTGGATTCCCCGTCTGGAACTGATACGCCACATCCGAAACAAGAAACATGCTGAAAAAAACATCCAAATCCATTTCATAGGAATCCGAAGCATAGTCGAACATATCTCCCATGATTCTCTGCGCCGAATACAGATATTCCTCAGAATAAGCGTGTATCACCATTCTCCATTCCCTCTCTCATAATATCCAGAATAAACAATTCATTGACGTCTGCAGACTCCCTGCGTTTCCTTCTGTATTCTCTCCTCGCCTCGCGCTCCCTCATTATCTTTTTCATATAAAAAACTTCCGCCTCAGCCGGTTCGTTCCCAAGATATTGAATTGCCGAAAATGCCTTCCTGCTTTTTAACACAACCTGCTCTCCTAGTTTACCGAGATGCATTGCTTCAGAAAGTTTTTGCAGGGAGATTGCCCCCGCCGCAATACTCCCATTCTGACAGTATGTCCGATGAGCCGCCAAAAGCGCAAGCCCATTCCTTTGCCAGCTCAATCTCTTCCGTACAATAAAATCCTCTTCCATAATCGTTCGTTTTCGAACCTTTGCGATAATCTGGCTGTTCTATAATATTTTCAGAGCCATGATATAAGATTTTTTTCATATATAACGCCCTCTTAACCTTCCCCGTCAACAGTTCCCAACAAACACATATTCCAGATACTCCCTTGCTGTCTCCGCAAGCCGATATACCTGCAAAACATCCGTCGCCGCCCTGTCCGTCATGCGGTATTGCGGGAAAAACCGGGTGACATGAAGGGGAATCTTCTTCTCCACAGACTTTTCCACAGACGCAATCCACCTTGCCTCTTCCTCCATCTCCCCCTCACAATCATTCTCCCCCGGTACGACCAGCGTAGTCAGCTCCACATGGCAGGATTTTGCAGCCCTTAAAATAAACTCCCTGACCACCTCCAGATTCCCGCCAAACTTCCGGTAAGTCTCCGGCCGGAACGCCTTCAAGTCAATATTCATGGCGTCCATATACGGAAGTATCTCTTCCAAAACCTCCCCCGACGCCGTCCCATTCGTGACCAGAACATTCACCATCCCCAGCTCTTTAATAAGCCTCGCCGCGTCACGCACATATTCCCATCCAACTAGCGGCTCGTTATAGGTAAATGCGACGCCTATATTTTCAATTCCTTCATGTCCTGCCTGCTTAGTATAAGCAAATGCTTTCTCTGCCAGCATCTGCGGAGACACATAAATCGACCCAACTCTCCCCTGCGCCTCCTCAGAAGCTGCCCCGAAAGAATTATCTTTCACACTGTCCTTTCGCAAAAATGCCATAGAAATCTCATGGTTCTGGCAGAACGGACACCGCAGATTACACCCGTAACTCCCTACGGACAGAATGTAACTTCCCGGCCGGAACCTCCTAAAAGGCTTCTTCTCAATGGGATCCAGCGCCAAAGAAGTAACCTTCCCGTAATTTTCACAGACAATCTGCCCGCCCTCATTCTTTCTCGCCCCGCACCTTCCTCGCTGGCCGGGTTCCAAACCACAATGGTGCATACACACTCTGCATACCGTTTTCATGACAGCCCTCCCTGGTTCTTAAGCGCTATGGCTTAAAAATGCCGTATTACCTCGAACCGCTCCAGCTCAACCTCTTCCTGCTCCCCAATTCCTGCCTTCTGCTTCGCAATCCGAACCTGCTCCTCAACCGTGTCAATCCCGTCCAGATTCGGCAGGAGCAGCCCCCGCCGGTATCCCTTCGTCACCACCACGCCATAGCGTCTGACGTCCAGCATATCCTCAGAGCCAATCTTTTCCGTATCCCCCAGCACGTCTACACTAATCACCAGTTTTTCAAGCTCCTCCGGCTCAATCGGAGAGAATCTCGGGTCTTTTACGGATGCGCTGACGGCATTCTCGGCAATCTCTTCCGCTATGGACGGCTGCACCGGCTGAATCGTGCCGATACACCCCCGAAGCTGCCCCTCCTTCTTTATGGAAACAAATACCCCTGCCCTCTGGGTATACATTTCCTCAGGCAGCTTCTTAGGCAGCTCTCCCTTCCTGCCCGTACGGACATAGGTTTCTATCGTCTCTCTGGCAAGGCACACATAGGCGTCCTCCTTTTCCCTCAGCCTGCATATCCGTTCACGTTCCTTCTCTTCATACTGCTCCTTAAAATTGCGTGTCAAATCTCTGCCGCCAACCTCATAAGTGCAGATACCATACCCGACTCCAAAGGGTCCCTCATAGGAGAGACGCTCTGCCGTAACCTCCTGCCTGTCCAGCGCTCCCGCCATAACCGTAAAAGACCTGTGGCCGCACTCTCCCGCTTTCTCACAGAAATCCTCCGGAAATTCCAGCAGTTTCCCAAACTCACCCCTTCCCATCGCCTCCATAATCCGGCGGTCATACTCCGGCCCTTCTTCCCGATATCCGTAAGGCCCCTTCTGGGTAAGCCGATGAGACAAATCCCCGCTGGCAACCACCGCAATCTTCCGCCCAAGGACTTTTGCCGTCTCCTTAATACGCTGACCCAGTTCATAATGCGCCGCAAGGGAAAGCCCTGACAGTCCTACCCTGACCAGCTTATAATCCGCCCAATACGGATTTATGAAATAGAGCGGCACCATCGTCCCGTGGTCTAACCGCCTGTCACGTTCCCCGGCTGTTCCTGCCGGGAGATTCCCCGCCTCCGCCAGTTTACCGAGCGTTTCCACAAATTCCGTATCATAGACGGCCTCCATCTTCACCTGCCCCGCGCGAAACTGTTCGAAATCGCCTTTTCCGACGTTCCCCGGCGAAATATGGAAATAATCCGCATACATAATCTGATGGGGCGAAATCAGCACAATTGTCTCCGGTTTCCATTCCGCTATCCTTCTCCCGACCTCATGATATGCGCAAACTGTGTCCTGAATATTTTGTTCCTCTCCTCTGCCGATTTCCGGTAATATCAGCGGAGGATGGGGAACCATAACTGCTCCGATTATCATACAATGACCTCCCATTCAAAAAATCCGGCTTTCTTTGCCAAGGATATCATATTTTCCCTCCTGTATCAACGCATATCACGCCTTATGGACCACATTTTTTATATTTCCGCTTTAATCTGCGGATTCCCCTTCCGCAGTGGATAAACAGCCACATATACAATACAAAAAGGACGCAGAAGATAACGGTCAATACCTTCTGCGCTATCCTCCCATACTCAAGCCACATCATATACTGGATGAAAAGCTGGGGCAGCAGGCAAAACAGGAACACGCACAGAAGCGGTATCATTCTTCTCCTGAAAATTCGGTCAATCATCTCAAGTTTTGATTCATCGTCACTGAAAATCTCGTTTTCTTTCTTCTCCGTACTGTCTGCAGGCTTTCGGAAAAAGCGGAAACGATTTGCCTCAGACACATATTCCCATCCATAATCTCGGTACATCTGCAAATATTCGCTCTTCTCTCTCTCTGCCGCATTGTCAAAGTCCACTCTGTACACCACCTCGCCCGGTTCGCACCTATCAAATAAGTAGAATCCCGGAATCAGGTATCTTGTGAACTTCCATCCTTTTCGATGCTGGTCCTTTAAGAACTGTTCTTCTTTTTCATAATCCGTAATCGTCCACAATCGAAATACCACTCTATCTGCCATAAACATACACTCCTTTACTGTTCTGATATAACCGTTCAATCCGGTGAAGCTCTATGCCAAGAATCTCGTTTCCAAGCTCCGTAATCACATAGAGCTTCCGCTTCTCCTCTTCCCTTACAAACCTGATTAACCCGTCCTTTTCCATCTTAGACAGTGTTCCGTACATCGTCCCCGGGCTGATGGTCACTTCCCCGCCCGTCATCTGTTTTACTTTCTGCCCGATGTTATATCCGTGCATCTCATCCTGCAGACAGTATAAAATGTAGAAACCGGTTTCCGTCATAGGAACATACACTCGTTTTATCCTGTCTGTCATCTCCTCCCCCCTTTCTAACCGTTATCTTGAGCCTTTTCCCGATATGTATCGCCACAATATATTGAATCTCAATATATTGTACTTCGATATATATTTTATATCATACCTCGATATATGTCAAGAATATTTTAAGATTTCGTTGACCCTGAAAAAATACTGTGATACGATCCTATTATCGTTTTTCTCTTTGCCGCGCATGAACTTCCCGCTCCACATACAGAAAGGATACAAAGATAAAATTCAGGCATATGCAATTATGAGACAAACGAAATCAATCATAATTTTTAAGAAAGGGATAATATGGACAACACTCCGAAACGTAAACTATCTGATCATCTATTTATACTATACCTTATTGCGATACTGCTCATCATACTCGGGCAGATGTTGGGAATGCTACTGGGTTTCCTCCCCTTCATGACAAGTACGGACATCGCAATTACCATCTACATGTATCTGAGTTTTATAGGCATCTGGATACTGACGCTTTTATATCTGCGGTTTACAAAGAAAAACCGCCCCATCCTGAAATCACTCGGACGAAATGCGGCAGGCAACAACTTAAAAAGCCTCCTGCTGGGATTCGTCCTCGGTTTCGGGCTGAACGGCATATGTATTCTTGCGGCATGGCTTCACAAAGATATTTCGCTGCATTACGCTTCTTTCAAACCTGCCGCTTTTATACTCATTTTCATCTCCGTCTTCGTCCAGTCATCGGCGGAAGAACTGGTCTGCCGTGGATTCCTGTATCAGAGGCTCAGACAAAGTTATCGTCATCCGGCGGTCGCTGTCATCGGGAATTCCTTACTTTTCGCAGTCCTGCATCTGACGAACGAAGGCGTGACGGTTTTATCCGTGTTAAATATTTTCATCGTCGGGGTTTTATTTTCGTTCATGGTCTATTATATGGATAGTATCTGGTGCGCCATGTCCATGCATGCCATGTGGAATTTTACACAGAATATCATTTTCGGACTGCCGAACTCCGGCATCGTATCTCCATATTCTGTCTTCCGGCTGGATATTTCCACGGCAAAAGACAGTTTCGCATACAATGTAGGGTTCGGCATCGAAGGGACTTTGTTTGCAGACATCCTCCTGATACTGGCATGTATCTGCCTATATCTGTTTCATTCTTTCCCGAAGCACCGCAAGTGACACCATTACTTCCAGCACAAAGTTTCCTTCTTCCGTATAACACATCATATCCCCGCCAATCCTGCCTGCTGCCGTCTGTATGGTGGGGAGTCCAAAGCCATGACCCGGTTCTGCCTTGTCCGTAGTCGGGATATTTCCTCTCTCCACACACAAGTCCTCGCGGCAGCGGTTCTTGATCTGTATGATGAGATATTGCCTGTTGTACTTCATTTCCACAGAAGCCTCACGCTTCTCTATTTCAAGCTTTTCTAAGGCATCACAGGCATTTTCCAGCCCATTGGATAGAATCTGGCATAGCTCCATATATGGAAGTTCTGCCTCTCCAGCCTGTATGTTCATGGTATATTCTGCCCCCAGCTCCTCCAGCTTTCCAGAATACTGGACAAATACCGCATTAATGTAAGGATTGGCACAGAAGGCCCCCTCCAGAGTATCCATCTCCGTCTCCACACCTTTCAGATACACCAACGCTTCTTTTGTCTTTCCTTCCGCAAGCAGGCCTAGAAGTGTTGCAGAATATCCCTTCATATCATGCTTCATCCTACGAATACGCTGCTGATTCTCAAGCTGTGCCTTCAGTAGATTCTTCTGTTCCAGAAGAATACGCTCGCTTTGCTGCTTCCGATAAAGCAGAAGCTGCCGGTAAAGAGATGTAAAAATTGTGGCATAATTTAACAACATCAGCAGCAAAATCAGCACACATTGAAAGATATCCTCAAGCCGATTGACGATATTGGTGGGGTACTGGACGGTTACCGCCAGCAAGACATAGTACAGCATCGTCATCCCAGAAAAAATCCCCCACCCCTTTTGCACTCCCTCCTGCAGCTCCAGATAAGGTTTCCTTAAATACCGCCAGATCAGATACTCTACAAGGGGAAAAGCAATTAGCCTGCTGACAAACATCACCATATACTGCCCGCCGCCTAGAAAATAATCCAGCAGATTCGTAACTGCCATAATCCACAGGCAAGAGGTATCCGCCAGGCAGAAAGAAAAGAAAAATTTAAAATTGCGGTCTGCACTTAACACATAGAAAAGGATCAAACTAGGGACAGTACAAGTAATCAGGAATACGTTCCCCAGCACTTCAAAGCCCGCCACCGCCAGCAGCCCCCCGTTCAATAGCATTAAGACTCCCATACATATCCCTGTTATCAGAACAGTCTTTTTTCTATCAAACCGTGGGCGGAATAACAGAATAAATACAATAAGTATATGGAGCATAGACCAATATATAGATAAATCCCTCAGCATCGTCATTTCATACTTCCTCCTTAAAAATATTTCGCCTTATAAAAATACTGCCGCAAGTTCTATTTATACTTTATATCGAAGAGTGGGATATTCTTGGATTTGACCACCCCTATGAGTTTGGCGCTCACATACATGTAAACATAACCCTTACAGGAGAAATACGTCAAGAAAAGCTTGTTCAAATAACAATGGTTACTTACCTACCTTGGAATATGAACAAGCAAATTTATTTGAATATTGAAGTTTATGGCAAAGAAACAGATACGTATTATCCTGAATTAGCGATTAAGAAAAAATCATAATATAATGCATCCGCCATTAAACGCCATTAGCTATGTTTGACACGGGCCGGTGTGCACCCGTGTCAAATAAATGGAAAGACCGTCGCCCCTCTGTTATTACTCACTCATATTCGCCAACTTCGCGCTCTGATCCGCTGCAATACATGCGTCGATAATCTCCTGAATGTCCCCGTTCATAATCTTATCCAGCTTATAAAGTGTCAGCCCGATTCTATGGTCTGTTACACGCCCCTGAGGGAAGTTGTAAGTACGGATCTTCTCGGAACGATCCCCCGTCCCAATCTGGCTCTTCCTTGCCTCCGCCTCAGCGTCATGCTGCTTCTGACATTCCAGATCATAGAGCTTAGCCCGCAGCAGAGCAAAAGCCTTATCCTTGTTCTGAAGCTGGGACTTCTCTGTCTGGCTGTAGATCACAATACCTGTAGGATAATGGGTCAACCGGACAGCTGAATCCGTTGTATTGACACACTGTCCTCCGTTACCGGAAGCCCTCATGACATCAATACGGATATCCTTCTCATCAATCTGAACATCCACTTCCTCCGCCTCCGGTATTACAGCCACCGTAATCGTAGACGTATGAATCCGTCCGCCCGACTCCGTCTCCGGCACACGTTGGACACGGTGTACGCCCGACTCATATTTCATCACCGAATAGGCGTCGCTTCCATTAATCATGAAGGTAACGTTCTTCATACCGCCAATACCAATCTCCTCACACTCAACAAGCTCCACCTTCCAACGTCTGCTTTCTGCATAATGCAGGTACATTCGATAAATCTCCGCCGCAAATAAAGCAGCCTCATCGCCTCCCGCACCTGCACGAATTTCTACAATTACATTCTTATCATCATTGGGGTCCTTGGGCAGCAGCAGAATCTTCAGTTCTCTTTCCAACTCTTCAACCCTTGCCTTGGAAGCATTCAGTTCCTCCTTGGCAAGTTCCCGCATCTCCTCATCAGACTCTTCCTCTAACATCTGAAGGCTGTCCTCGATCGTCTGCTTACATGCCTTATATTCCTTATACGCCTCCACAATAGGAGACAGGTCATTCTGTTCTTTCATAAGTTTACGGAACCGATTCTGGTCGCTGGCCACATCCGGCTCCTGAAGTTCACTTAAGATCTCCTCCATACGAATCAGCAAATCTTCTAATCTATCAAACATCTTACTTCCTCCGACTATTTCCTATTTTTTTCTCTTTTCACAAATTCTTCCCCTATTGTAACGGCCCGACACAATCCGCTCAAGGCCCGCCAAATCCTTTTTTACTCTTACGTCCTCATATCCGTATTCCTCCATCAAAGCTGCTACCTCCTCTCCCTGGTCACAGCCGATTTCAAACAGCAGACAGCCTCCGTCCTCTATATAAGAAATACTGTCTTTTATAATTTTTCTGTAAAAAACGAATCCGTCTTCCCCGCCATCCAATGCAATCTGCGGATCATGAAAACGAACCTCCTCCTGAAGCCCTTCTATATCTGAGGTACGGATATAGGGCGGATTCGACACGATCATATCGTATTTCTCAATATGAGGGTTTTGCGTAAATTCCCTAAACAAATCTGACCTAACCCACTTGGCTATCACTCCCAGCCTCTTCGCATTTCTTTCTGCCACGGCCAGCGCCTCCTTGGAAATGTCACACCCTACACCTTCTGCCTCCGGACACATTTTCAGAATACTAAGCAGGATACACCCGGAACCTGTACACATATCCAGTACCTTAGTCCCTCGTTTCCTCCTGCCGCTAATTAATTTTACCGCCTCTTCCACCAAAGTCTCCGTATCCTGGCGCGGGATCAGCACATGCTCATTCACATAAAACGGATATCCCATAAATTCCTGTTCCCCTGTAATATGCTGCAGCGGAATCCTTTTTTTTCGCCTCTCAATACACTCCAGATACCGACGCGCCTGCTCTTCTCCAAGCTCTCGCTTTGGTTCCCCATAATACGCTGCCCGACTGATACCTGTCACATACTCCAGAAGATACCAGGCATCCAGCGCCGCCTCGTCAATGCCGGCCGCTTCTAAGCGTTCTGTTCCAGCCTTAATAATCTGTTGCAGTGTGAAAATTCTCTGCCTCATACGCTCTCCAATCAAATACTGCCTCAACCGCCTGGATCGCCACCTCGATCATACCGTCGTCAGGCTCTTTGGTCGTCAACTTCTGTATTGCAAGTCCCGGCTTACTTAACAGGTTCACAACCACATTCTCACTGCGCCCTGCCAGCTTAAGAAACTCATAGGAAATCCCAGCAATTACAGGAAGCAGGACAATCCTGATCACAATCCGCATGACCGGAGTCTCGGCACGCACCAGGACCAGCATAATGATACTGATGGCAAGCACCAGAAACAGAAAGCTTGTTCCACACCGCTTATGCTGTCTGGAGCTGCTCCGCACATTCTCCACCGTCAGAGGAAGACCATGTTCAATGCAGTTGATACACTTATGCTCTGCACCGTGATACATGAATGTTCTCTGGATATCCTCCATCCGTGAAATCAGAAGCACATATACGATAAAGATCCCAATCCGAACAAAGCCCTCGATCACCGTACGCACTCCGTAAGACGGGATATATTTTTCTAACAGAGACGACAGAAAATATGGCAGCACCATAAAGATTGCAACCGCCATCACGATAGAAAACACAACCGTAGCCCCCATCAGCAGACTTTCCTTCTTCTCCTGCTTCTGCGCCTCCTTTTCTGTCAGTTCTGATACCTCCTCTTCCTCCTCAAAAAAGCTGGCGGAATAGGTCAGCGTCTTCATTCCCAGCACCATGGAATCAATAAAATTAAAGACTCCCCGAATAAATGGAATTTCTGTCAGTTTCTTCCATCTGTGGACAATGCTTTTGTACGTTTCCCTGTTCACAAGGATCTCACCGTCAGGCTTGCGCACTGCAACCGCATATTCATCCTTATGTTTCATCATAATCCCTTCCAGCACCGCCTGGCCGCCTATATTTGATGATTTCATATTGTAATCTGATTCCTCCCGCCTCTATTGACAATTCTGTACGCCTTGTCATGAACCTGTCATCTGCACTAATTTTCCTGTTCGGAAAAACAGATATAGAAAAGGGCTGAGATCATACAACCTCAACCCGATACCTGCAATCTTATTTACCCATTCCGTATTTCTTATTGAACTTATCAACACGACCGCGAGCCTGAGCTGCTTTCTGCTGGCCTGTGTAGAATGGATGGCACTTGGAACAGATCTCTACGTGGATATCTTCTTTTGTAGAACCTGTCACAAACGTGTTGCCACAGTTACAAGTTACAGTTGCCTGATGATATGTTGGATGTATTCCCTCTTTCATGATCTTCACCTCTTCTTTATTTCGTCATATGCCTCCGGCCGGTCTCCATAACAATGTCCGGCTGTTAATCATAACCTAACCATCGGCTACGCATTTCTTACGTTATCTAAACAGCGTGGTTATTGTACCATAAAAACCGGACATTGTCTAGATTAATTTTGTCTTTTTTACCATTTGAATCAACTCTTCATTGTTGCGGGTCCTGCTGTACATATTCAAAATGTTCTCCACGGCCTCATCCGCTCTCATACCGTTCAGTGCGCGGCGCATAGTGTCAACCGCTTCTTGCTCCTCAC
Source organism: Lachnospiraceae bacterium (assembly GCA_011960625.1). Classification (GTDB taxonomy): domain Bacteria; phylum Bacillota; class Clostridia; order Lachnospirales; family Lachnospiraceae; genus Sporofaciens. The sequence continues at coordinate 6,138 of BLMJ01000205.1, read as the reverse complement.
GAGACAGAAGCAAGTCTTCTCTTCTGGTGCCGGACTGCGGAATATCAATGGCAGGGAATACTCTCTTCTCGGATAACTTCCTGTCTAATACCAATTCCATGTTACCGGTTCCCTTAAACTCCTCGTAGATCACATCATCCATCTTGCTTCCTGTGTTGACGAGAGCCGTTGCCAGAATGGTAAGGCTTCCGCCGCCCCGCATGTTTCTTGCCGCACCAAAGAACCGCTTGGGCATGTGCAGGGCTGCTGGGTCGAGACCGCCGGACAGAGTTCTTCCAGACGGGGGAACTGTCAGGTTATAAGCCCTGGCCAAACGTGTGATACTGTCCAGAAGGATCATCACATCCTTCTTATGTTCTACCAGACGCTTCGCGCGCTCAATTACCATCTCCGACACACGCTTGTGATGCTCTGGCAATTCGTCAAATGTAGAGTAGATAACTTCCACGTTGTCCCCTTCAATGGTCTCCTTGATGTCCGTAACCTCCTCGGGGCGCTCGTCAATCAGCAGAATCAACAGATGAATCTCTGGATTATTCTTGCGCACAGACAGGGCTACCTGTTTCAGAAGCGTGGTTTTACCTGCCTTCGGAGGCGAAACGATCATACCTCTTTGCCCTTTCCCGATAGGCGACAGAAGATCTACAATCCGCATGGCAGTGCTTGTCTTACCAGACTCCATCCGAAGCCTCTCATCCGGAAAGATTGGCGTCATATCTTCAAAATTCGTACGCCGCATGGCTCTCATTGGATCAATGTCATTGATTCTGGTCAAGTATAACAGTGCGCTAAACTTCTCCTGCTGTGTTTTAATCCGTGTATTTCCCTCCAATATGTCCCCTGTCTTTAAGTTAAACTTACGGATCTGGGACGGTGAAACATACACGTCATTCTCTCCCGGCAGATAGTTGGCGCTTCTGATAAATCCGTACCCGTCCGGAAGCACCTCCAGAATCCCATGAGCAGTAATTCCGCTATCCAGCCTGTCTATATCATGAACTTCTTTATCCCCTGTATTTGCAGACATCTCCTTCACCTGTTCTCTTGATGCCTGTTTATCTTTCTCGTCTTCTTCTAGCATCCGCTCAATCAGCTCAGCTTTCTTCATTGTCGATATTCCTTTCAGACCTCGGGCTTTGGCAAGATCTTTTAGTGTAGATAAGGGCAATGATTCATACTTCTCTCTCATTTATAAATATCCTTTCATTTTTCGAATAATTTTTCCACCTATACAAATATTTGACATACCAAGTATCTATATATGTTTTCCCTGGGATATGAGGGGCCTGAACTGACCCAGTTGGAATTAAATGCTATTATACTACATTTCCTGGAAATTTAAAAGCCTTTTTATTGATTTGATGACCTAAGAATGATATTATAGTAATATCGTTCAGCCAACTGAGGCGAACGGATATTTTAATACACATATTTCACAGAATCTGAAAGGAATGGTTGATCTGAACCGCTACTATTCTTTAAATGACTATCTGAAACAGACCTATGGGGAGAAGGTTTATAAGATTTCTCTCAATGCAGGGATGACCTGCCCCAACCGTGACGGAACTGTTGGAAGCCGGGGCTGTATCTTCTGCAGTGCAGGCGGGTCGGGGGATTTTGCCGCCGACAAAAACCTTTCTGTCACAGAGCAGCTTGAACAAGGCAGGGCAAGGATTGCAGGGAAATATAACGGCAGCTCTTATATTGCTTATTTCCAGGCATATACCAACACCTATGCCCCGACTGCTCACTTACGTAATATATTTACCGAGGCCCTCCGTCATCCAAATATTCGGATTCTGGATATTGCCACTCGTCCGGACTGCCTTGAACCGGACGTACTGGAACTATTGGAGGATCTGAACCGGATAAAGCCCGTATGGGTGGAGCTTGGACTTCAGACCATCCATCCTGAGACTGCGGCATTTATCCGTCGGGGCTATGAGCTTCCCGTGTTTGCTAAGGCTGTTCAAAATCTGCGGGCACGCCGGATTCCGGTTATTGTCCACACCATTCTGGGACTTCCCGGGGAGGATCTGGCGCATCAGCTTGCCACCGTCAGATACTTGAATACCCTTGACATCCAGGGGGTAAAATTTCAATTATTACATATATTAAAACATACGGATCTCGCCCTTTACTACCAAGAACATCCCTTCCGCCTTCCCGATATGGAAGAGTATTTCCATATACTGGGCAGATGTCTCTGTACTCTGCGCCCAGATCTCGTGGTGCACCGGCTGACTGGGGACGGGCCGAAATCCCTTCTAATCGCCCCGCTGTGGACGGGAAATAAACGCCAGGTGCTCAATCGTTTGCATGCATACTTGCAAGAGCATGACATCTGGCAGGGAAAGGAATGCTAATATGGACAAACCTCTCAAATTATACAAACTGATCATTCTGTATATCTTAAACAGGGTGGATTTTCCCCTGACCAATGCGCAGATCTCCGAGTTCATCCTGGAGCAGGGATACACCACCTATTTTAAACTGCAGCAGGCGATCTCGGAACTGGTGGATTCAAATCTTGTGCGGGAGGAGTCCACGCATAACCGGACATTTTATCATATTACGGAGGAAGGGACGGAGATTGTCTATTATTTTCGAAATGATATCTCTCCTGCAATCCAGAATGATATTAATGGGTTTCTGAAGCAGAAAAAGTATGAGCTGAAGAACGAAGTATCGGTAAAGTCCGACTATTACCGGAATCCCAACGGAGAATACTCAGTAAAATGCCAGGTTATCGAACAAAGGCTTCCGCTGATTGACCTGACTGTGACCGCCCCTACGGAGACGGCGGCGGAGACGATTGCGCATAACTGGACCAAAAAGAATCAGGAGATATATGCATTTATTATGTCGAAATTACTTTAGGGAGATATGGTATCTATGAAAGCGAAAAAATTAGGTGAATTGTATGTAAGTTTTTTTAAAATCGGCGGGCTGACCTTCGGCGGCGGGCTTGCCATGCTGCCTATGCTGCAGCGGGAAGTTGTAAAGAAATACGGCTGGTGTACTGAGGAGGAGCTTCTAGACATCTATGCCATCGGGCAGTGTACCCCTGGAATCATTGCAGTCAACACTGCTACTTATGTAGGTTATCAGCAGGCCGGGTTCTTAGGCAGCGCGGCCGGAACTTTGGGAATGGTCTCCCCTTCCCTTATTATTATCTGTCTGGTTGCCTCGATTCTTAAAAGCTTCATCCATATGCCTGTAGTTCTTCATGCACTGGCAGGAATCCGGATTGTAGTCTGTGCCTTGATGTTGAATACCGTGTTTACAATGGCGAAAAAGGGGATCGTGGATAAACTGGGGGCTGTCGTCTTCCTGATTGCCTTTGTTCTGGCATGTTTTACTCCGGTCCCCACGGCGCTTGTCATCGTTCTTTCCGGTATAACGGGAATCATTGCAAAACATATGGAAAGGAGGCGGTCTGCATGATTTATCTGATCCTTGCCTTTGAATTTTTTAAGATTGGACTGTTTTCCATTGGCGGAGGAATGGCGACACTGCCCTTTCTTATGGATCTGGCCAACAAATATGACTGGTTTACCGTAAGTGAGCTTACAAACATGGTGGCCATAAGCGAGAGTACTCCCGGGCCGGTAGGAATCAATATGGCCACCTATGCCGGCTATAACGCCGCCGGCTTTTTAGGGGCTATCGTGGCGACGCTGGCGCTTACGGCTCCCGCCTGGATTATTATCATATTGATTGCAAAATTTCTTGAGAATTTTAGTGAAAATACGAATGTAAAAGCAGCTTTTTACGGCATCCGCCCGGCGGTTGCCGCACTTATCGGATACGCGGTGTGGGAACTGATTAAAATTGCGATTGTGACTTCTGCGGAAGGCAGGATACATGTGAATCTGGTTAATGCGGCGGTGTGCATAGGTGCTTTTGCGCTGCTGCAGATTAAGAAACTGGGAAAACTTCACCCCTTAATGTGGATTGCGGCGGGGGCCTGTATTGGAATCGTGCTTCAGATGTAATGTATGGAAGATATAACGCATCCGCTTTTCAAGAATTTTACACATTGGCTTATCTAGAATATACCGGTTGAAGAAAAAGTAGATGCGGCAATTCCAAGCGGAAAGACTATTCCGTCTTTAGGAAATGCCAGACAAGAAATTGGTGATGGGGTGCATAAGTATGCTGGGCCTAAGTAGATTAGCCTTTATGAAAAAAACAAAGGAGCATATTCAAGCCAAGAACTCACACATCACCCCATTGCTGACATCAATTCCCCGCTCTGTCAGCCGCACAAAACCGCCGGCATCCTCCATCAAGCCCAGCCTGCACATTTTCCGAAGAATTTCGCCATACACCTCTTCTATCCCACATCCAAATTCTTTCCTAAATTTCGTCTTTGACACTCCCTCCATCTTCCGAAGTCCCAGAAACATACACTCTTCCATCCGCTCCTGTACACTTAAGCTTTCCGGCTCTTCTCCGTAATTCCATCTCTGGTGCGCCATAAGAGAGGCCGCCCCTGTGCCAATCCCCAGATACTCCGTCCGATTCCAGTATCCCAGATTATGCCTGCACTCATATCCCGGTATTGCATAATTGGAGATCTCATACCTTTGATAACCATACCGCTCAAGAACCTCCTTCGTTCTCCAATACATCTGCCGTTCCTCCTCTTCCTCCGGCAGTTTTTCTGAAAGTTGAACGGTATCCCTGCCCCCTCTATCCAATCCTTCGGCTGTGTCTGTCCTTCCGCCGTATTTTTCATAAAACGGCGTCCCCTCCTCAATGATGAGGCTATACGCTGAGATATGCTCTGGTCTTAACTGTGCTACTTTTTTAAGCGTCTCTTCCCAACTTGACAATCTCTGCCCTGGGATTGCCGACATCAGATCTACATTAATATTCTCAAATCCCTTCTCTCTAGCCATTCGGTATGTGTGAAGGAAGTCCTCGTAGCTATGGATTCTTCCAAGCCTCTTTAGCTCTTCGTCCACTGTGGACTGCAATCCAATACTCAGACGGTTAATGCCTGCCCTGTGAAATGCGGTCAGCTTTTCTTCTGTCACCGTACCAGGATTGATCTCAATCGTAATCTCCGCCCCCTGGTCAATCAGAAATGTTTCCCAAACCGCTTCAGATATCTCCTTAATCTGTGCTCCTTCCAATATGGAAGGAGTCCCTCCGCCGATAAAAATACTGCTAACATGATAAGCCTTCGCCAGCTCCCCGTAAGAACGGAGCTGCCGGCAAAGGCCTTTCACATATTCCTGCCGTTCCTCCTTAGAGGACGGAGCCGACAGGAAATCACAATATTGACACTTTTTTATACAAAAAGGGATATGGATATATAACTCTAATTCTTTCTTTTTCATTTCCACCATCACGTCTTATTTATCATCCAGTTTCAGCACGCTCATGAAGGCCTTCTGAGGAATCTCTACATTTCCTACCTGGCGCATCCGCTTCTTACCTTCCTTTTGCTTTTCAAGAAGCTTCCGCTTTCGGCTGATATCGCCGCCATAACATTTGGCAAGCACGTCTTTGCGCATGGCCTTCACCGTCTCCCTTGCAATAATCTTGCTGCCGATTGCTGCCTGGATGGGAATCTCGAAGAGCTGTCTTGGAATCTCTTCTTTCAGTTTCTCACACATCTTACGCCCTCGCTCATAAGCCGTGTCTGCATGAATAATGAAAGACAGGGCGTCTACTTCTTCCTTGTTGATGAGAATATCAAGCTTGACCAGATTGGACTGTACGTAATCATCCATCTCATAGTCAAACGAAGCATAACCTCTGGAACGGGATTTCAGCGCGTCAAAAAAGTCATAGATAATCTCATTTAACGGCAGATGATACCTGAGCACCGCACGAGTCTCTTCGATATATTCCATTCCGTCATAGACTCCCCGACGCTCCTGACACAGATCCATGATCGCACCGATAAATTCTGACGTAACCATGATCTCTGCCTTTACCATAGGCTCCTCCATATAGTCAATCTCCGATGGATCCGGCAGATTGGAAGGGTTCGTAAGCTCAATCACCTCACCGTTGGTCTTATGCACTTTATAGATTACACCCGGAGCTGTGGTCACCAGATCCAGATTATACTCTCTCTCCAGACGTTCCTGGATAATCTCCAGGTGGAGAAGTCCAAGA
>BLMJ01000204.1 GCA_011960625.1 Lachnospiraceae bacterium | reverse complement strand
CACTTATTTGATTTTAATTCTTATTCATTCTGACTTTAATTATAGTGAGGAAGATAAACTGAAAATAAACAATCAGTAGAATTCATGTTTTTTTCACAAAAAAACCGTCAGAGTTTATTTTCAGTTTAACAAACTATTGTAAGTTATAAAAACTGAACCCGATAATATGAAAGGGCAGATGAAAACAAAATAATTTATGCAGGAGGGTTGCGATGATAGCAGTTGAGCATTTAACCAAATGTTACGGTGATTTTATGGCAGTAAGCGACTTGTCCTTTGAAATTGACGAAGGGCATGTATATGGCTTTCTGGGCCCCAATGGGGCGGGAAAGTCTACGACAATGAATATTATGACAGGCTGCCTGTCAGCGACGGAAGGGCAAGTACGGATTAATGGGTATGATATTTTTGAAGAACCGGAATGGGCGAAAAAAACGATTGGCTATCTCCCGGAACAGCCGCCGCTTTATATGAATGAGACGCCTGCAGAATATCTGAAATTTGTAGGTGAAGCAAAGGGGCTTAAGGGACAGGAACTTAAAAAGCAGATTGAGGATGTGGCAAGACAGACAAAGATCGGGCATGTGATGGATCGGCTGATATCCAATTTATCAAAAGGATACCGGCAGCGGGTGGGGATTGCCCAAGCGCTGCTTGGAAGTCCCAGAGTCATTATTCTTGATGAACCGACAGTGGGACTTGATCCGATTCAGATTATAGAGATCAGGGAGCTGATTAAGCAGCTTGGTGAGAATCATACGGTTATCCTAAGCTCCCACATTTTATCAGAGGTTCAGGCTATCTGTGAAAAGGTTTTGATTATATCACAGGGAAAGCTGGTTGCCTTCGACAAACCGGAAAATCTGGAGAAGCTGCTGTTAGCATCTAATGGTATCTCTTTTTCCGCGGAGGCTTCGAAAGAAGAAATTGATGAAGTTCTTTCTGAAATCAGCCAGATTGCAGAATGGGATATGAAAACGCAAGAGGATGGATTGACAGCGGTAAATGTGAAGACAGAATCCGGGAATGTAAAGGAAATCTGCCGGAAACTCTTTTTTGCGTTTGCCGATAAGAAAAAAGCAATTTTAGAGATGTCATCTAAAAAGGCGAATCTGGAAGATGTATTTATTGAATTGACGGAGGGGGATAATCAGGCAGTAAGTGACTCGTTAAAGGAAAGTGAGGTGGACAGAGAATGATTGCAGTATTAAAACATGAATTGTCAGGGTATTTCCACTCTTTGACTGCGTATATTTTTTCGGCTTTTCTGTTAGCTTTCGTAGGAATCGGAGCTTTAATCTATAATATCCAGTCGGCGGTGGCAAATTTTGAATATGTATTAGGCTATGTATGTCTTGGATTTGTAGTGATTATCCCCATTTTGACTATGCGAGTGATTGCCGAGGAACGGAAACAGAAAACAGACCAGCTTCTATATTCCCTTCCGCTTGGGACATCCCAGATTGTGGTGGGAAAATACCTCGCACTTCTTGTAATTTATCTGGTTCCATTGTGCATCGTTGCCCTTTACCCGCTTATCTTTGCGCAGTTTGGGGAAGTTTATCTGCTGACTTCCTATGGCTCCCTTTTTGCATTTTTTGTTATGGGAGCGGCGATGATTGCCGTAGGCACATTTATTTCTTCCCTGACAGAAAATCAGGGGTTTGCGGCAGGAATTGCTATACCGGTTATTCTGCTGAACTATTACAGTGTGACATTAGCAGAATATGTATCGGTAACGGCATCGGGTTCTGCAGCCGCATTGCTCATAATTGCGGTTTTGTTTGGATTTATCGTTCGCCATCTGACGAAAAACCAGAACTTAGCGTATGGAATCAGTTTTCTGATTATGCTGTCCGTGGTGGTTTTGTATTTTGCAGACAGTTCAAAATTTGAGGGATTGTTGCCGGATATTATGACAAAATTATCTTTATTTGAGCGCTTCTATACATTTGTGAACGGTGTCTTTGACCTGACGGCAATTATATATTATGTAACCGTAATCGTCTTCTTTTTATTCCTGTCTGTACAGTCCCTTGAGAAAAGGAGGTACAATTAGTGAAGCAGTTATCTTTTTTGAAAAAAAAGAACTATATCAATCATCAGATTGCGATGAAGGGCGGTTCCTATTCCCTGGCAATGACGGGTGTTGTGATGGCGATTCTGGTGGTTGTAAACATATTTGCGTCTGTACTTCCAACCACATTGACACAGTATGATATCAGTTCTACGAAGCTTTATTCCATTACCAGTAATACAAAGGTGGTCGTGAACGCATTGAAAAAAGAGGTGACCATTTACTGGATTGTCCAGGCGGACGCAGAGGATGATGTGATTGAGAATCTGCTGGCCAAATATGAAAGCCTGTCGGAGCACATCAAGGTTGTGAAAAAGAATCCGGATGTATACCCCACTTTTGCAGACCAGTATACCTCTGAAGAAGTACCAAATAATAGCCTGATCGTGGAATGTGACGACCGCAGCCGGTTTATCAGCTACAGTGATATCTATCTCACAGAGCAGAATATGTCCACGTATTCTTATGATACATCCTTTGACGGAGAAGGCGCGATTACTTCTGCTATTGATTATGTGGTGACGGATGAACTGCCTCAGTTGTATATATTAGAAGGCCATGGCGAGGCAGAATTTTCTTCAGTATTCAGCGAACAGATCGAAAAGGAAAATATAGAAACGACCACATTTTCACTTTTAAATGAAGATTCTGTGCCAGAAGAAGCGGATTGTGTATTGATTTATGGACCGACCAGCGATATTTCCCCGGAGGAAAAAGAAATGCTGTCGGAATATGCTGCAGGAGGCGGGAAACTAATGGTTCTTGCAGGACCTCCGGAAGAAGGGAAACTGGAAAATCTATATAATCTTCTGGCAGATTATGATGTGGAAGTGACAGATGGAATCGTGGTGGAGTCCAATCGCGAACGTTATGCATTTCAGGCGCCGTATATCTTGCTTCCGGAAATCGGGACCAGTGAGATTACAGAGCCGTTGATTGAAGAGAATTATTATGCGATTATGCCGATTGCCCAAGGCTTAACCGTTCGGGATACTTCCGGTGCGGTGACAGAACTTTTGACCACTTCGGAAACGGCATACAGTAAGACGGCGGGCTATGACATTTCTACTTATGAAAAGCAGGATGGAGATATTGACGGCCCATTTGCATTGGCTGTATCCGTAGATTGCGGCAATGAAGGACAGATTGTCTGGTTTGCATCTGCTAATTTGCTGGATGATATGTATAATTCCTATTCTTCCGGCGCAAATCTGGATTTGGGAATGAACGCCCTGTCTTCGCTCATGGGAGAACGGGAGGCAGTTGCTATCCGCAGTAAGTCTTTAAGCTATAATTACCTTACCATCAGTGAATCCACATCTTCGTTCTTAAAAGTGCTCATGATCGGAGGATTTCCGCTGGCATTTCTTGGAGCAGGGATTTATACCATTGTAAGCAGAAGGAGGCGGCAAAATGAACCGGTCTAAACGATTATCTATACTTCTGGGCGTCCTTGTGATTTTCTGTGCATTGACACTGGGAGTCAGTAAGTATGAAGAACGTAAGGAGAAGATTAAAAACAGTGACAAGATTATCTTGGAGCTTAACAGTGAGGATGTAACAGAACTTTCCTGGGAATATGACTCAGAAACATTTGCCTTTCATAAGGACGAAAACTGGCTGTACGACGAGGATGAGCATTTTCCGGTAAATGAGGAGAAGATCAATCAGTTGCTTGGGAATTTCCAGTCCTTTGGGGTTTCATTTATGATCGAAGACGCAGAAGATTTAAGCCAGTATGGGCTTAGCGACCCGCTCTGTATGATTCATATCGGTTTGGAAGAGGAAACCTATGAGATTTCACTGGGCAATTACAGTGAGATGGATGAAGAACGGTATGTTTCGATAGGAGATGGAAATGTGTATCTTGTGAAGGATGATCCGCTTAGCTCCTTTGATATTGAGCTAAGCGATATGATACAACATGATGAGATACCGGAATTTGATACTGTTACAGAAATTCAGTTTGCAGGCAGTGAAAATTATAAAGTCGTATATAAGGAAGAGAATAAGGTTACTTATAGTAAGGAGGACGTATATTTTGTAAAGGAAGATTCCGGGGAACTGCCTTTGGATACCGGGAATATTGAGAATTATGTGGAAATAATCCATGAGTTGAATCTGACGAACTATGTGACTTATGACGTGACAGATGAAGAGTTAAAAACATATGGCCTGGATGACCCAGAGCTGACTGTGACCCTTAAGTACAAGGCGCAGGATGAAGAAAGGGATGAAGAAAAAGTAGAGACGGTTGTCTTCCATATCTCACGTGATCCGGCCGAGAAAGAAAAAGAAGATACAGAAGAGATTACGGCGTATTTAAGAGTCGGCGAATCGAAAATCATCTATCAGATCAGCGGATTGGACTATGAAGATCTGATGGAAGTTTCATACAATGCCCTTCGCCATCAGGAAGTGATATGGGTGGATTTCGAGGATATCAGCAGGGTAAAGATATCTTTAGAAGGGGCTGAGTATGAACTTGTCGCAAAAGAAAAGAATAAGGAAAACATCTGGTACTATCAGGATGATGAGATTGAAACAGACGATTTCCGAAATGCCCTTAACGCACTGTCAGCGTCTGAATTTACAGAGGAAAAGCCGTCAGATAAAGAGGAAATCAGCCTGACGCTACAGATTGATAATGAAAATCAGCCCGATGTAAAAATAGAATTATATCGTTATGACGGAAGTCAGTGTCTTGCAGTTGTTGACGGTGAACCGGTATCACTGGTTAATAGAAGTCATGTAGTTGATCTGATAGAGGCTGTGAATGCGGTTGTATTGAATTAGGCAATACTTCTATAGCGAAGTCCACCCGCCCGAAGGGCATATATTACGGTGTGCCCTTGGGTATACCCATCCCGGCATCCCATTATACATGCCCTGGCAAGGCGGGCGGACTATCGTCCGATAAGATATTAGGAAGGAGGATTGCTGTACAGGGTGCAAAGGAGCTGCATGAAGCTGCTAGGAAACATGATAAAAAGGAAGTTCATTTCTTATTAAAAAGAAAGCCTTGGAGCAAATTTGAAAATGACAGGTGACTTCCTGGATCCTCTCATCACTGTTGAAGCATCACTTATTTTTTTGTTAATAGTTTGGATGGCTTCGTTTTTAGAAAATCGGCATTTTCTCGCCTCTGCTAAACGAGAACCACTTAGCTTCATAAAGTTGAATAGCCATTCATGCCCTCCTAATTTATATGCTTACTCTACCCCCAATGCCTTAAACACTGCATCTTCCGCACTCTGATACGGAATCAACTGAAATGCACTCATCAGATCAGCCGGAACACTTGCGAAATCCACAAAAGAGGTACTAGGAATCAAAACTTTCTTCGCACCGCTATCCAGGCACACCTGAAGCGTATTGGCAAGTTCATCCACCTTTATCATCGTGCCGCTGATCGTAATATCGCCCAGCGCTGCCAGATTGCTGACCACCGGTTTTCCCAGTGCAATCGAGCAAAGAGCAATCAGTGTAGGAAGTGCCAGCTTGTCTGTCATTCCGATACCCTGCAAGTCCTGATAATTGATGATATAGTCCTTGGTCGAAGTGCTGATAGAGCCGCTAATCCTGTTGCCATTGGCTTTCAGATAGTTAAATGCCGTATTCACAGCTTCCTTGCATTTGGAATCACTGCCCAATCCGGTACGCTCAATCTTGCCATTGCCCGGAAGCATCTGGCTTTCCAGACGGAATACGCCAAGCATACCGCTTTTTCCTCTGGATACCGTATAAACCTGTCCCGGATTGCACATTCCATCCGGTATCAGCTTGCCGCCGCCCTGTTCCGGTACAGAAACATAATGTTCTGACATATCATCCATGTCGATATAAGAGAAATTCACATCATAAAACTCCATGCCGCCCAGCTTTTTCAGCTGTTCCTTGACACGGCGACGCATTTCCAAAGCAATCTGAATAATTTCTTCCAGTTCTTCTTTGGTAAACTCACCATTCGGATACATCAGCTTCAAATAGCCATCCACCATACGGCGAACTGCAATCGTATCACGCTGATTTAAGTTCTTGCCAAGACGAAAATAGTGGTCAAGAGCATCACCATACTGTTCTTTTCGCAGTTCCCGGATAAACTCTGCCAGATAATCGCTGATAAAGCCGTAATCATCGGTAAAGTGTTCCGGTCGGAACTTTGGAATCTCCCAGCCAGGAAGATAGCAGTGCATACGGTCAAGGAACGCCGTATCGGTTCCCATTTCCGGAGGGAATGGGTCAAACAGGCCGGATGTTTTCAGAAGTACATCCACGCTCTGATTGATATTACCTACAAAGACCATGGAAGCAATTATGCTTCTGCTGAATTTTGGACTCACTGAATCCAAAATTGCAGTTTTTCGCTTTTGAGACTTCTGTTCCATTGTTTACTGTCTCTTTATGTTCTTCAAATAAATGGTACTTCTTGCTGCACCTGCTTTTTTCAGCCATTTTTTTTCAATCATCGACTGCAAAATAATTCTCGCTCTCCGCTGTTTCACATTAAGAAGTTCCATCGCCTTATTTGTTGTTATTGAACCATTTTCTAAAACATACTCGTAAATGAGCTGTTCCTGTTCACTATCCGGCATTTTCGTGCTGCTATCCGGCATTTTTACAGTGTTATCCGGCACTTTGCTTCCATTATCCGGCACTTTTCCGGCACTGTTGTGGTCATTGAGGTCACGATTGAGGTCAACGGTATCACTGATTTGACCTCGATAAATATTGATACGAAGCTCAACTTCACCGCCAATAAACTCTGGCTCCCGCAATCCGGCTTTCTTTACTTTACCAATGATTCTCGGAATACCACTTCCCCAATGCTCAATTAAATTCATATAAGAGAACGCATGGGCAAGTGCTTCATTTCTGATTTTGGAATAACCTTCCTTCATACGCTCAATCGTCTGTCCCATTGGAAGTTTACCCGGAGAAGTGATTTCCAGCCGGTTATCATAAACAGCAACCTGTATCGTACCATGATCCAAATAACTACGATGCACCACAGCATTGATGATTAACTCACGAATGGCATCCGGCGGAATCTCATAAACATCCTGACGGTAAATTCCAACAATGGCAGCACCCAGATGAATATTTCTCAGAACAAACTGAAATGTTTCATCCATTTGTTCCCATAGCGGACCAGTATACTCCCGTCGATCAACAAAAACTTCTTTGGTTGTTCCCTTGAACACACCGCATTGTATTGCAACATGAAGTCCACCGCAGCCAGTGAGAATTGCATAGGCATTGGACGGATAATCTTTTCCCTCACGCTCAATCAAAATGCCCCAAGAGCGAAGCTGCTGTCTGCCAACATCTTTAATAGCCACTTTTTGTTCCTCATTATGAGCATTTTTGACCGCCTGTTCCTTCATTGCTTTGCAGAGAGCATCAATATCTTCGTCTGTGATGGTCAGTCCGGTACACAAAGCCTGGTCGAAATAGCGGTTGCTTCCCTCGAACATCAGCTCTTTTATCATGTACTCATCGGCAAGGCGAGTGGTTCCGGCAACACGAACATATACACCGCCTTCTTTGCCAAGAGCCTTGATATAATACGGTCGCTGTCTGCCTTCAGAAATTTCCGCTACAATGACCGTTTTACTATCAATGGTCTGCAAGGTAATGTCTGGAATAATCGCCGGTTCACAGCTATCCGACACAGCATTGGCAATAGCATCCATCTTTTTGAATACATCTTCCTTGTCAAAACCAATCACTTCTCTGGTTTTATCCGCAATTCCGAAAATAATTTTTCCACCGGTTCCGTTTGCAAAGGCAACCACAGATTTCATATATTTGATGCTTTTTTCCGGCAGATTCTCTTTGAGCTCCACATTCTTTGATTCACCTGCAAGAATTTCTCCTATGGTCATAATAGCACCTCGCTAGTATAATAAT
>BLMJ01000203.1 GCA_011960625.1 Lachnospiraceae bacterium | reverse complement strand
GTATACAAGAGCTATCTAAGTTTCCATCTATTTATCATGCACTCTCAAGAAAGGGTGCATGATTTTTTTTGCAATTCTATTGACATTTCTTTTAAGCTGTGCTTTAATACCATTATAGTTAGTTACTCAACTAATTAACCATATAAGCAACTAACATAAGAGCAAGGAGGATTTCTATGAAACTTGACCTTGATCAAGAGAAACCTATTTTCATCCAGATTGCAGAAGGCATCGAGGACGGGATTTTAACGGGTGCGTTTCCAGAGGAAAGCCAGATACCTTCCATCACGGAATTTTCTGTAAACTATAAGATTAATCCCGCCACAGCGCTGAAAGGTATAAATCTGCTGGTGGATGAAGCAATCATTTTCAAGAAGAGGGGGGTCGGCATGTTTGTAGCACAAGGGGCCGTAAGTAAACTGCAAAAGAAAAGACAGAACCAGTTCTACGACAATTATATCAGCAGACTGGTGGACGAGGCAAAGAGACTAGGTATTACCAGCGATGAGATTATCGCAATGATAGAAAGGGGATTTGTACAATGAGCAGAATCGAAGTAACAGACGTATCCAAATCATTCAAGGACACACAAGCACTCTCCCATGTGAACCTTCATTTTGAGGAGAACAGGATCTACGGGCTGCTTGGCAGAAACGGCGCTGGCAAATCCACTCTACTTAATATTATCAACAACCGGCTGTTTGCCAACAGCGGTATGGTAACGCTGGACGGCGACAGTCTTACGGAGAATACCGCCGCACTCTCCTGCTGCTTTCTTGCCAACGAAAGCAACCTGTATCCGGAAGGGATGAAGGTAAAGCAGGCCCTTAAGTGGAGCCAGGAATTTTATCCTGATTTTGATATGAATTATGCACAGGAGCTTGGAAAAATGTTTGGGCTTCCCGTGAAAAATAAAATCAAAGATTTATCAACCGGATACCAGACTATTTTCAGGAACATTATCGCCTTGTCTGTAAATGTCCCCTTCGTGTTCCTCGATGAACCCGTCCTGGGATTAGACGCTTATCATAGGGATTTGTTCTACCGTGTCCTGATTGAGAAATATGCTAAGCATCCCTTTACCGCCGTCATCTCAACCCATTTGATTGAGGAGGCTGCGAATATCATCGAGCATGCCGTCGTAATCAAGAACGGAGAAATCATCCGCAATGAACCTATTGAAAGCCTTCTTGACAGCGGATACTGTATCAGCGGCCCTCGGGCGCAGATTGATTCCTATACCGAAGGCAAGGAAATCATCGGCGCAGATACGCTTGGCGGCTTAAAGACTGCTTATGTCGCAGGAACACCGGAGCCAAAACTCCCTGCCGGGACAGAAATTTCCAGAATGAATCTCCAGAAATTATTTATCTGGCTGACGGAAAACCCGTAGCCAATCAGAATTTTGAAAGAAAGAGGTATCTTGAATATGAAAAGATTTATAAAATACCAATTAAAGGACTTACTGCTTAGTTACTCCGTCTATGGGGCGGTCATGCTCCTGCTTTTGACCGTTCTCGTGTCTATTTCCGGTATGTATGACGATATCAATATGAGCATAAATGGAAACGGCTTCTCGAGTGTAATCTTCTGTTTTGTAGCCGGAATCGCTATTTACAAAGAACACTGTCTGCTTGCAATACAGAACAGTATTTCCAGAAGGGATTTTTTCCTGTGCAGCATATACTCGCTTACATCCCTAAGTTTCCTGTGCGCGCTTTTAGATTTGCTCCTTCGAGGAATCAGCCAGGTTACGGCTTCCTTTTCTAATGTGACCACTAATTTTGACCTGGGTAATTTTATTCTCCTGTTTTATCCTGAGTTCCTCAAAAAAAGCAGTGACGCCGCAGTGACAGCCGTCGGCTTTATCCTGTCATTTATCATCTGCATGGCGTTTGCCGTACTGGGACTTTTGATTGCAGGAATCTATTGCAGGATACCAAAAAAATATCGGACGCTCTACTGCGTTTTGCTTCCGGTTGTATTCTGCGGAGTAACTCCTGCGGTTACGGTCATGGTCGGCTCTTCATCGGGGGCGGTAAGCAATTTTACAGAAGTTTTGCTTAATCTTTTTGTTTCTCTGGATATTATGGGAACTGTCAGCGGCAATCCCTTCCGCGGAATATTGGCGGCTTTGGTTGTCTCGCTGATTATGGGATACCTTTGCTACCGGATTCTCAGGAAAACGGAGATGGCTTAGTACATTATGAGATAAATGAGCTGCCGCAAAAGAGTCAGTCAAATTTTGCAGCAGCTCCAAATTTCTTTTTATCTATAATTTCAGGATCGTTTCGTTCCATTCCCGTCTCTTTTTGCCATCTTAAGCCGGTTAAGAGATACTTCCCGCTCTCCGATCAAAACTTTGACCTCTGCCCCTTCTTCAAGAAGATAAGCCTCCTCCACCTGGTCATTCTTACGCAGCTTAATTCCCCGCACGCCAATGGCGGTCTTCTTCTTCTTTGCAACTTCCTCTGCGGCAAATTTCAGGAAATACCCGTCTTTTGTCTGAAGCACCACGCTCTGCTCTTCACTGATGACGCCCACAGCAATCACCTCATCTTCATTCTGCAACTTCGTAGCCGCAATTGACCGCTTTGCTACTTGAAATTCATTGCCGTCAACCTTCTTGACCATCCCCTGCTTCGTGGCAAAGAATAGTCTCGCATACCGCATCTGCTCTGAATCGCACAGATACACGATCTCTTCCTGCGTACTGTCATAATTACTCACATTGTCAATGGGGATCCCCTTATCCCGAAACTTTCCATAAGGCAGATCTAGGACCTTAATCTGATGCATCTTCCCTGTATTGGTAAAGACGCATAGCTTCCCTGTATTCATGCAGGAAACAATATACTTATTCTCAGCGTCCGCCGCCTCCTTATTCCTCCCATAAGTGCTTCCGTCTACCGTCTTGGCGTAACCGAAGCGATCCATCAGGAACACTACCTCCTGCTCTTCCACTTTCTTTTCTTCATAGACAGCCTCTTGCGCATTCTCCACCACCGTACGCCGTTTGCGGCCAAATTCTGCCTTCAGCCTGTCCAAATCTTCAATTATGACCTCCGCCATGGAATCATAATTGTTTAATATCTCCTCATAACGGGCTATCTTTTGAAGAGTCTCGTCGTGCTCCTTCATCAGCGCCTCAATCTCCAGACCAATCAGCTTGTAAAGCCGCATTTCCAGAATCGCCGTCGCCTGCCGCTCCGTAAACCTAAGCATAGATGCCATTTTCTTGGAAATCTTTGTCTTGAACTTAATGTTATCCGTCACGCCGCTTACCAGACAAGCCTTGGCATCCTTCACCGACTGGCTTCCACGCAAGATTTCAATAATCAGGTCGATGACGTCGCAGGCCTTAATCAGACCTTCCTGGATTTCCTTCTTATCCCTCTCTTTGTTGAGAAGGTTCTGGTACTTCCTGGTCGCCATCTCGAACTGGAAATCTACATGATGCTCGATAATCTTCTTTAACCCCATCGTCTCTGGTCTGCCATTTGCCACCGCAAGCATGTTGACCCCGAAGGTATCCTCAAGACGGGTCTTTTTATAGAGCATATTCGTAAGATTCCCAATATCCGCCCCTTTTTTCAGCTCGATGACAATGCGGATTCCTTCCTTGGAAGACTGATTCGAGATGTCTACAATATCGCTGGTCTTCTTTGCTTCCACAAGAGAGCACACATCATTTAAAAACTTCCCAATTCCCGCGCCAATCATTGTATATGGAATCTCCGTAATGACCAGACGGCTCTTGCCGCCCTTCATCTCTTCTATCTCTACCTTGCCCCGTATCTTAATCTTACCGGCGCCGTTTTCATAAATCTCAAGAAGGTCGTCTTTATTCACCACAATTCCGCCTGTGGGGAAATCGGGTCCTTTGATATAGCCCATCAGTTGTTTTGTACTTATCTCGTCATTCTTCATGTACGCCTTGACTGCGTCAATGACTTCACCCAAGTTATGGGTCGGGATACTGGTGGCCATTCCCACCGCAATCCCCTCCGCCCCATTAACCAAGAGGTTGGGAAGGCGGACGGGAAGCACCTCCGGCTCTTTCTCCGTCTCATCGAAGTTGGGTACAAAGTCCACGATATCCTTGTCCAAATCTGCCAGGTAAGCCTCCTGTGTCACCTTGGCAAGCCGCGCTTCTGTATAACGCATAGCAGCCGCGCCGTCTCCCTCGATGGAACCGAAATTCCCATGACCGTCAACCAGAATCATTCCCTTCTTAAATTCCTGTGCCATGACTACAAGAGCCTCATAGATGGAGCTGTCGCCGTGAGGGTGGTATTTACCCATAGTGTCGCCCACGATACGGGCGCATTTTCGGTAAGGCCGGTCATAGCGTATGCCTAACTCGTACATGTCATAGAGCGTGCGCCGCTGCACAGGCTTTAAGCCGTCCCGCACATCCGGCAGGGCGCGTGCAACGATGACGCTCATGGCATAGTCTATATATGATTTCTTCATCACATCCGAATATTCGGTTCTGATAATCTGTGAATCCTGCATTTTATACTCCTTGGTGAGATGTGGTCTCAAAAAGTACCGCACCTCCTCTTGAAACTATTTATATATCCAATTCCGCTTCCGTTGCATTCTCATAGATAAATGTCCGTCTCGGCGGTACTTCCGTCCCCATCAGCATCTCCGTCACCCCTGACGCCATTCTAGCGTCCTCAATCTCCACCAGTTTTAAAATCCGTGTCTCAGGGTTCAGCGTCGTCTCCCAAAGCTGATCTGCATCCATCTCACCCAGGCCCTTGTACCTCTGTAAGGTAAAAGGACCTTCATGGGTTCTGCGGTATCGCTCTAAAGCCTTATCGTCATAGAGGTATTCTTCCTCCCCCTTTTTGGGCATGGCCTTATAGAGGGGAGGCATGGCAATATAGACATGTCCCTCGAAGATAAGCTCTGGCATGAACCGGTAGAACAGCGTCAAAAGCAGGGTGGAGATATGGGCGCCGTCCACATCCGCATCCGCCATGATGATAATCTTATCATAGCGCAGCTTGC
>BLMJ01000202.1 GCA_011960625.1 Lachnospiraceae bacterium | reverse complement strand
GTCTGCGGGAGAAGCTGCATCACACAACCTGCATTACCACGGTAAGAGGAATCGGCTATCGGATGGAAGAAAGAGCATGCGTGTAACGGGACGGCCAGGTGCAAGAGGGGATGGCGCCAGATGGAGGAGACAAAAATGAGCGCAGGGAGGAAAGCGGCGGGACATTTTATGTTCTGGCTGCTTATAGGATTAGCCGCCGGAGTTTTTCTGGCGGCTGTATTAAGTTATGGTGAATATCAGACGGTTGCGGATATTGCCGGTTCGGTTTTAGAGACGGATTCTTTGGCGGAAGGGTTGAAGAAGAGTTTTACCGGGCAATCCTTACGGCAGGAAGGAAAAGTATTTTTGGATACCTATGGATACCGCCCTATGGGAAAATGGAGCGCATACCTGCCGTTTACTGCGGGCGTTAGTATCCTCTTGTTTCAAATAGGGGGATGGATTACATTTAAGAGGCGGCGCGGGGAGGATAGGCGGGTGAAGAGTCGGATTCGGGGGCTGACCGAATATCTCAGGGCTGTAAATTCTGGGGAGGGCGCGGCTTTGAGCCGTAATGAAGACGATTTTTCACATCTTGAGGACGAGATGTATAAAACCGTAATGGAATTGAGGAGTACGAAGGAAGCAGCGGTGAAGAATCATGAAGTTTTGGCAGAGCGGATTGCGGATATTGCCCATCAGTTGAAGACGCCTTTGACTTCTATGTCGCTGATGACCGAGCTTTTGGAAGAGTATCAGACCGCCGAGACAAAAGTGTATTACAGCAGGTTATACGGACAGATTGAGCGGTTGAAAAATCTGGTGAAAGGGCTTCTGGCGTTGGCAAAGCTTGACTCACACGGGCTTGTATTCTGCAAGGAGAGGCTTGTTGTGTCAGAGCTTGTGGAAGCCGTGGGGGAATCCCTTATGGAAATGATGGAAGAGCGTCGGATTACCCTTGTTATAGAAGAGAGTTGTTGTGATGGACAGGCGAAAGAAGAGGCGTTTATTTTTGCAGACCGGCAATGGACGGAAGAGGCGTTGCTGAACTTATTGAAAAACTGTGTGGAGCATACGCCAAAGGGAGGCAGAATTGTGGTTTCCTACAGCAGGAATCCGATTTATACGGAGCTGCGGATGGAAGATGGGGGCATAGGGTTCGCGGCGAAAGATATTCCTCATTTATTTGAACGGTTTTATCGCGGAAAAGGAGCGGCGAACGATAATGCGGGGATTGGATTGGCATTGGCGAAGGCAGTGGTGGAACGGCAGAATGGGAGGCTTCTTGCTGAAAATACGGCGGAGGGGCATGCGTGCTTTCGGGTGAAATGGTATATGCTTTGACAATGAAAGGGATTATAAAATAATGAAAGTTTCGACTACAATAGAATAGCGCATAATCAATTTTCGCAGAGTATCTAGCTCTGCGACTTTTCTTTTATACAGCACATCTATTATAACCATTTAAATCTAAGAAATCAATACCCAATTTATTATTGTTAAAAATTGACTCAAAGCAAGAGAACATTTTGAAAACAATATTTATATTATTCAGTATTTGAGAAGTATTTTTGCGTATTTCAACACAATATCCCATAAAAAATGAAGGAGATTATCTAAAAATTTTCGCAGAGCTAGATACTCTGCGAACAGGGAGGGGATTGCGATCTGGTATTTACTTTCTTGTAGGGAACAGGAAGAGAGAAAAACGATAGAGTCATGTAAGGATTTTTTTTCTGATACGGCTCTTCTGGACGCATTTGTACTCACTTATGACAGAATGTGTCGATATGGCGGAACGTGGCATATGGAAAAAAAGTTAATTTTTCCGGCGAATGTTCTATTGGAAAGTGAGAATGAAACGGCTCTAAGAGCGGAATTGAAAAAGCATAAAGGTGTGGTGGGAGGAGTCGGACAGATGTGGACCATCTTGAAGATGAATCCGGAAGAAGAAAAGCTCTTGAAATTTCTGTACGGTACAAAGAAGCATATTGGAATGTCTAGAGGAGTGATACGAAAAGGAGTTACAAAAGTAACGGAAGGTCCATTAAAGGGAATGGAAGCGCAGATTTATAAAATCGACAGGCATAAACGCCTTGCAAGGCTTCGTACGCCAACCGGACAGAATCCGAGGTATATCCCGGCAGGGTTGGAGATTGTGGAGAAAAGCGTATGAAAAACTACCGAAACAGGGATATAAAATTAGATTCCAGATTCAGAGGCATCGAGCCGTTGAAGGAGCGGGTGTGGCTTGCAACTCCTACGATGCATGGAGATGAGAGAAGATGGGTGGAGGAAGCGTTCGACTCTAACTGGATAACCACAGCAGGCGCGAATATCATTGAGGTTGAGAAGACTGTGGCGGAGTATGTGGGCTGTAAATATGCTGTGGCGTTGAGTACCGGCACAGCCTCGTTACATCTTGCCGTAAAATTGGCAGGGGAAAAGATCTATGGACAAGCGAAACCCAATGT
>BLMJ01000201.1 GCA_011960625.1 Lachnospiraceae bacterium | reverse complement strand
CTATAGCTAAAATAGAAAGTGGAGGTTTGTTATGAATATAAAAGATTTCATTGGTGAAAGAACAGTAGTGTGAAAGACATAAGATTAATCGTGTTGAATAATAGAAAGAGGTGCTTATAGGATGACTGCAGAAAATATTATGCCAACAGTGAGGAATACAATTACTGCATCAATTAAATGCAATACTCATCGTGGATATATCGGTTGGAGCAGTTGCGATAATATTTGCATGGATATGCAGGGCTGTCTGGATATGTGTGCTGAGGCTTTAGAAATGTTTAGTTATATGGCTTCCCTTGAAGCAGCAGCATATATCTTGGTATCCGGCGTAAAGTTAGCGTCTAATGCAGATAGTAGTTCTGGAATGCTTACGGATGTTATCTTGTATACATATGAATTGATAAATAAATGCACAAAAGCAATCGAAAAACAGGATAAACAAATGCGGGATCAAGCGCTTGCATTGATTATAAAAGCGGCAAAGAAGAAAGTATTTGATGGTTGGTCAGACTGGCGTTATGACTTGCTGAAATGTGGGATTTGCCTATGCGATGAAAAGAATGCGAAGAAACTTGAAAAGGTTTTGGATACATTGTTGGAAATTCCACAGGAGGATTATTTCCCTGAATATACGAAAAAAGAAGATTTGATTGTAAGATATCTTATACATAGACATTTATATGGTAAAAAGAATACGCAGAAGGAACTATATCAGAATATTTCGATAAATGAATTTCGTATTATAGCCATTAATGATGCCATGGAAGACAAGAATTATGATGCGGCAGAAAGTCTTTGTTTAGAGAAGGTAAATGAAGAAACTTGGCTTTATCGTAGCAGTGATCCGAAAGATTGGAATAACATTCTATATAATATTTACACGACAGCTAACAACACGGAAAAACAGATCAAACAGGCCAAAAAGTTATTATTAATGGGAAATGAGAAGTTCTGGTCTGATTTGAAACAGATTTATAATGAGTGCGGTGCATGGAATGAGAACTACGAGAGCTTATTGCATGAATTAAAGGA
>BLMJ01000200.1 GCA_011960625.1 Lachnospiraceae bacterium | reverse complement strand
GCCTCTACAATCTCCGTAAACTGCATTCCATGGGAGGCTTTGACGGTATGGTACACCCTTTCCAGTATCCCTCAAAGGAAGCTCTTTTCCAAAATACCGCTCAACCTCCGGATGCACCCGAAAATAGATATGTCCCTCCACGACCTCAACGACCCTTGGCAGGCACATCATCCCGTTCCACGGTTTCTCCCCCTCATTCTCCACAGCTTTCGGCATCCGCATCCACGCAAGCATCACCCGTCTGCCCTCTTTGTCCACATTGGTCTGAGGAGCATACAGATCCATTCCGTAATCCACCAGCCTTCCCTTTGAGTGCATACGAAGCTCACAAGCCCCAGGGTGAAACTGTGCCAAAGAGCACATTGCATGATGGGCATACTCCAATCCATCCTCCACGGCATACATAGGCGATCCAATCAGCACATAACTGCCGTCCACTTTAAAAAGATCCGGACACTCCAAAATCCTCCCAAACCCCTCATCCCGGCACTGATTCACATATTCCCACTCTTTTGCATCTTTGCTTCGATAGAATAGCACACGCCCTTCCTTCTCTTCATAGGTGCTTCCCAGGGTCATATAGTACGTATCCCCCTCTTTCCATACCTTCGGATCCCTCGTATGCGTCCTGTCCCCTGTCTCCTTATCTAAAATGACCGGAATAATCTTCCTCTTATCTTTCCAATTATCAAAATGAAATCCATCCTCCGACACCATCATCGCCTGACTGGTCTCATACCGATCTTTATACGCCACATGGATATTCTCCTCATCCGCTTCCAGATATCTCACAGCCGAATAGTAGAGATATAAGCTTCCGTCCTTCTCAAGTGCACTCCCCGAGAAAACGCCGTTCAAATCATATGCTTTCGTGGGAAACAGCGCGACGCCCAGATGCTCCCAGTGAACCAGATCTTCACTCACCGCATGTCCCCAATGCATGGTTCCCCACACCGGTGCATAAGGAAAATATTGATAAAACAAGTGGTATTTCCCCTTGTAATAAATAAACCCGTTGGGATCGTTTATCCAGTTCCCCGGCGCCCTCAAATGCAAACTATCTTTCTTCATATAAAACACACCCTCTTCTATAGACTATTTTGCAGAAGCATTCGCTATGGCATCATTATACTATTTCTTCCAATCCCCGACAAGATGCCCCTTCATTCTAAAAAAAGAGGGCAGTTCATGCCCCCTTTCTCACACCATATCGTATTTACTTTACAGCCCCGGCAACGACACCGCCGATAATCTGTTTCTGAAGCACCACATACAACACCAGAATCGGCGCTACGCACAGTAACAAGCCCGCCATAATTGTGCCGTAATCCGCCGAATAGGTCCCATAGAAACTATAAGTAGAAAGCGGCAGCGTCAACAGCTTCTTGTCGGACAATACCAGCGACGGCAGCAGAAAGTCATTCCAGAAAGCCATCGAGTTCAAAATCACCATCGTTGATATAATCGGTTTCAGCAACGGCAGCACGATTTTGAAAAATGTTTGAGAGTGTGTGCAGCCGTCTATGTAAGCTGCTTCTTCCAGCGCAATCGGCACATTCCCCTTGATAAACCCATGGAACATGAACACGGACATTGCCATGGAAAATCCAGTGTGCATGAAAACCAAGGTAATCCTATGATTCAGCACATTCAATGTACCCCCATAAATGCTGACCAGCGGAATCATGATTGCCTGGAAAGGAATGATCATGGATGCAACCATTAAGGCAAACGTAAGCTTGGAAATCCCATTATTGTGACGCACTATATAATAAGCAAGCATCGCCGCCAGTAAGGTCACCAGCACCGTTGCCGAAACCGTAACGATTAAGGAGTTCTTAAAGGCATTCACAAAATCCATCTGGGTAAATGCCTTTACAAAATTGTCAAAGGAAAGTCCCTTAATAGTGTATAACCAGGAAAATGGACTCTTGATTATATCCCTCTTCTGTTTCAGGGAATTGATCACCACCATAAGAAACGGGAACATATATGCCGCAAAAATAATTACCAACCCAGCTATTGCAAGAAAATTAGCAGCTTTTCTTTTATTTCCGCCGATTGTCGTATTTTTCATTATGCCTCAACCTCCTGTTTTTTCGTCAGATATACCTGAATACCGCTTATGCAGGCAACGATAATGAACAAGATAAGCGCCTCTGCCTGCCCCACTCCAAACTGTCTGGAGGTAAATGCCTTCTCATACACATGCATTGCCGCCATCTCCGTAGTCCCATAGGGCGCACCCGCCGTCAAAGACAGGTTCACGTCATATACCATAAACGCGCGAGACAGGGTAAGGAACAGGCAGATAGTCACGGAGGACATCATCAGCGGCATGATAATATTTTTAAGCTTAATAAAGCCGGATGCACCGTCGATGCTGGCGGCTTCCATCACATCCTCGCTAAGTCCCATGAAGCCCGCAACATAAATAAGAATCATATAGCCAGACAGCTGCCATACAGATACCAACACCAACGCCGCAAATGCCTTCGCCGGATCCGACAGCCACGATACTTCAAACAGGCTCCATCCCGTAGATTCCCCGATACTCACGAAAACTCTCGAGAACACAAACTGCCAGATATATCCCAGTACGATACCTCCAATCAGGTTCGGTGTAAAAAAACCTGCCCGAAAGAAATTCTGCCCCTTCATCCCTCGAGTCAGAAGGTATGCAATCACAAACGCAAGCACGTTTACCAGCACGACCACCAGAATTACATACTTAAAAGTCAGCAGTAAGGAAGTCCAGAACTGCCCGTCCTTAGCTACGCCGGCAAAATTCTTCAATCCAATAAAATTCTTCTCCTTCGCGACTCCGTTCCAGTCTGTCAGGGTCAGATAGATACCATAGATAAATGGAACTATGACCACTGCAAAGAAACAGAACATCCCCGGAAGTGCAAACATACAGAAATCTTTCCCGCTATTTTTTGATCTCATGTCTTATCCCTCTTTTCTATTCCTTCCTATATTTTATTCCTGCTCATCCCAGTAATCCTGAATGGCTTCCGTAAGCTCTTCCCTGTCACTGCGTTCCGCCAAGTATTTCTGCATCGCCGACCCAAGGACTGCCCAGTGGTCGTTCGGCACGATTGCCGAAGCATTGAACGCCCTGTCTTCATGAACCTTCTCGTAAATATCTCGGCTGAGAGGGTCGTTTGGCTCATAAGGGTTATTTTGGAACGGCGGGATGATGCTGCATGTCTTTACAAGCATCTGCTGCCCAATCTCACTGAATACAATCCAATTGAGGAACTCCTTTGCCGCCGCCTTCTGTTCCTGCGTCGCAAGCTGTCCGTCAAGCATAATCTGTTTGGATGGCGACCCTTGAATCTTCTGGTTCGCAAAATCCTTGGAGTCATTATTCATAAAATAGGGCAGGAATCCATATTCATCCTCTGTCTCTGCCCCTGCCTCTTCCAGGTTAGGCCATGCCCAGTTTCCATTGAACCAGATTGCCGTCTTACCGTCCACAAGGTCAATGGCCATCTCATCGTAATCCGCGCCAAGAGGATCTCCCTTCGCAACATTATACTTCTTCAGCACATCGAACATATCCAAAAAATCTGACAGCCGCTCATAAGCTTTAA
>BLMJ01000199.1 GCA_011960625.1 Lachnospiraceae bacterium | reverse complement strand
GGGAAAAAGTACAAAAGAAGGAAGAAAGCATACACAGACGGTTGCAGAATTATCAAAGGGAAATTTCAAACCAATATATGAAGCGAACTATCAAAAACAGAGAGGCGAGATAATTATTCTCCCCTCTCTGGTAAAATTGTAGGGCAAATTTTTATGCTATTGCATTTTCGTGAACGAAACGGATTCCCTGATTTTAATGCTTGTTAAATTTCAATACACCTATACTTCCTGTAATTGCATTTCTTGAATCTGTCTGTGTACTTCCATGCCTCGTTTATTATAATAATCCCGTCTTTCCTGCGGTGTCATGTCTTTTGTGATATTATAGTTATATTCCCTTATTTTGTGTATGTCCTCAATCGTAAAGTCCGGACTGATTATCAGTTTATCCATAGTCATACCTCGCTTTCCAATAACATAGATGGATTGATAATTTCAACTGGTTTATAACCCCTTAGATTCGTGATAGCTCTTACTCCCCTGATGGTCTTAATATTAACAATATGTTTAAAATTCCATGATATAATGCAGTCACAGCCATATATGACTGCGGCAGCGATATGCTGGCAGTCATCATAACTCTTTTTTGTCAAGATACCCATATCAATAATCTGCTGAGCAACAGATGACATGGAATCCGTAATCTGGATAGGTGTATAATTTATTTGTTTCAAATATTGATACATCTGGCTTTTCTTTGGCTCTTTACAATCTGATATTTCCTCTAATGTGACAGTAGACAAATATACGTCATATTGTCCGGATTTAAACTTTTCCCACAATTTTCTCGTATCTGCCATCTTTTCAGGAACATCTTCCTGCAGCAAATAGCTGATAACTGATGTGTCCAAGTAGACCTTAAGATTTTCCATAAGCATCTTACTCCTTTAACCTGTCTGTTTTTGGCTTTTATTAGACTTCCAGATTCGCCTTATAGTTTTATCGCCTTATATCATTGACATATGCTCCAATTCAAAAATAATGTATATTCATTTTCATAAATATTGTAACATTCATTTGCCGCTTTTGCAATCAGGTGAGTCCATTATTTCAGCATTATTGTTACAAATTTAAGCACACGTATTCACCACATTATTAACGAAATTGTATGAGGCATTATAAAGAGAGAATTTCCCCGTCCTTCAAATATAGTATCGGGCATTTTAATTCTAATTTTTTGAAAGCTTCCCCATTCTCTGTATGGATGGGAAC
>BLMJ01000198.1 GCA_011960625.1 Lachnospiraceae bacterium | reverse complement strand
TAGAGGGCACTGAAAAAGTCTGATTCTTTGAAAAAAGAATTGGGCTTTTTTCCGTATTGGCGTTATAATAGAAATATAGGGAAGGAGGGCTCCGAAATGCTGAAAGATCATTCACAGTTGAAACTATCATTATCACCTTATCAGGAGATTTACGATGCAGTCATTCCTGCAAATCATCTTTTGCGGAAGATAAAAGAGAACATTGATTTCAGTTTTGTAAATCCTATGCTGCGGAAACAGTATTGTGAAAATTTCGGACGCCCGGCAAAAGAACCAGAGATGATGTTCAAACTACTGTTCTTGAAAAAGCTCTTCGACCTGTCTGATGAAACTCTGATCAGCAGCGCCCAGACAGATATGGCATATAAATTTTTTCTAGACCTGGAACCGGAAGCAAAAATGATTGACCCCAGCCTTCTCACAAAATTCAGGAAAAACCGCATTACAGAAGATATTCTTGAAGAGCTGTTAAAGGAAACGATCCGGCAGGCTTTGGATAAAGGTCTGATAAAATCAGGAACCATTATCGTAGATTCCACCCATACAAACGCATCTGTCCGTGCGAAATCCCCTACACAGATTTTGCGGGATATGAGTAAACAGCTCCGGAAGGAAATCTATAAAAATGCTTTTGATTTATCAGAAAAATTCCCCGAAAAACCATCCCTGGAAGCCGGACTGGAGGAAGAGATTGCATATACAAAAAATCTGCTAAAGGCTCTGGAGGAAGGGATAGCAGCCTGCGGCAGCGGGAAGATACAGGAGCTTGCCAGGGAAATGA
Organism: Lachnospiraceae bacterium; assembly: GCA_011960625.1. Lineage (GTDB taxonomy): Bacteria > Bacillota > Clostridia > Lachnospirales > Lachnospiraceae > Sporofaciens. The sequence goes on along the minus strand of BLMJ01000198.1, from coordinate 894 downwards.
AGGAACTGCTTGAGGATGAAAAGATCAGGGATATCCGTTCAAAGGATGACAAAGATGCACGGTTTGGTCACAAAACGCCAACGAGCACATTTTACGGATATAAAAACCACCTGGCAATGACAGAGGAACGTCTGATTGCGGGGATAAGCGTAACGCATGGAGGTGCGCCGGACGGCCAGGAGTTACCGGGACTGATAGAAAAGGTGCAGGAAACCGGAATAGAAGTAACAGAAGTAATAGGGGATATGGCATATGTCAGCGATGATAATCTGGAAGCCTGTGGCGAAGGGATTACATTAATTGCACGGACAAATACGGCGGTGGCAGCGGCAGCAAACGGAAAACTGGAAGAAGGATTTTGTTACAATAAGGATGCCGGAATGCTGCAGTGTCCAGCCGGGGAATTGGCGATGCGGGTAGAGAAACGGACAGCAAAGAACGGGAATACCTATTTAAGATATGTATTTAGCAAAGTGAAATGCAGGAAATGCCCGTTAAGAGAAAGCTGCCGTGTAGGGAGAGGGAAATCAAAGGAACGGAGTTACAGCATTACCCAGGCAAGCGAAAAGAACCTGGAAAGACTAAAATTTGAGGAGAGTGAATATTTCAGGGAACGGATGAAGATTCGGCATCGGATTGAAGAAAAGAATGGGGAATTAAAAGAAGCCCACGGATTACGCAGAGCGGATTCGAGAGGGCTGTTTGCCATGGAACTGCAAATGTATATCACAGCATTTGTGGCAAATGTCAAGAGAATCACGAGGCTGACGGAGCCGGTTATGCAGTAAGGGAACGCTTTTCCTTGCATGCTTTGGAGCAAATTTGTACACAGATGCTGTTTATATAGAGATAAGAAAACTCCCAACAAAAAAGTGGGAGTTTTTCAGTGCCCTC
>BLMJ01000197.1 GCA_011960625.1 Lachnospiraceae bacterium | reverse complement strand
AATTCCCTATACTTGAATTATACAGGAAGCTCCTGAATACTTCTTCGCGAATGTTTTATTTTGCATTACATACAAATATTAAAATCATTATAAGTTGGGCTCTTGTTTTTCCGTTCTGTTTAGATTTTATTGTTTCAGCTATTTACTGCCTCCGTTTCACATATTATATATTCGAACTCAATACCATATATTATCCCAATAATTTACCAGGCTCATGGGCTCCATTCTTATATTCAAAAAAGAACTCCGAATACGTATCTCCTTCAAATATCTCTAATAACTCTCTCATATTCCATATCAGATTTGCATCAGGAATATCTTTTCTATCCAGCCAAAAGACTCTTCCCTCTTCTGACGATTTTAATTCACCAGAGAATTTGTTCGTTTTATATAATAGGACTAAATATCGTGTCCCATCATCCTGGATCCAATCTTTATATCCACAAGGTTGAGGCTCAACAATATCCAGCCCCGTCTCTTCCTTCATTTCCCTAATGACTGAAGCTGTGAGGCTCTCCCCACCTTCAACATGACCACCAGGAAATACAAGACCACCTGCATAATTTGTACCTACTTTTTCTTCAACGAGAATTCTGTTTTCATCATAAATCAGGCACATATTTGTAAGCTCTATTAGTTGTCTTTTATTTTCCATTTATTCCTTTACCCAAACGGTGATACCTTTTCGTAGATCAACTCGTCCAAACTTAGCCATTTGTTGACTACTGTTTACTTTTTGTTGTTTCAGTATGTATATTCTCTTTATCTTAAAACCAAAACTCAGTAAAATAACCCTCTACCCTCCTAATAATACCATTGTTAGTAAGATCACCATTATCCTTTCTTCTATTTAATGATTCTATAACCTCTGCAAGAACCTTATTTGATGTTAGTTTCTCCTTGATACTTCCCCATTCCAGGCCGCGTTCCTATAATAACTTCCCTTAATTTGTCAGTTCATAGTCAGGATTACCTTCTGAAAAGGCATACACCTGACTTATCAATTCATCAACAACCGCCGTATAACAAGGATATATAAAATGAATTGAATCATCTTCTGTTCCTTTATGCTCTGTATCAACAATCCATCTTCCGTATTCATCTTTTTT
>BLMJ01000196.1 GCA_011960625.1 Lachnospiraceae bacterium | reverse complement strand
TATTGGTTTTTCTGCAATTTTGATGAGTGAGTACATGCCGGCATATACGCTTCGTCATATCCCTTAAGGGTTCTCCATATCTCATTGCGGCATAAAACTGCAGCAGGTTGAATATACATGACGCTGTAGGGAATCTGCGCTTTCCTCCCGGTAATCGGCACGACGCTCCCATCGCCGCCAATCATACATCCTCCTGTGCCTTCCTCTCCGTCGTATCCGCACATGTAGGGCGCAGCCGCCCCACACTCGGGATTCTCTTCCATATATTGGACAAGCCGATCAAGCCAATAATCCTGGATAAAATAAGTGTCGTTTTGCATAATCAGTATATATTTTGACTTTGCCATCTCTGCCGTCGCATTGACATTCTTTAGATAGCCGATATTTTCTTCCCTGTGTATCACTTGCGCGCCTGAAACCGTTTGCTCCATTTCTTTTGTCATATCATCCGACTTATTGTCGCCGACGATCCATTCATAAGGCACATCGGTTTTTGTTTTTAAAAAGGAGGTCAGGCAATTATAGGTATAATCCCATTGGTTATAAACGGTAAGAATAATTGACACCTCAGGCTTTTGGCAAGACGGCAGCATCATCCTCTCATAGCTTTCGTTATATTTCATATACATGTTTTCTATGCCGTAAATATTATCACTGGAAATATAACGCTCTATCTGCTCCCTCATCTCCTTATGGCGGTTAAAACTTGCAATTATAACTGCCGTGGAATTATTGTCTTCATATTGCAATGCATCAGGAGCAATTACTCTGACTCCTTGCATCCTTTGAAGCTGCTTGAACCTGTCGTTATCCAGAAACGCTTCCACACAAATATTTTGGGATTGAAGTTTCTCTAACAGCTTGCGCCCAAGTCTGGATGCTCCAAAAATATAGACTTTTTTCCCCAGAGCTACCTGTTCATTCCTTATTTTCACAAACATCGATTTTTACTCCCAAAATTGATTGACAGACTTTGCAAATTCCTCAAAATACATAAGATTTTTATCTCTTGGGGATATGATCGCTTCTGAGATATTAACCGGCCAATCAATCCCAAAGTCAGGATCGTCAAACCTGATACCAGAATCATAATCGGGCAAATATTCGCCTTCACATTGATAAATCATAACCGTGTTATCTTCTGTAGCTAAAAAACCATGTGCAAAGCCTCTGGGAACATACAAAGACGTCTTATTCTCCTCGTTTAACGTAATTGCTTCCCACTTCCCATATGTAGCGCTTTCCTTTCTAAGGTCAACAATTACATCCCATACGCCGCCGCACACTACGCTTACGATTTTTGCCTGCGGCTTACAGCCTTGGAAATGCAATCCGCGTATCACATTTTTGTGCGATATGGAATAAAATATTTCGTCTGTATGGAAGGAAATCCCGTTCTTCTCATATGAACTTTTTTCATATCGTTTACTAAAGCTCCCCCTTACATCCTCTCCTCTTATCCCACAAAATTTCTTCGCCCCTTTAAGGCTTAAATCAACCGCTTCTATTTCATTCATTTTTTTACCTCTACAATAAATGCTTCAAATAATCCTCCAGGGTATCCAGTTTATTTTCTTTCATTAATCCAGGTTCTTTCCTGCCGTGACTCTTTATTCGGAACAAACTTCTTCTTTTCCCTCCCGGCAGGATAATCTTTCCGCTGTCCATTGAACTCATAAGCAGTTCCCCCTCCCCTACAACTGACGTCCACATCATCCCTTCAAAGAATTTATCTTTGATTTCTACAAATCTATCTTCTTCTTCTACAAATTCATAGCTGGAAGATGACAGAAAACCTGCAGCCAGTATCTTATTATCGATTTTCACAATATCAATAAACCTGCAGCCCTTTCCTTCGTCTTGGCATTCCCCAATCGTATAGCATTTATAATCAGAAAATTTACAGTCCGAATAATATGCCCTGCAGCCCCTTCTGGATGCCATCCATATGTTGCCATTTTCTACAAAAGCGCAGGAAAATCCGTCCTTCGTTCCTGTAATTTCATGCAAAACATACGTTTGATCCTCCAAAGATATTTCCACCAGGACATTGCCTTTACAATAAGGTACATACAACTTATTTTCTTCTATACAGCCTTTACAAAAAAAAGAGTCTTCTTCTGTATCCACCGTATATTTAAGCAGGTCTTTCCCTAAATCACTGAACACTTTTACCCGTCCTGACACTGTGTTATATTCAAGAATAACCGGCCATGCAGCCCCTAGGGCATATATTTTATTCTTATACCTATAAGATGCAAAAAACTTTGCAAAAGCGGATTTTTCATATTCCTTCGGAAGTGAAAAGTCTATTGCCTCTGTCGTCTTATCCTCTAGGTCAATCCTATAAATCTTATCTGCATTAAAAGGGAACAAATATGCGATGCCGTCCACAATGACCATAGACGAAAACAGCCTTGTCCCTTTTCTTCCAAGTATCGGTAGTTCATCCCGTAAATCCCCATCCAATAATCCAAATGAATATAGCATTGAATCGTCAAAGTCAACAAAATAACATCTTTTGTTATGTATTGCCGCACATTCAAATGTACAGAACGTCCCATTTATTCCTGTTACCATCCGTTCACACCTTCTGAACCCCTCGAATAATCACTTCCGAAACGTGATGGATCATTTCATCTGTCATACCAGGATAGACGCCGACCCAAAATGAATTTTCCATAATATAATCCGTATTCTTAAGCTCCCCTACCACCCTGTATGCGTCTGTGTTTCTGATAGGATTAAAGCAAGGGTGCTTTAACAGGTTTCCGCCAAACAAAAGCCTAGTTTGGATATTATGATTTTCCACATATCTGACTACTTCATTACGTTTCTTTTTACATTCTCGTTTTAACGATATTAAGAAGCCAAACCATGACGGTTTCCCGTTTTCTGCAGGCTCAGGCAATATAATTTTATCTCTGGCTACCGACAGCTTCTCATACATTAAATTCCAGTTTTTGTTCCTTTTTTCAATAAATCCCGGTAATTTTTTCAACTGTTCACATCCTATGGCAGCCTGCATATCAGTAGCCTTTAAGTTATATCCAAAATGGCTGTATACATATTTATGGTCATACCCCTGCGGTAATTCGCCAAATTTTCCATCATAACGATGTCCGCAACAATTATCATAACCCGGCGGACAGACACAATCTCTTCCCCAGTCTCTGTATGACAGGATCAGTTTATTTAAAAGGGGATTGTCGGTATAAACGCATCCCCCTTCCCCCATAGTCATATGGTGAGGCGGATAAAAGCTCGACGTCCCAACATCGCCCCAGGTTCCCGTATAACGTGTTTCACCATCGACCGTATATAAAGCCCCCAGCGAATCGCAATTATCTTCAATCAGCCAAAGATTATTCTTTTCACAAAACCGCTTAACCCTCCCTATATCAAAGGGATTTCCCAAAGTATGGGCAATCATGACCGCTTTTGTTTTTTCAGAAAGCGCTTCATCTAGTTTATCTACGTCTATATTATATTGCGGAATCGAAACGTCTACAAAAACAGGCACTGCTCCGTAAATTATGATGGGAGAGACTGTAGTTGGGAAACCACATGCGACTGTGATTACCTCGTCTCCCGGCTTTATACGTCTAACGCCCAGCTCTTGCGCAGTTAATATACTGAAGGCAATTAAATTTGCCGACGACCCGCTGTTCACAAGATGCACATACTTTGAGCCAATCCATCTAGCGAATTCTGATTCAAAGGCATCGGTAAACCTTCCTGATGTCAGCCAAAAATCCAGCACGCTATCCGTCAAACTCTGCATCTCTCTTCCGTCAAAAACCCGGGAAGCATAACAAACCCGTTCCCCGGGCTTAAATCTATCATTTCTTTGTTCTGTTTCTATGAATTCATGGTAATACTTTGCCACAAGATTCTTTATTTCTTTTCTTGCCTCTTTCTCGTTGTTCCATTTTCTCATTATTTTATGTTCTCTCCATCGCCGTATATTTCAAATAAGACACATTGGACATCCACGATTCTGGATGATGCAGATATATTTCTGCTTCGCTCCCCGCTAATCATTCCTATCCCTTGTTCACGAGGTCCTGGCATACCCAATACGCAATTTTACATTGCCTTCTAATGCCGACTTTTGTTTTATATATCATGAATACACCCTTTAGTCCTTACGGTAAAATTCAGGCTTGCCGCCTCAATTTATCCAAACGGCTATTCTTATGACCTTATAAATTCTACTAATAAATCCTCTGGTTACCCTGTCCCCGTTTCTTTGCGTTTATCGCTGCATTAACTTTCTCTTCTGCCTGGTATCCACAGACAGGACACACAAAGGTTCCTCCTTTTTTCTCGCCTTCTCCTCCACAGCAGCTGCACTCCCTGCTGATATCTTTCCCCATCACTTCTACAATCTCTACTGACTGTTCTCTGCACTTTTGCGTCAATCGTCTCCTGATATACCCTCTATGCCATAAAGTATTATAATGATTCATTCTTTTATTTCCCCCGCCGGCCTTTGGTCCTGGGAGTTTGGGGATGTAAATCACTTCCGGCTTCTCCGTCCTTAGAAACCGGTTCAGCTCCTGATTGATGTAAGCATGCAGCGCTTCCTCATATCTTCTTTTCTTATTTCTATATTTTAATCTTCCTGGGTTATCGCTTTTATTATGCATATAGCTTCCCGTCTGTTTACGCAGCCAGTCTGCATATTTTGTCTGATAACCGCCCAGTCCTTCCCCATACCGTCGTCCTTCATCCGTCGTGAACATCGTATACATGCCAACCGCCACACCTATGTGGCTGGTATAATCTTCATGCTTATGCACAGTCACCTGAATCGGGGCTTTAATTTCTATCCTGCCCTGATCCGGGAATAATTTGATATAAAGCTGGGTGGTATACCGGTTATTATCTGTCAATGAGACAAAGATCCGTTTTCGCTTTTGTTTTACAGAAATATAGATTCCATGATCTGCATACCGATATGCCCTCTCAGCTATGGAAAATCCCTCTTCCACATCCGTATGCAATTTTAAATAGTGTTTCCGCACCTGACGGCAAAGATAATTCTTAAGTTTTCTTACATCTACCTTTTCTGCAAGTAAATTATATTGCCCCTGCAGCTCCCGCTTCAATAAAACAGGCTTCCTGTTCAGGACAGCTTCAAACGCATTGTTTACTTTCAGCAGGAATCTTAAATAATGTTTTTCTTCTTCCGTAAACTCTTCCTTCTGTCCTACAATCTTCAAAATCTCTGACTTTGTTTTTGTCCACTGGCACTTAATATCTCCTAGGGCGTCGAACACTGCCAGATAGAAATATACAGAAGGCATCCCTAATGTTTCCCTTAAACCGGTTTTCGTCATCTCATTCTGAACGGTATATCCGGGATAGAGCTTTGATATGCTGCCAATCCCTCCAAACCGTTCATAGACATAATTTTTGACCTTCCTGTAATCTCTTGCAATATCCAACAACTTTTCCATATCTTCGTTTGAAACCGGGTCTTTATTGTACTGGTGAACTGTTTTGCATATCTTCTCTATTGGAAAACCTCCTCCCCATTCCAATCATGCAGATTTTACCCTTAAATGAAAACGAAAAAGTATACTTTTTCGTAATGGAGTTTTCCAACAATATTTTAGACATATATTACAAAAAATTAAGCTAAAGTTTATTGACATATTGTCGATAATATAATAGAATGATTTAAAATTCTTATAAAAAACTCCATTACGAAAAAGTATACTTTTTCGTAATGGAGTTTTTTATTCCATCTGCCACGAATATCACTTTTATAAAATATTCTGAAAATTGCTATACTAAAACCCGAATAGAACCTATTCTTCCGCCCGTCTCAGAATGTCATAACGTTCTGCCTCACACCCCAAATCTACATACAATACCTGTTTCGGGTGCGGCGCGCTCTCCTTCTCATTCCCTTCCTCATCCAGAATCCGTCTCACCCGCACCTTTACATTCCTGCCATCGGGTTTCATAATCTCAATCGTCTCACCCACAGAGAACTTATTCCTTTGCTCAATCCGGTACGCCCCGTCCCGCTCATCCCCAATAATCCCAAGGTAAGTATACTCCTTCACATAGGTATTATTGTCATAAATCTGGCTTGTCTCATCTGGCTTTCCGAAGTAGAAGCCTGTCGTAAACTGCCGGTAAGTGCAGTTTGAAATCTGTTCCAAATACCACGGCATATTGGCTTGATATTTTTCAGGGCTTTCCAGATAATCATCAATCGCCTTCCGATAGGTCCTTGCAACCGTTGCGACATAGAGAGCCGTCTTCATACGCCCCTCAATCTTGAAACTGTCTATCCCTGCGTCAATCATCTCAGGAATATGCTCAATCATGCACAAATCCTTGGAATTAAAGATAAACGTCCCCCGTTCATTCTCATATACCGGCATATATTCCCTTGGTCTTGTCTCCTCCACAAGAGAATATTTCCACCGACAAGGATGGGTACAGGCTCCCTTATTGGCATCCCTTCCCGTAAAATAATTACTCAGCAGGCATCTGCCGGAATAAGAGATACACATTGCTCCGTGGATGAAGCTCTCAATCTCCATGTCCTTTGGAATCCTCTCCCGAATCTCCCTGATTTCCTTTAATGACAGCTCCCTTGCAGAAACCACCCGCTTAGCCCCCAGCCTCCACCAGAACTGATAGGTGCCATAGTTGGTGTTGTTTGCCTGCGTGCTAATATGCCGGTCTATCTCAGGGCAGATTTCCTTGGCCAGATCAAAAATTGCCGGGTCCGCAATAATAAGCGCATCCGGCCCCATGTCCTTTAACTCATAGAGATACTTTCGCACCCCGTCAAGATCATCGTTATGAGCAAGGATGTTCACAGTTACATGGACTCTTGCACCATGTTCATGTGCAAATAGAATCCCTGCTTTCATATCCTCTTTCGAAAAATTCTTCGCCTTTGCCCGCAGCCCAAAGGCCTCCCCTCCAATATATACCGCGTCTGCTCCAAATATCACAGCCGTCTTCAATACCTCCAGGCTGCTTGCCGGAATTAAAAGTTCCGGACGTTTTCCCTCCATAGTATCTGTCTCCTTTCCGTCCCATCGTTCTCATATCCCCTCAATATCCCTAATTATTACCTCTCTCTCTTAACACTCAATGCGATACCGTCCCCCAAAGGCAGGATAGACGTTATCAGCTGTCTGTGATGCTTCAATTCATAGAGATACTCCCTCATCCGGCTATGGATTGTACGGTTGCGCCTCTCCACTGCAAACCGAGATTCAATTACATCCCCGTCCTGCAGCACATTGTCCGACATCAATACGCCTCCATCGGAAAGCAATCGCAGGACATCCGGCAGATAATGAATATACTGTCCCTTAGCGGCATCCATAAAAATAAAATCATAAGTCCCCTCAAGAGCCCCCATGACCTCAAGGGCATCCCCCTCAATCAAGGTAATCTGCCCTTCTTTTCCTGCACGCCGAAAATTCTCCCTTGCTGTTGGAATCCTTTTTTCATACTTCTCTATCGTCGTAATCCGTCCATCTTCCGGCATATACTCACTCATCAAAATTGCAGAAAAACCAATAGCCGTCCCTATCTCTAGGATTTGGGACGGCTGTTTCATCATTAAAACCACCTTCAGGAAACTCTGGGTTTCCTTACGGATTATCGGTACATGCGCATCTATCGCTTCCTGCTCTATCTCCTCTAGTATCATATTCTCTGGCGTTTCCAAAGAATGAATGAATGTAACTATCCTTTCATCAACTACCATATTGCCTATACCCCTTCTATTTCAGCGATTCTTCCTGCAGCCGGTCAAACTCCGCCATACACTCATCTACAGAAGCCCCCTCCATCAGCTTACGTACAATCAGGCAGGTATTTCCCCATTGCTCTACCTTCATCCCAGCATTGCTGGCAAGGACATAAGTGCCTTCGTCTACCAGCTCATTCAATGGCTTTAGGGCCGGAATACAATCTACCTCCACATTCTTAGACGGGGAAATCACCTTATTCGTCTCCGCGTAGACCTGAAGGGCTTCATCTGAAAGAATCACCTCCAAAACCTCCAAGGCATCCTGCCGATTCTCCCCCTTGGAACAAACCGACATTCCGGTCATAGATATTACAGGCATCTGTCCCTGTTCACTTGGGAAGCCAATGACCCGCAGATTGAAGTCTGGCTTTCCGTATGCCGTATCCGCATTGGCAGCTCCCCAGTAGGCCATAACAATCGGCGTCTTCTGCGCCATGAAATCTGGTCCTTCCCCCTCGATTGCCTCATAAGTATAAGCCGTCTTTGCGTCAATGTACCCTAGATCCATCATTTCCTTCAGATACTCGAACCCAGACCGCATATACTCACTATATTTACGCTCGCCGCGATTCAACGCCTCAATCGCTGCATCTGTGTCTCCACCGTTATATAGGTCTGCATATGCCTGCGCAAATACAAATGTTTCCAGCCACCAACGGTTTGCCCCCACCGGTGTCTCAATTCCATTTTCTTTGAATACCCTGCAGCACTCCAGAAATTCATCCGGTGTATTCGGAAGCTCCAGATCATACTCATCAAACATATCCTTGTTCACAAACAACCCGTAGACCACAACCTCCTGAGGAATCCCAACCAGCTTCCCGTCTACCGTATTGGCGGCCTTTACAACCTCCCGCAGATTCTTGGCACAGGCAAGCCCGGACAGATCCTCAAGTAATCCTTCCGCTGCCGACTTCTGGATCACATCAGGATTCAGCAGATACAAATCATCCATATGATGCTCAATCCGGTCAAGCGATACATCGTCATAAGACTTTTCCTGATAGCTCTCGGAGGTATAGGTATTATACTCCACCCTCAGCCCCAATTTATCCTCTGCCAGGATGATCGTCTTGTCAAAGGCTGTTCTCGCTGCATTTTTAGCATCCGGCTTGGAACGTTCCATAGGTGCGAATAGAACGACTATCTTACCTTCCTTATCCCCTCTCTTTACAAGATTTTCACTGGGATCCTTTTTCTCGCCGCAGGCAGCCATTCCAATAACCATGACTCCGGCAAGCAGCGCTGCTGCCGCTCTATTAAAATATTTCTTCATTACTTCCTCGCTTTCATCGCAGATATAGGCTAAGTGTCTGCTTTAATAACTCCATATCCACAGGCTTTGCTATGTGGGCGTCCATGCCCGCGTCCATAGCGTCTTTAACGTCCTCCGCAAATGCATTGGCTGTCATTGCAATAATTGGGATCAGCTTCGCATCCTGACGCTCCAATGCCCGAATTGCCCGCGCCGCCCCATATCCATTCATCACAGGCATCTGAATGTCCATCAAGACAGCGTCAAAACTTCCCGGCTCCTCTTTGCTGAAACGTTCCACGGCAAGTTCTCCATTCTCGACGATCTCACAAGTCGCCTCCTCAATATCCAGAAGCTCTTCGATGATCTCCGCATTAATCTCATTATCCTCTGCCACCAAGAAATGCCGGCCTTAAGCGAGCCCAACTC
>BLMJ01000195.1 GCA_011960625.1 Lachnospiraceae bacterium | reverse complement strand
CTTTGGCAGAGTAAGCCTGATACAGCAAGCTGTAGTTTAAATCCTCCAATACGTGTCTGAGCAGTCGGACAGAATCATCATCCTTATACCACGGATGGGGCTATCTATTTCCCGACAGCCCCCCCCCCCATAAAATCTAGCTTTTTACTAATTACTCAACGATAGTAGCTACTCTACCAGCTCCTACTGTACGTCCACCCTCACGAGCTTTCAAGAATGAAATCTGAATGTTTTTCTTTCTTTTTGCTATTTATTATTCATCATATTATCTGATTTAGCACTATATTTTTACTGTTCCGAAAAATTTTAGAGCCAGTAGCAAAATATCGACTTTCCCTTTATTAACTCATATTACATAGTGCTAGCACCATGCATTTTTTACCACTAAAGGAAAATCTTCGCTCCCTCTATAAAATCACTAAGGAAATTTGTATTATATCTCTCCCTCATATTCCATCGAACGCATTTTCACACTTCCATCTAATTTTTCAAACTTTCCATATCCCACAAAGTGCAATCCACACTTCCTCATAACATTTCCCGAAGCAATATTGGGTTCACAATGTGAGGAAGCAAATTTTCGTGCCCCCAAATTTGCGCGGGCATAGTATATCATTGCCTTTACCGCTTCTGTAGCATATCCCATACCCCAACAATCATATCGGAAATTATAGCCAAATCCCCAACTGCCTTTTGAGGGGTCAAATCCAATATCACCGCTACCAATTAGCTTTCCATCTAAAATACGCTCAAATCCAAAATTATATGTGCTTGCATCATTCTCCACAAAAGCAAGCCACTTTATTACTTGTTCAATGTTAGTATAAGTGGTGTAAACCATATACCTTGAAACTCTTTCATCTCTAACCCATTCAAACACATCTTCTGCATCAGCAACTTTAAGAGGGCGTAACAACAATCGTTCTGTTTTAATTTGTATATCATGCATTATTATATCCTCCACTTCAATCTGCGCAACAATCTCTCCGCTATCCTTTTTCATGGCACCGTTTTGACACCAAGAACACCCTTTTCCTTAATAACATTATTTACATGGTGTTAGCACCATGTATTTCTTATCAATCGAAAAAATATAATCCCCTTTTTCATAAAAGGAATTTTGAACCATTCCAGCCTTTTGCATTACTCTATATGATTCTACATTGCTCTTTGCACATCCTCCATAGATTATGTCATATTCCATCTCCGCAAACGCATAATTTATCAATTCCATAGCGCATTGCGTAGCATAACCTTGATTTCGGTATTTTTCATCAATCATAAAAAAAAGAACTGTTTTTCCTATTTCGGCTTCTCCGCCTAATCCGCACCAGCCTATTATCACATTTGGTTCTTTCTTTTGAAAAACGCCCAAACATAAATGGCAAATTGATTTCTGTTGATTCTTACTATGAGTATCTTCCATGTATTTTAATGCTTCGTATGCCTTATCTATCGTTGTTTCATGTGGGTATTCCCACATTCTTGCATCTCCTTAATATCGTTTTCAGTCACAGTTCGCAGTAATAAATCATTTGTTTTAAATTCCACTATTCATTTCCCTCACTATCTACAATAACTTTTATTTCATCAACTATTTGCTGAACACTTTTTTTATCTGTATTGATAACATAATCGCCTTCATATGGTTTTAAATGTAACCAGAAAAAAGAACATTCATTTGCATCTCCACGTTTTTTATGACGTTCACGCAAAGTTTCCTCTGAACAGGTCAGGGTAATGCCAATAACATAACGCGAATGACATTGTTTTATCACCATTTCTCAACCTCGGATCATGAACCGAAAACGGATTGACACACCATGCCCAATCGCCATCAAAATAAGCACTGTTCTCATAAAAAGTAAAAAGTTTTTGTGTCACTGTCGTTTTCCCCACACACGGAGAGCCTGCTATAATAATCAATTTTTGTTTTGACATCTATAGTCCTCCCATCAATCATTTGAAATTCTACAACAATATGTCTGATTATACCACTTCCATTTCCAATTTTCCACAAAGATATAGGGCATGACAACCGCCACACCCCACATTTCTTATCGCTACAACGACTTCTCAATCTTTTGTTTCTGCCCTTTCAAGTCAGTCTGCTTCTCATACAGATTATTGCGTTCTTTACAGAGTTCTTTCATGCGCTCCAACTGTGCCTATTCTCTGCCTAAATGACGCTCCAAACGTCCTAAATCAGTCGCTTTTTCCTGCAATTGGTCTATGGTATAGCTCTGTTCCATAACTTTATCTGTAATACGGCTAATCTGTTTTTGTTGCCCGTCTACTTTGGCGGTCAGCTTTTTGTTTTCAATGACATAGAAACCGAGGATAACCGTTGGTATGCAAACATTAAATTCTATGGGAACGAAAAAGGACATTTATATAATGCAGATATGTGTCAATTCCTTGCTTCACTGAATGAGAGCCGGGAAAGTTTTGAATCCTACTTTACGCCAAAGGATATGTTTGATATTTGGAAAAAACAGAAAATTGCTGATTACTCCACCTTGCCAGTGACAAAGAAAGTCTATGAAGATATAGACAATGCTACAAGAATGAAACTCCGAAATGAACATTTGGAGCGGCAATTTAAGAAAAATCAGAGCGACAGCGAATAAAAATAGAGCCATTTTAGAGCCACAAGCCATTTTCATTGAAATTCCGGCAAGTGGCTTTTCCTTTTGTTCGCTATTATTTTTAGACATTAAAAACCGCAACCCCTTGATTTCTCAAAGGATTGCGGTGCTTATTTTGTTATCTGATTCTATACTATTGATTACTCAACGATAGTAGCAACACGGCCAGAACCTACTGTTCTACCACCCTCACGGATAGCGAAACGAAGTCCCTGCTCCATAGCAACTGGGTGAATCAGCTCAATAGACATCTCTACGTTATCACCAGGCATACACATCTCTACACCATCTGGCAGATTGCAGACACCTGTAACGTCTGTTGTTCTGAAATAGAACTGTGGTCTATAGTTGTTGAAGAATGGTGTATGACGTCCACCTTCATCCTTGGTCAATACGTAAACCTGAGCCGTAAATTTCTTGTGGCATGTTACAGAACCTGGTTTAACAAGAACCTGTCCTCTTTCAATCTCTGTTCTCTGAACACCACGCAGAAGAGCTCCGATGTTATCACCAGCCTGAGCCTCGTCAAGCAGCTTACGGAACATCTCAACACCAGTTACAACAGTCTTTCTTGTCTCCTCATGGATACCAACGATTTCAACTTCGTCAGAAACATGAAGAACACCACGCTCTACTCTACCAGTAGCAACAGTTCCACGTCCTGTAATAGAGAATACGTCCTCAACAGGCATCAAGAACGGCTGATCTGTTGCACGCTGTGGATCCGGAATATAGCTGTCAACTGCAGCCATAAGCTCCATAACTTTATCGCCCCACTCGCCTGACGGATCCTCAAGAGCTTTCAGAGCAGAACCCTGGATAATCGGTGTGTCATCTCCTGGGAACTCATACTCGTCTAACAGCTCACGGATCTCCATCTCAACCAGCTCAAGAAGCTCCTCATCGTCAACCATATCACACTTGTTCATGAATACAACGATATAAGGAACACCTACCTGACGGGAAAGAAGGATGTGCTCTCTTGTCTGAGCCATAACACCGTCAGTAGCAGCAACTACAAGGATAGCGCCGTCCATCTGAGCAGCACCGGTAATCATGTTCTTAACGTAGTCAGCATGTCCTGGGCAGTCTACGTGTGCGTAGTGACGGTTATCTGTCTCATACTCAACGTGTGCTGTAGAAATTGTGATACCACGCTCTCTCTCTTCCGGAGCTTTGTCGATGTTCTCGAAATCTACCGCTGCGTTACCTGCAACTCTCTCTGCAAGAGTCTTGGTGATCGCTGCTGTCAGAGTTGTCTTACCGTGGTCAACGTGACCGATTGTACCAATATTACAATGTGGTTTTGTTCTTTCAAATTTAGCCTTTGCCATTTTGAATAATCCTCCTTAAAATACTGTGCGTTTATAATATTTACGTTTACTCAGCTAACATTGATTATATTTCAAATCATGTAGTTTTTCAAGCCTTTTTACTATTTAATTAATCATTTTTGTTCGATAATACCTTTTCCTGTACAGATTTCGGTACCGGCTCATACTTTTCAAAAAACATGGAGTAATTTCCACGTCCCTGAGTCCGTGAACGAAGGTCTGTAGAGTATCCAAACATCTCGGACAACGGAACATATCCGCGTACAATCTTACCGCCGCCAAGGTCGTCCATACCTTCGATTCTTCCGCGGCGTGAATTGATATCGCCGATAACGTCTCCCATATACTCTTCCGGCATCGTTACTTCTACCTTCATGATAGGCTCGCACAATACCGGAGCCGACTTCTTCATAGCGTCCTTAAATGCCAGAGATCCGGCAATGTGGAATGCCATTTCACTTGAATCGACTTCATGGTAAGAACCGTCGTATACATTCGCCTTAACGCCCACAACCGGGAATCCTCCAAGGATACCGGACTGCATAGCTTCCTCGATACCTTCCCCAATCTTAGGGATGTATTCCTTCGGGATCGCACCGCCGACTACCGTAGACTCGAACTTGAAAGTCTCCTCGCCGTTGATATCCATTGGCTCGAACTTAACCTTACAGTGTCCGTACTGTCCGCGTCCACCGGACTGCTTCGCATACTTGCTGTCTACATCTACCGCCTTGGTAAATGCTTCCTTGTAAGCAACCTGAGGTGCGCCTACGTTCGCCTCTACCTTGAACTCACGGAGAAGCCTGTCAACGATAATTTCCAAGTGAAGCTCACCCATTCCGGCGATAATTGTCTGCCCTGTTTCCTGGTCGGTATGGGCGCGGAATGTCGGGTCTTCTTCTGCAAGTTTCGCAAGAGACTCGCCAAGCTTGCCCTGAGAAGCCTTGGTCTTCGGCTCGATTGCAAGCTCGATAACCGGCTCTGGGAATTCCATGGACTCCAGTATTACCGGATGCTGCTCGTCGCAGATTGTATCTCCAGTAGTCGTAAACTTGAATCCAATCGCTGCCGCGATGTCACCGGAATATACCTTGCTCAATTCCTCCCTCTTATTGGCATGCATTTGAAGGATACGTCCAACACGCTCTTTCTTGCCCTTTGTTGCGTTCAGTACGTAGGAACCAGAGTTCATCGTACCGGAATATACTCTG
>BLMJ01000194.1 GCA_011960625.1 Lachnospiraceae bacterium | reverse complement strand
GAGGCCGCTGAAAAACCTACTGTTTTTCAGACTTAAGTTTCAAATACACACAAAAAATCCACCAGTTTCGATTATTCTGGTGGATTTTTCGTGATTCGAATAAAATTTCCGATTATTTCAAGTGTTATCTCTGTTTATTTTTCACTTATCAGCTTAATAATCCGTTTGAGGTTTACTGCAAATATAGTCATTGCCCCCTGCATCTCCATGTTAATAAGGCCTGATGATGTCGCTGTGTCATAACCATGCCTGTTCTTTAACTCGCTGTTTTTTGCTTCTATCTTATAGCGTTCCTTCATTTTTTCTTTGAAGTGTTCTGTTTCCTGAAACTCTGCCTGTTTACTGTGGGCATCGCTTTTTAGGGTTTCGCTGTATGTTTTCTTTTTTGCCCCTTCCTTATAGCATCCGTCCCTGTACGGGCAGCATTTACATTTCTCAATGTCAAAAAAGTAGGTCATGCGGGGATTCTTATTCTTCTTTTCTTTTTCACGCCTGTCCAAATATTTATGGACTGCCAGATGCCCTGCCTTACACTGGTACATCCCTGCATCTTTATTAAATTCAAATTCATCCTCTTTTCTCCGGTTTCCCTGCGTGATGATGCCGTTTAGTCTGGAAATCAGTTCATAACCGCTTTCCTGCGCCGCTTCGATATTTTTCTGCTCCGAATAGGCTTTATCTCCGATTACCATTTCCACTTCCATTCCGGCTTCTCTGCTTTTGCGCACCAGTTCCGGCAGTTCTTTTCCATCTGTCTTTTCCCCACTGGTAACGGTGGCTGCTGTAATAATACGTTCCTCACTCATTGCTATATGCGTTTTGTATCCAAAGAAAGAGGTATCCGCTGTCTTATGGCCGGTCTTTGCGTCTGCATCTTGTGAGGTTTCAAGATGTTCCAGGTCATCTTTTACGGATTCTTCTAATAAATTCAGCTTTTCCTGTATTTTAGGATAACTGCACAATTCTTCTTTTTCTTTAATGACCGAAATCAGGGCATGACAGTATTCCAGTTCTTTTTCCAGGGAATCTTCCGTGTTTTTATCCGGGAAACGCTCTTTCATTGTTTCATCTGTTTCATAAACAGAACGCCGCAGTTTCTTTGACTGTTCTAAAAGCGCCTGTCTTGGCGTTTTCTGATTGTATCTTGATTTTGTATGGGTTGCATCCACGATAATGGATTTTGATTTTATAATGCCTTTTTCCAATGCAATCTGGACTGTTTTCGCAACCAGTATGTCTAACAGGTTCGTATCTTTCAGGCGCAGTTTGCGGAATTTTGTCAGGGAGCTCGGATTGATTACGCTTTCTTCCGGCGCCATATCAAGAAAGTATTTGAACGACATGTCATATTTAGAGCGTTCCACAATGTCAATATCCGATAGATCATAAATAGATTTCAGAAGCAAGTATTTGAACATCCTGACAGGCGGGATCGCATTGCGTCCATTATCAAGACAATATTTATCAATAAGCTCTTCATAAATAAACCCAAAATCTACCAGTTCTTTTATCTGTCGGAGCAGGTTGTCTTTTGGAACGACTAATTCATATATTTCCATGTAGGGACTTAATACTAACTTCTGTTGTTGCTCAACCATAATATCACCGCCTGTATTTAATAATTACATTATATCAAATATAGGCGGTGATAGCTACTTTTTCAGCGGCCTC
>BLMJ01000193.1 GCA_011960625.1 Lachnospiraceae bacterium | reverse complement strand
GAAAACTGCCGGTAAGGAAATTTTATAAAACTTACACACTTTACTTGACAAACCCGGCTATATTGCCTAATCTGAAATTACTTCCCTCTAACCGTAAACATTTATGCTTGCCTCCATTTCAAATCATTCCAAAATGCTCCAGTGCCGCCTTAATTGCCGCTTCCTTCTCCAGCGGACACTGTGGCTGTCTTGTACCCTCAGATTTGGGTTTATTATAATTTTCTCTCTCAATGATACCACATTTCTGCTTCACTTGCGCAATATACAAATTGCTGACTTTCAATCCCGTATACTCTTTCACATACGCTTTAATTTCCTCATAAGTCGCTTTCTTCTCCGCCGCCGTCAAATCCATCTCATCCAAATCCAGCTCCACCTCAATATGATGCTCGACATGTAGTTTGGATAAAAGACATACCGTCTCAACATGATGCGATACCGCAGACTGCGTAATCCCAAGCTGCTCCGCCAGATCACCGACATTCGCATCCTGTTCCATTAAAAGAAACAGGATACGAATACGGGTAGGGTTCCCAAGCATCTTAAAAAATTCCGTAAGAATGTACAAATCGCTTTCTTTCAGTCCTTCATAAATTTGACCGACCTGATATTCCGCCAAAGGAACCCCTCCTTCCTTACAGTTTTTTCACAAACAGACAACGGATTGCGTTCAACACAGCAAGAATCATAACACCTACATCTGCAAAAATCGCCAGATACATATTCGCAATGCCCACAGCTCCTAATGCAAGACAAGCAAATTTCACAACAAGCGCCATCGTAATATTCTGGTACACAATCCTCAGACACTTCCTTGAAATCTTAATTGCTTTTGCAATCTTAATCGGATCGTCATCCATCAGAACAATATCCGCTGCTTCGATTGCCGCATCGGAACCCATTGCCCCCATAGCGATACCAATATCCGCTCTGGAAAGCACAGGTGCGTCATTGATACCGTCACCCACAAATGCCAGTTTTGCCTTGCCCAACTTCACCCGCAGAAGTTCTTCTACTTTTTCAACCTTATCTGCTGGCAAAAGTTCGCTGTAAACTTCATCAATCCCAAGTGATGCAGCAACCTGATTTGCCACTTTCTTTGCATCTCCGGTCAGCATGACGGTCTTATCTACTCCCGCTTTCTTCAATTCCGCAATCGCCGCCTTAGAATGAGGTTTAATAATATCAGAAATCACGATATGACCTGCATATTTCCCATTAATTGCCATGTGGATAATTGTTCCGGTCTGGTGACAGTCCTGATAAGGAATATTCAAATGCTTCATCAGTTTATCGTTCCCGGCTGCAACCTCCATGCCGTCTACTTTTGCAGTCACACCGTTTCCGCTGATTTCCTGTATATCCGATACACGAGTCCTGTCAATTTCTCTCCCATATGCCCGCTGTAAACTCTTGCTGATCGGGTGGGAAGATGCGCTTTCTGCAAAAGCAGCATACTCTAACAATTTTTCATTCCCTATGGTAGAATGATGAATCCCATTTACTTCAAAGACACCCTTTGTCATGGTTCCGGTTTTGTCAAAAACAACATATTTTGTCTGGGAGAGGATTTCCAGATAATTGGAGCCTTTCACCAAAACACCCTCCTTGCTTGCTCCTCCGATACCTGCAAAGAAACTTAAAGGAATACTGATAACAAGCGCACAAGGGCAACTGATAACAAGGAATGTCAATGCCCGGTAAATCCAGACTCCCCAATCGGCAGACAGCCCCATAAAAAGCATACGGACAACAGGAGGAAGGAATGCCAGCGCCAATGCTGCATAGCAGACAGCCGGAGTATAGATTTTTGCAAACTTCGAGATAAAATCCTCTGATTTCGATTTGCGGGAACTTGCATTTTCCACCAAATCCAAAATCTTAGAAACCGTAGATTCTCCAAACTCTTTTGTTGTCTGTATCTTCAATACTCCTGTCATACTGATACAGCCGCTGATTACTTCATCACCTACTTTTGCCTCCCTCGGCAGGCTTTCCCCGGTCAATGCACTGGTATTCAGACTGGAAGCACCCTCAACGATAATCCCGTCAATCGGCACTTTCTCTCCCGGCTGAACAACAATCACGCTGCCAATCCCTACTTCATCCGGATCAATCTGCTCTAATTTTCCATTTCTCTCAACATTTGCATAATCAGGACGAATGTCCATTAGGTTGCTGATATTCCGGCGGCTCTTACCAACCGCATATCCCTGAAACCACTCCCCAATCTGATAAAACAGCATAACAGCAATGGCTTCCAGATATTCTCCATTTTCATAAATAGCCAGTGCCATTGCCCCAATCGTAGCCACAGCCATCAGAAAGCTCTCATCAAATACCTGACGGTTTTTAATACCCTTTATAGCTTTCCGTAAAATGTCATATCCGATAATCAGATAATTAATCAAATAGCACGCAAAACGAAGCCATCTTCCGGCAGACGGGAATAAATACCCGCAGGCTGTATCGAACATCTCTGCGGAAATAAACTGGAGTGCCAGCAAGATTCCGGCACTGAGTAAAATCCGAATCATCATAACCCTTTGCTTTTTTGTCATTCCATCTTTGCGGCTGCCAACAAAAATAAGAAGCGACGCAGCCATTATAATGACAACCATAAGTAATATACTTATTACCAATTCCTCCATAATAAAACTCCTTTCAAAATATGCTTAATTATTTAATCGTTATTGGTAAAAATAACACCCCTAAATTGCAGCGGCGCATTTTAAGGGTGTCACTCTGTCACAGGCAACTACCGCTTAAAGAAAAATCTCGCAGTCCGGCTCCACTTTTTTACAAGCATCCAGCACGTTCTTCATGACATCTTTCGGCTCCTGCCCCTCATCAAACTCCACAATCATTTTCTGTGTCATGAAATTAACTGTTGCGCTCTGCACACCAGCAGTCTTGCGGGCCGCATCCTCCATC
>BLMJ01000192.1 GCA_011960625.1 Lachnospiraceae bacterium | reverse complement strand
ATACTTTGAAATTCGATCCTCTTGGATTCCGGCTGAAGATCTGCATGGTGTTTGCTTCCATCCACACCACATTTTCGGCAGTCTTAACCAACCCTTTGGCAATCGACATATGCGTACCAATCGTCAACATATTTTCCACCTCTTCTTGAATAAACAGCTAAAATTTTTCGCTTCGCATTTATCATTATACGTATTTCTGGTAACAATACAATAACTTATTGCATGATTTTACAATTTGCATTGAAGCCAGAAATGTAAGACTCCTCTTTCATGGATGAAAAAATGAGATAAACATGTTAAAATAAATATTCTTGGACAATCACATAGGAAATGGAGGGATACTAGATGACACATAGTGCAAGAATATGGGAAAAGGATGGATTTGTACTAAGGCTTGCCCAAAAGGAAGATGCCATAGAATACTATGAAGATAATTTCAACCCCTTAGACCGTGAAACTGCCAGATTGACAGGATGTAAATCCCATTTTACACGGGATGAAGTCATTCATTTTTTTCAGGAATGTATAACTTCCCCTGACCGATACGATTTTCTTATCCTGTCTCCTGACGGCCATATTATCGGAGAAAGCGTACTCAACGAAATCGATCATGAGCTGCGATGTGCAAACTTTCGAATCGGGCTGTTCCACAGCCAAGGTTACGGAAAAGGAATTGGCTCCTGGGCGATTGAAAAGACCCTGGAATTTGCATTCCGTGATATAAAACTGCACCGGGTGGAATTGAATGTATTTTCGTTCAATCCACGGGCAATTCACACATACGAAAAAGCAGGCTTCAAACACGAGGGCGTTCTAAGAGATGCGGTAAAGGATGGAACTTCCTATGCAGACGACATTCTGATGGCAATCTTAGAAGACGAATGGCGAGACATGGAAAAAAACAGGAGGACTTTCCAATAACACAACAAGGATATAATAATACCATGCCGAAAAACAGGACTGTCGGGAAATATCTCCCGACAGTCCTGTAATCATACTGTCTTATCAAAAAACTAACCCCGTAATGTGAAACGTCCCACAAGACCCTTCATCACCTGCGCCTGGCTGGAAAGCTCCTCGCTTGCAGCGGCAGACTCCTCTGCAGTAGCAGAATTTGTCTGGACTACGCTGGAAATCTGATCGATTCCCTGTGTCACCTGCGCAATAGACTCTGCCTGCTGGTCAGCGGCAGAAGCAATCTTATCCACAGAAGACACTACGCCCTTTGTACTTTCCACAACAGCGAATAGAGATTCCGCCGTAGCATTGGCAATCTCAGTTCCCTTTTCCACAGCCTGAACCGTCCCTTCAATAAGTGCAGCCGTACTCTTAGAAGCTTCCGAAGACTTACTTGCCAGATTACGCACCTCATCCGCAACCACAGCAAACCCCTTACCTGCCTCACCGGCACGTGCTGCTTCCACTGCGGCGTTGAGCGCCAGAATATTTGTCTGGAATGCAATGTCCTCAATCGTCTTAATAATCCTGCTGATCTGACCGGATTTATCACTGATCTCCGTCATGGCAGCAATCATTTCCTGCATCTGCTCATTGCTGGTCGCCACCTGATCGCCGGTCATGTCTGTCTGCTGACGAACTGCATTGGCATTTGCCGCAGTATCCTTAACCTGAGTAGAAATTTCATTAATGGTGGCTGCGAGCTCCTCAATCGAACTAGCCTGCTCAGTCGCGCCCTGAGAGAGGGCCTGTGCCCCAGAAGAAACCTGATCACTTCCGGAAGAAACCTGATCCGCCGCCTGATTGATCTGTCCCAGGGTATCGTTGAGAGAGCTGGAAATCTCCTCAAGAGCCTGTTTCACCTTGGCAAATTCGCCTTCATAGTTCAGAGTCAGATCAAACACCAGATTACCACCTGCAATCTGTCTTAACACCCCAGAAATCTCATCAATATAACTTACATAATTGCGCAGACGTCCTACCGTCTTATTGAAGTTAACCGACAATGTACCCAGCTCATCCTTAGAACTGTATGTAATATGCTGATCTAAATCACCCTCTGCAATCTTTCTTGCAACACTGTCAAGCTCTTTAACCGGCTTGTTAATACTCTTAATTATGTAAATTGCCATCAAAACTGAAATCACTGAAATCACAAACAAAGCAATTATAACGACTCTTCCAGCCTGGGAATACAACATATCGCCGTGCTGGTTCGCCGCATCTATCCCTTCCTTGTTTAGTTCAACAATATCAAGCAATAAATCAGATACACCGTCATACAGGGAAATCGTTCCCAGAACAACCTCCATGGCCTCATCCGTTCTATTCTCACGACTCAGGGTAAGCAGCTTTTCATGGTTAGCGAGATACTCATTCCATTCCGCCTGCGCCTCCTGTATCAGATTCCGATCGGTTTCATTGGAAATCAAAGAGGAAATATACAAGTCAAAGGTTTCTTCTATCCGTTTGCTGCGATCTTCCATTTTCGTCTCTGCACTCTGCATCGTCTGCTGATCCTGAGCCACAATATGCTTATATTCCTCTCTCCGGAAATCCGAGGTAAGCGTATTCAGCTCTTCCGATGCAATAACAGCCGGCACCCAGATCTCCGAAATCTCTGTTGACGCTTTATTAATTCGGTTCATATATGACAGGGACACAAACCCCAAAGCGACCATACCGATTAACATAAAAATAGCAAGCAAAAATAGTTTCGTCTTGATCTTAAAGTTCTTCATCTCATAGTTTCTCCTTTAACTCCTATACTTTTTCCTCATATGCAATATGGATGTATTCTGCTTTTTTACACTTATTCCATATACAAATTAGACATATATAATTATACAAACTCTGAACCAAAATGTCTACCAACAATATGGACCAATTTACTTCTTTTCCACAACCTCCAGCCTCAGCTCTTCAAGCTGCTTCTTCTCCACAGCCGTCGGCGCCTCTGTCATCAGATCCGACGCATCCTTCACCTTAGGAAATGCGATCACATCTCGGATGCTGTCCTCTTTTGCCATCAGCATCACCAACCGGTCCAGCCCATAGGCAAGTCCGGCATGAGGCGGCACGCCATACTTGAAGGCCGTCAAAAGGAAACCGAACTGTTCCTGCGCCTGCTCCGGCGTAAATCCAAGCACCTCAAACATCTTACTCTGGATTTCAGGATTAAAGATACGCACGCTTCCCCCGCCAATCTCATTACCATTCAGCACAATATCGTAAGCCTTCGCACGTACCCTTCCCGGCTCACTGTCAATATACTCAAGATCCTCCTCCATCGGCATGGTAAACGGATGGTGCATAGCCGTATAACGCTTCTGCTCATCGTTCCACTCCAGAAGCGGGAACTCCGTCACCCACAGGAATTTATACTCACTCTTGTCAAGCAGCTCCATCTGACGGGCAAGCTCCAGACGAAGTGCGCCTAACACATCCCAGACCACCTTATTCTGATCCGCCGCAAACAACAGAAGGTCGCCCTTCTCTCCGCCCATTGCAGCAATCAGGGCAGACGTCTCCTCCTCTTTCATAAACTTTGAAAATGAAGATTTCGCCGTACCATCCTCCTGAATTGCAATATAGGCAAGTCCTTTTGCACCGTAATCTTTCGCAAACGACACCAGCTTATCAATCTTCTTGCGAGGCATGCCCCCCTGCCCTTTGGCATTGATTCCACGGACAGAGCCGCCATTTTCAATTGCACCTTTAAATACCGCAAACTCACAGTCCTTCACAGTCTCCGTCACATCACAGAGTTCCATGCCAAAACGGATATCCGGCTTATCAGAGCCAAAACGATCCATGGCCTCCTGCCAAGTCATTCTTGGAATCGGAAGCTCCACCTCAACTCCCAATACCTCACGGAACAGTTTCGCCAACAGTCTCTCATTTACTTCAATTACATCGTCCACGTCCACAAAAGACAGTTCCATATCGATCTGCGTAAACTCAGGCTGACGGTCAGCCCTTAAGTCCTCGTCGCGGAAACATTTTGCAATCTGGAAATAGCGGTCATATCCGGAGCACATCAAAAGCTGCTTAAAAAGCTGGGGAGACTGGGGCAGCGCATAGAAGTGTCCCTGGTGAATCCGGCTTGGCACCAGATAATCCCGCGCCCCTTCCGGTGTGCTGCCGATTAGGATCGGAGTCTCAATCTCACAGAACCCCTCCTCGGCAAGAAACTGGCGGGTAAGCGTCGCAACACGGCTTCGCATCATCAGATTTCTTTGGAGATCCGGTCTTCTAAGATCCAAATACCTGTATTTCAGGCGAACCTCCTCCTTAGTCCTAGAATTTTCCTCAATCGGG
>BLMJ01000191.1 GCA_011960625.1 Lachnospiraceae bacterium | reverse complement strand
GTTCTTCTCCGCCTCTTCTTTAAGCCTTTCGTCGATCTCCTCCTCTGTCACGTCTGTGGAGAACTTCTCAACCTCCAGCCCCTTATACTCACCGAGCGTTACCTCCGGCTTCAGCGCAACCGTAGCTGTGAAGATAAACGGCTTTCCCTTCTCTGCCTGAACCACGTCGATCTGAGGTCTGGACACAATGTCCTCCTCGCACTCGTCGTAAGCTTCGCTATATGCCGTTGGAATCAGCTCGTTCGCCGCGTCGTCATAGAAAACCTCTGCACCATACATCTTCTCAATCATCTGGCGCGGAACCTTCCCTTTACGGAATCCTGGGAGCGAAATCCTGTTCTTCTGCTTCTTATATGCACTCTGAATCGCTTTTTCAAAATCATCGGCAGAAACCTCTATCGTAAGTTTTGCCATGCTTTTCTCTAACTTTTCTACCTGTAAGCCCATCTACTATTTCCTCCTGTTTCTATCCTGTCCGTTGGTAGTTAAACAGGACAGGCATATTCCAATACATTCACCAAAGAAGTATAACACAAACCTCTCTAAATATCCAGTATTATTTCGTCTCATATACGATGGATTCCGCAATCTCCTTCGCCTTTGCAGGTCCCGACAAAACCTCAATCAGCTTCAATGCAAAATCAATCGCCGTACCTACGCCGCGGCTGGTAATAATATTTCCATCCACGGTGACAGCCCCTCCGGAAATCACAGAACCCTGAATCTCCTTCTCCATGGATGGATAGCAGGAGATACGTTTTCCCTTAAGCAGTCCCATGTTGGCAAGTATCGTTGGTGCCGCGCAGATTGCGGCGACCTTCTTTCCCTCGTCGATAAAGCCCTTCACAACCCTTCTCACTCCTGCATGGGCGTCCATATTCTTTGTCCCCGGCATCCCGCCCGGCAGCACAATCATATCCGACTCAACAAAATTCACTTCCTCGAATAAATCCTCCGTCTGCACGTTGATTCCATGTGCTCCGTGTACCGTATAATCTTCCGTGATGGAAACCGTATCTACGTAGATGGTAGCCCGCCTCAGAAGGTCTACGACGGTCAGCGCCTCAACCTCTTCAAACCCATCCGCAAGGATTACACTCACTTTCTTCATATTGGTTATCCCCCTTTTATTTTCTCATTTACATTTCATGTCTCTTATATTATTATGATGTTAGCAGATTTTACTAGCTGCCATCCAATCACCATCATCAGACAGGAGGTCCGCAATGGAAATCGAACGCAAATATCTCGTAGACAAGCTTCCCGCACACATGGAGCAATATCCCTGCCGTATCATCTCCCAGGGATACCTAAACACGGATCCTGTGGTGCGCATCCGCCGAGATAATGATAAGTACGAGCTTACCTACAAATCAAAAGGCTTCATGGAAAGACAAGAATACAATCTTCCTCTCACCCGGGAAGCCTATGAACATCTTCTCACCAAGATTGACGGCAGGTTGATCGAGAAAAAACGTTATATGATTCCGCTCAAACCTGGCACGACCGCAGAACTTGATGTCTTTGAAGGATATCTCGCCCCTCTCATTCTCGTAGAGGTAGAATTTTCTTCAAAAGAAGAGGCTGATTCCTTTGTCCCTCCGTCATGGTTTGGGGAGGACGTCACGTTTTCCGGCAAATATCATAACAGCAGCTTAAGCCAGCTATAATTAATCAGACATGGCGAAACCATCGTGGACCGCGTTCATCGCCTTGTCGATATCTTTTTTCGGCACCAGTACCGTGATACGGATTTCTGATGTAGAAATCATATTGATATTGACTCTGGAATTATAAAGAGACTCGAACATCTTTGCGGCAACGCCGGGATTGCTCATCATCCCTGCCCCTACCACAGACAGTTTCGCCACATCTTCATTCCACGTAATGTCTTTAATGGTCAGCCTTTCTTTATTCTCCTCCAACGTCCGAAGCGCCGCCTCCAAATCCTCCGACGCCACCGTAAAGGAAATATCTTTTGTCCCTTCCCGTCCCACGGACTGCAGGATGATATCCACATTGATACTGTTCTTCGCCAGTGTGTCGAATATGCGGAATGCGATTCCCGGCCTGTCTTCCACGCCGATGACGGAAATCCTTGCCGTATTCTTATCGGCTGCCACACCCGTAACTAATAGTTTTTCCACTCCTTTTGCCTCCTTGACTACGGTTCCTTCCGAACGGTTTAGGCTGGACCGTACGACCAGTTCTACATTGTATTTTTTCGCCATCTCCACCGAACGGTTATGGAGCACCCGCGCCCCAAGGCTTGCTAACTCCAGCATCTCATCATAGGTAATCGTGTCGATTTTTTTGGCGTTTTTCACAACCCTTGGATCCGCCGTATACACACCGTCTACGTCCGTGTAAATCTCACATTTATCCGCATGCAGCACAGCCGCAAGAGCTACAGCCGTCGTATCGGACCCTCCTCTTCCAAGAGTGGTCACATCGTCATACTTGTTCACTCCCTGGAATCCGGTCACGATTACAATCTTTCTGGAATCCAGTTCATGGAGGATTCTCTCCCTCTCCACACGTTTAAAACGGGCGTTGCCGTACCGTGACGTAGAATGCATCCGCACCTGGAACGCATTCAGGGATACGGCAGGGACGTCCAAAGACTGCATCGCCATGGCCATCAGCGACACCGATACCTGTTCCCCCGTGGTCAGCAGCATATCCAGCTCCCGCTTTTTTGCTTTCGGATTGATTGTTTCTGCAAGAGAAAGCAAATCGTCCGTCGTATCTCCCATGGCAGACAGCACAACCACCACGTCATGGCCTTCCTTATAATCTTCGATGCACCTTCTGGCAACATTAAAAATCCTCTCTTTATTGGCTACGGAGCTGCCTCCGAATTTCTTCACTATCAGCATAGTCCCTCCTGCAGCAGATGTTCTATCAACCGGTATCCCTCCCGCCAATTCCTTCCAGTCAAGGCGGCGGTCTTCTCGGAATATTCTTCTGCCCCTTCTACAGATTTCGTACTGTCATACAACAGATAGGGAATCGGCTCCCCCGTATGGGTACGGACCTCAATGGGAGTCGGATGGTCTGGAAGGAGCAGTAAGCGGAAGTCCTCTCCAAAATCCTCAAGCCCTTTCAATACGACTCCAAGTACCTTCTCATCTACATTTTCTATGGCAGTTATCTTGTCTTGTGTTTTCCCCTGATGTCCCATCTCATCCGGAGCTTCCACATGGATATATGCGAAATCATATCCGTCTTTTGTAAGCGCCTTTACCGCCGCTTTCGCTTTCCCTTCATAGTTGGTGTGAAGCCCTCCGTTGGCGCCTTCCACCGCAATGCGGTCCATACCTGCCCCTACCGCAATCCCTTTTAGCAGATCAACTGCAGAAATCATGACGCCTTTCTTGCCGGTACGCTCTGCAAAAGACGTAAGGGCCGGTTTCCTCCCTGCACCCCAAAACCAAATCGAGTTCGCAGGCTTAAGGCCCCTCTTCCTGCGTGCTTCATTCAAAGGGTGGGCTTTAAGAAGCTCATAACTCTTCTCCATCATATCCCGCAGGCTTCTATCTTCCGGCAGATACTCTCCGATCCTCTTTGTCAGAATATCGTGGGGCGGCGTCAATTCCACCACCCTGCCGTTCTTCTGAAGCAAAAGATGGCGGTAACCGGTTCCCACATAGAACTCATATCCGTCCTTAGCAAGCCCTTCCTTCACCGCTTCTATCAAAACGGCCGCATCCTCTGTATCTATCTCATCAGAGCTGTGGTCTAAGATTATCTGCTCCTCATAAGCGCCTTTTTCCTCCGACAGCGACACCAAATTACACCGAAAAGACACATCCGTATCTGCCATGTCAACACCGATGCTCAGCGCCTCCAGCGGGGATCTGCCTGTATAGTAAAGCTTTGGGTCATAACCCATAACCGATAGATTCGCCGTATCACTCCCCGGCGCCATCCCCTCCGGAACCATGGACGCCATGCCAAGCTCCGACACAGGCGCAAGCCGGTCCATGACCGGAGTATGCGCCGCCTCAAGAGTTGTCCTTGCGCCAAGCTCCTTACACGTACGTCCCGCCATTCCGTCACTTAGGACAATTACATATTTCATTGCTTTCTCACACTCCCATTTTGTCTGATATCGGACAAGTAAGGTAAACTACCCTTCCACACGTATCATATGCAGAATCTCATCCCTGTAGATATTTGCCCTAGTCACATAGTCGCCCTCCATCATGACAGGGGTGACGAAGCCAAATTCTCCTTCAAGACCTTCTGCTTCCACTACTTCGATATCCCCAAAAGAATCCCTAAGCCTGGAAAGCAGCTCTTCTTTCTCACCCTTGATACGGACAAAGAACCTGCGTTTCGCATCCGCTTTATCCTCAAGCCTAAGCTTCTCCTGTTTCCACATAGTCATAATATTCCGGTTCAGATGCTTTGCCGCATCCACCACGTCAGCGACTACCGCGCTCGCCGTCGGGAGCTTTCCCGCGCCGCTTCCGTAGAACATGGCGTCACCGAGAACATTTCCATGTACGAAAATAGAATTAAAGACTCCGTTCACATTATAGAGGGGGTGCTCCGGATACAACATACAGGGAGCGACTATGGCATGGAGACGGTTTGCCGCATGGCGTTTGCTGGAGGCCAGAAGCTTGATGGTGGTCCCCATTGCCCTGGCATACTTCATGTCCTCCACTGTAATCTCCGTAATCCCTTCGCAGTAAATGTCCTCAAAGTCCACCTGCTGCCCTGAGATCAGGGAGGACAGAATCGCGATCTTTCTGCACGCGTCATACCCTTCCACGTCTGCCTCGGGGTTTCGCTCCGCATAGCCCTTTGCCTGCGCCTCCTTTAAAACCGTGTCATAGTCCGCGCCCTCATAGAACATCTTTGTCAGCATATAGTTGGTGGTCCCGTTCAGGATGCCGGTGATTTCCTCGATCTCGTCTGCGGTCAGAGAAGAATTTAATGGGCGGATAATGGGAATCCCGCCGCCAACACTCGCCTCAAACAGGAAATTAATGTTCTGCTCCTTGGCAATGGAAAGAAGCTCCGCTCCATGCTTTGCCACCAGCGCCTTGTTGGAGGTCGCCACGCTCTTTCCCGCCTGAAGGCATCTCTTTACGAAGGTGTAAGCAGGCTCGATGCCCCCCATTACCTCCACGACGATCTTGATCTCGTCGTCCGAGATAATCGTCTCGAAATCATGGACAATCTTCTCCTGCACCGGATCTTCCGGAAAATCTCGTAAATCCAGCACATACTTAATATTCAGCTCATCCCCGATTCTCTGGTTGATGCGCGCTCCGTTGGTGTTCACCACCTCCACAACGCCGGAACCTACTGTACCATATCCCATAACTGCTATATTTACCATCTTGCCATCCCTCCTCTAACTATTCGCCGACTGTTTCAGATATGCGTTCATAAACATATCGATGCCGCCGTCCAACACTGCTGTCACGTTGCTGTTCTCCACATTGGTCCTATGGTCCTTCACCATGGTATAGGGCTGCATCACATAAGAACGGATCTGGTTTCCAAAGCCGATTTCCTTCACCTCTCCCCGAATATCTGACACCTTATCCGCCTGTTCCTGCTCCTTTAAAAGCTGCAGTTTTACTTTTAACATCTGCAAGGCTTTCTCTTTGTTGTGGTGCTGAGAACGCTCGTTCTGGCACTGTACTACAATCCCTGTAGGTAAATGGGTAATACGGATTGCCGAGGACGTCTTATTGACATGCTGTCCTCCCGCGCCACTGGCCCGATACGTGTCAATCTTCAAATCATCCTCTGCAATCTCGATGTCTATCTCATCCTCAATATCCGGCACAACGTCGCAGGAGGCAAAAGAAGTCTGCCTTTTTCCCGCCGCGTTGAAGGGCGAGATCCTCACCAGACGATGGACGCCTTTTTCTGATTTCAGATAGCCATAGGCATTCTCCCCGCTTACCTCGAAGGTCACAGCCTTAGTGCCTGTGATGTCCCCGTCCAGATAGTCAAGCACTTGGATGGAGAAGCCTTTTCTCTCCGCAAAACGGCTGTACATGCGGTAGAGCATACTCGCCCAATCGCAGGATTCCGTCCCGCCTGCCCCTGCGTGGATAGTCACGATGGCATTGCAGGAATCGTATTCACCAGACAGAAGCGTCTGAAGCCGCAGTCCTTCGAACACAGACTCAAACTCCTTAATCTCCGCCTCCAGCTCATCCGCCATGGAAGCGTCGTTCTCCTCGTAACCCATCTCAATCAGCAGGTTGATATCCTCGTAAGCCCTGTACAGCTTCTTAATCGTCTCAGTAAGCTCCTGAAGATTTTTCAATTCCTTCATAAACCGTTGGGACTCCTCCGGTTCATCCCAGAAGCCCGGCTCCTCAATCTTACGCGCTAACTCTTCAATCCGTCTTTCCTTCCCTGCCAGGTCAAAGTGAATCCCTCATCTCGGCAAGAGGTTCTTCATATGCATTCATCAGCGTCTTGAACTGATCTAATTCAACCATCTTATCACCTCTTTCTTACATTTCTTTATCGACTTAAGTCCTGCCCCTTATTTACGCCCGCAGCACTGCTTATACTTCTTTCCGCTGCCGCACGGACATGGGTCGTTGGGGTAGACCTTCTTATCCACCCGTTTCTTAGGCGCACGCGCAGCGCTTTCATCTCGGTTGGTTCCCGTCACCTTTGCCACCTGCTCACGCTCTACCTTCTGCTCGATGCGGATGTGGAACAACGCCCGGATAGTATCAGCTGCAATCCCCTTCGTCATCTCATCGAACATATCGTACCCCAGCATCTTGTACTCTACCTTGGGGTCGCGGTTCCCGTAAGCCTGCAGCCCGATTCCCTGACGCAGCTGATCCATGTCGTCAATGTGCGCCATCCACTTTGCATCAATCACCTTCAACAGGAACACACGCTCCACCTCACGGATATGCTCCGGCTCCGGAAATTCGGATTCCTTCGCCTCATACGCCTTGGCGGCACGCTCCTTCAGCAAATGCTTCAGTTCCTTCTGTCCCATTCCCCTTACGTCTTCTTCCGTGACAGCTGCAATCGGTATGGTGTTGTGGATGGTCAGATTAAGCTCCGCCAGATTCCACTCGTCGTAATCCTGATCCTTTCCGGTCACCATATCTACCACATTCTCCACATACTCATTCATCATATGGAAAATGGAATCACGCATGTTCTCCCCGTCCAACACCCGGCGTCGCTCTTCGTAAATAATCTCTCTCTGCTCATTCATGACCTGATCATAGTCAAGCAGATTCTTACGGATTCCGAAGTTATTCGCCTCAATCTTCTGCTGCGCCTTCTCAATAGCGCTTGAGAGCATCTTATGTTCGATCTGTTCTCCGTCCTCCACGCCAAGAGCCGTAAATATGTTCATCAGCCTCTCGGAGCCGAACAAGCGCATCAGGTCATCCTCTAAGGAAATATAGAATCTGGATTCTCCTGGGTCCCCCTGACGTCCGGAACGTCCTCTGAGCTGATTGTCAATACGTCTGGACTCATGCCGCTCTGTTCCGATGATCTTAAGACCGCCGGCAGCCTTCGCCTCCTCGTCCAGCTTGATATCCGTACCACGCCCCGCCATATTCGTAGCAATGGTCACGGCGTCATGGATACCCGCCTGGGCCACAATCTCCGCCTCCATCTCATGGAACTTCGCATTCAGCACATTATGCTTGATTCCCCGCCGTTTCAGCATACCGCTCAA
Organism: Lachnospiraceae bacterium; assembly: GCA_011960625.1. Lineage (GTDB taxonomy): Bacteria > Bacillota > Clostridia > Lachnospirales > Lachnospiraceae > Sporofaciens. The sequence continues at coordinate 23,149 of BLMJ01000191.1, read as the reverse complement.
AAGTTCGGAATTTTCAATGGTAATCGTACCTACCAGTACCGGCTGATGCCTGGCGTGGGCCTCTTCAATTGCATCGCAGACCGCTTTAAACTTCTCCTTCTGAGTCTTATATACAGCGTCATCCAAATCTTTCCTCTGCACAGGCACGTTGGTAGGAATCTCAATAACATCCATCCCGTAGATCTCGCGGAACTCCTTCTCCTCCGTCAGCGCCGTACCGGTCATACCCGCCTTCTTTGCAAATTTATTGAATAAATTCTGGAAGGTGATGGTCGCAAGGGTCTTGCTCTCCCGCTTCACCTTCACATGCTCCTTGGCCTCGATTGCCTGATGCAGACCGTCGGAATAGCGGCGTCCCGGCATAATACGTCCGGTAAACTCGTCTACGATCAGAACTTCGTCCTCTTTTACCACATAATCCTTGTCTTTGAACATCAGGTTATGAGCGCGCAGCGCCAGAATAATGTTATGCTGGATCTCTAAGTTCTCCGAGTCGGCAAGGTTCTCAATATGGAAGAACTTCTCCACCTTTCGAACGCCGTCCTCCGTCAGGTTGACATTCTTCTCCTTCTCGTTGACGATAAAGTCACCCGTCTCCTCAATCTCCTCACCCATGATAGCGTTCATCTTGCTGAACTCGCCGCTGGCTTCCCCGCGCTCTAACTGGCGTGCCAGGATGTCGCATGCCTCATAAAGCTTCGTAGACTTGCCGCTCTGTCCGGAAATAATAAGGGGCGTACGTGCTTCGTCGATGAGCACAGAGTCCACCTCGTCGATGATCGCATATTTCAGGCCTCTCTGCACAAGCTGTTCCTTGTAAATAACCATGTTGTCCCTTAAGTAATCGAAGCCAAGTTCATTGTTGGTCACGTAAGTAATATCACAGTTATAGGCCGCACGCCTCTCGTCATTGTCCATGCCGTTTAGCACGACTCCTACGGTCAGCCCTAAAAATTCATGTATCTGCCCCATCCACTCAGCGTCACGCTTTGCCAGATAATCGTTGACCGTTACTACATGTACGCCTTCTCCCGTCAAGGCATTCAGATAAGCCGGAAGGGTGGAGGTCAAAGTCTTTCCTTCACCGGTACGCATCTCGGAAATACGTCCCTGGTGCAGAATGATACCGCCGATAATCTGGACGCGGAAATGTTTCATCCCCAGCACACGCATGGCCGCCTCCCTCACGACAGCATACGCCTCGGGCAAAATGTCGTCAAGAGTCGCCTCGCCCTTTGAGATCCTGCTCTTAAATTCCCTGGTCTTATCCTTTAATTCACTGTCCGAAAGTTTCTTCATCTCCGGCTCAAGAGCCTCGACTGCGTCTACAATCGGGTAGATTCTTTTTAATTCATTTTCACTATGTGTTCCAAATAATTTCTGTATTAACCCCATATCGGATAGCTCCTTATCACTATTTTAGCCATGGTAAACCACTTTACCCTACATAATAACACTATCTATAGGCCAATTCAACTAATTTATTAAGTGTTTACAAACTGTTAATTTTCCCCAGGGTTACTGTTCACACCTACGGTACTCACAGTAACGAATCCGGCCAATTTCAAGTTGCCTTACGGCAAGAGGCCGGATTCCTGCCTCGGTAATGTACTGGTCTGTGACCGTGCAGCGTGGTGCACGATCCAGAAGTGAACAGTAACTTCCCGGGGACATTTACTGCCGGTACTTTTTCACAAGCTGGTAGGGAAGCTTTCCTCCGAAAAGGTCTAAAGCACTTCCAATGGTAAAGTCGATCCTCCCTTTGGAAATCTTGCGGAAATGTTCCAAATCCTCAAGGCTTCCGATTCCGCCGGCGTAAGTAATCGGTATATTTTCCTTGGAGCTTAACAACTTTACAAGTTCGTCTTCTATGCCGGAGGCTTTACCTTCCACGTCTACGCCGTGTACCAGAAATTCATCGCAAAAGCCAGAGATTTTGTCCAGAGTTTCACTGTTAAGCTCTACGCTGGTGAAGGTCTGCCAACGGTTCGTTACGATATAGTAACCGCCGTCTTTTTTCCTGCAGCTTACATCGATTACAATGTGTTCTTTTCCAACGGTATCCCGCAGCCGCTTTAAGCAATCCCAACGAAGCTGGCCGTCTTTGAAAACGTAGGAGGTGACGATTACGTGGCTTGCACCGGCTTTCAAATACTCTCCTGCATTCTCGGCGGTAATTCCGCCGCCAACCTGAAGCCCCCCAGGGTATGCCTCTAACGCTTTCATAGCCTGCCTTTTAGTCTCTTCGTAGTATTTTGAGTCGGGCGGGTTTAAGAGGATTACATGTCCCCCTCTTAACCCGTCCTTTCTATATAAATGTGCAAAGTAGTCTGCATCCTGGGCGGCTTTATAATTTTCCACCGCCTGATCATCCTTATCTCTCAGGCTTGCTCCCACTATCTGTTTTACGGTTCCGTTATGGATATCGATACATGGTCTGAATCTCATATTCTCTCCTTTAATACCGGTTATCAAAAATGCGGGTGGACTTTTTCTCGCTTCTTGGAAGATCTCCGATTGGAACTGGCTTTACATTTACCGTCACGCCGATCTTATTCTTAAATTCCTGCTGTATTACTTTAGAGGCTGCTTTCGGCTCGGCGCCATGATTGATTTCTACGAACAGAGTGCACACGTCCTTCCCATTCAAATGATCCAGCATAAACTGATACTCACTTGACGCCTCTGCCACTCCTTTTAACATCTCCTCAATCTGGCTCGGGAAAATGTTGACCCCTTTGACCTTTACCATATCGTCGGTCCGTCCAATCAATGTGTCGATTCTTGGAAAACGGGAACCGCAAGGGCAGTCGCCCAAAAGAAAACGGGTCAAGTCGTGGGTGCGGTATCGAATCAACGGCGCGCCCTGTTTGCGCAGCGTAGTGATTACCAGCTCTCCGATTTCGCCGTCCGGCAGGACTTCGCCTGTCTTTGGGTCTACAATCTCGAAATACACATAGTCGTCCCAGTAATGCATCCCGCACTCATAGTCGCAGCTCATGGCGATTCCCGGACCGTACACCTCTGTCAGCCCGTAAATATCATAGAGCTGAACCCCAAGTTCAGCGGCAATCCGTCTGCGCATCTTCTCGCCCCACCTCTCTGAGCCGATTACGCCCTTTTTCAGGCTGATTTTATTTGTCAGATTCCTTTTTGCAATTTCTTCCGCCAGGAGAAGCGCATAGGAGGAGGTTGCGCATAATACCGTAGATTTCAAATCCTGCAGCATACGGAGCTGCTTGTCCGTGTTTCCCGGCCCCATAGGGATCGTCATTGCCCCCAGATGTTCCGCCCCTAACTGGAATCCGATGCCCGCCGTCCAAAGTCCATACCCCGGTGTGATGTGGATTCGGTCCAAAGCAGTGATTCCGGCCATCTCATAACATCTGGCAAACATTTTTGCCCAGTCGTCTACGTCCTTTTGGGTATAAGGGATAATAACCGGCGTTCCTGTCGTGCCGGAGGATGAGTGGATTCGGACGATTTCCTCGTCTGGCACCGCCTGAAGTCCCAGCGGGTAAGCTTCGCGCAGATCCCCTTTCCACGTAAACGGAAGTTTTTCAAAATCTTCCTGGCAGTTGATTGCGTCAATGTCAATCTCCTTGAATTTCTCTTTGTAGAAACAAGGCTTTGAGGTCAGCAATTTTAAGTTGGTCTTAATCAGTCTGAATTGTAACTCTGTCATTTTCATAGGTCTATTTGTTCCTTTCATATGCATCATCTTCTATTGCCCGAAAGTCCCGCAGACAGCCTGGGTGCCAAGGGCGAATGCCTTAAGGTTCATCTCCTGATACTCTGGCTTCACCCGTCTTTTGATTTCACGCTCCATCTCCTCCATGCTGATTCCCAGCACATTGCCCGCAGCCGCCGCTCCCAGAAGCGCAATATTGAGCGTTTTAGAAGAACCCGCCTTATTGCAGATCGCCTCTCCGTCCACCACATACAGCCGCTTCACCTTTTTCCGTAGAAAGTCAAGCATCTCTTCACCGTTATATTCCTTCCCGCCTAAGCTTGCTGTCACAGGCTTTAGAGCTTTCCGATTCACGATAACGATACCTTCTTCCTTCCCTCTCTTCAAATAAGGAAGATTGCGCACAGCCTCTGCAGGTTCAAAGGAAAGAAGTACCTCCGCGCTTCCTTGGGGAATCATCGGAGAATAAATCTCATCCCCCATCCGCACATGGCTGACCACAGAGCCGCCCCTCTGCGCCATGCCGATCGTCTCCGATGTACGGACAAACCACCCCTTCTCCATTGCCGCGTAAGCAATTATTTTGGACGCAAGGACTACTCCCTGCCCTCCGACTCCGCACAGTAAACAGTTCTTATTCATGGTCCACCTCCTGTATCGCACCAAACTTACATATTTTTGCACAGACACCGCATCCATAACAAAGGCCGGCCTCTATGGAAACCTTCCCATCACAGGCCACAATTGCCGGACATCCCAGTTCTCGAATACACTGTCTGCAGGATACGCATGCCGTCTCATTTACCCGATAGCAAGTCTCTGCCTTTGTGACCGCGATACATGGGGACTTAAAAATCACAGCCCTGACTCCCGGTTCATCCAAAACCTGCCTCACCGCAGCAATCGCTTCTTCCAGTCTTAAAGGATCTGCTTTGACAATCTTATTCACGCCGATTCCTTCCAGAACTTTTTCGATGCTTACCTTCGTCACAACCTCACCCATCATAGTCCGTCCTGTCCCAGGATGGGGCTGGTGTCCCGTCATTGCCGTCGTGGAATTATCCAACACTACCAAAATGATATCCGTCTGGTTGTAGACTCCATTGATTACGCCTGTAATACCGGAAGCAAAGAACGTAGAATCCCCGATAAAAGCAAAATTCACCGCATCTCTTTCTATAATGTGCAGCCCTTGCGCCATCGTCACATCCGCCCCCATACACAGACAGGTATCCACCATGTCGAGAGGCTTTGCATTGCCCAGAGTATAGCAGCCAATATCCCCGCTGAACACGGCTTTCCTCCCCTTTGCCGCCTGTTTTACAGCATAGAAGGAAGCCCGATGGGGACATCCTGCGCACAGAACCGGTGGACGGACGGGAAGCGGCGGCAGCTTCAAGCTAAAGGCTCCATCCAAAAGCTCTTCCTCTTTACACATCTCTTCTTTCAGTGTCTCGTCTGCAAACCTCATCAGGTCCTCACGGACACTCTCAACACTATTTTCCCCCGCATTGGCAGTGTCGTGGGTAAGTTTTCCCCGAATCGTCACACTCAGATGGTACTTCCCCGCAATCTGCAAGAGAGACCTCTCAATCACAGGGTCAAGCTCCTCAAATACCAGGACTTCATCAAGTCCTTCAAGGAACTTACGCGCAAGCTCCTCTGGAAACGGATGGGGCGTGCCCACCCGCAGAAGGGGTACATTCTTGGAAATACTCTCCTTCACATAAGCATAGCTGATTCCGCCTGCCGCAACGCCCTTGCGAAGACCTGCCCCGCCCTCCACCGTATTAAAACGGTAAGAAGAAAATACATGGGAAAGCTCCTCGTTACGCTCTTCGATTTTCTTATGGTTCTGGTAAGACAGTCTGGGAAATATTACCCACCGCCCCGGATCTTTGACAAACTCTTTCGGCTTATCACTCTGTGCCCAATAAGCCTGATTCCCCAAAGAAGCTCCCTCTCCCGATACCTCCTTTACCTCTACCGCGGCGCACCCATGGCAGACACGGGTAGTCGGACGCAAAAGCACAGGAGTGGCGTACTTTTCCGAATATGCAAACGCATCCTGTACCATCTCATAGGCTTCCTCCGGTGAAGTCGGATCAAATACCGGCAGTTTCGAAAATACTCCAAAATGGCGGGTATCCTGCTCTGTCTGTGAGGAAATAGGCCCCGGATCGTCCGCCGACACAATGACCATGCCGCCTTTTACTCCCACGTACGCAAGGCTCATAAGCGGGTCAGACGCCACGTTAAGCCCCACCTGCTTCATCGTAACCAGCGTCCTTGCTCCTGTGTACGCGGCTCCGGCCGCCACCTCAAGGGCCGCCTTTTCATTTACCGACCACTCTACATGAATCCTGCCCTCTGTATTATTCTTCGCCACAGTCTCCAAAATCTCCGTGGAGGGCGTTCCCGGATATCCCGTAACCAGGTTGACTCCGGCGTGGATTGCACCTAAGCCGATGGCTTCATTTCCCATCAGTAATTGTCCTGCCATATCTGTTTTTCTCCTTTGAACTTACATTCTTATCGCAATATCTTAGCACATTACAACAAAAAACACCATATCAAAACCTATTCATCCTCTTTCTCTTTTCGAAAAAGCCTGTCAAAAACTCGTAAAACTCTATCACATTGCGGCTGTCCGTCTTATTCCTGTTATAGTGGACAATAATATCCCGCCGGCAGACCGGATCCTCAATCTTAAGCAGCCTTACATGCTCATTGTCGATGCCGCCCCACGTAAATTCCGGCCAAAAGCCAATCCCCATATTTGCGGCAATCATATTTTTTACAGCAGACGGATTGTCGCTCTCGAAAATAACCTTGGGCGTAAATCCCGCATGCTGGCAGAACCGATCGCAGATATAACGAAACTCTCTTGAACCAAGAAGGCTGATGAAGCCCTCGTCTGCCGCCTCCTCAAGCCGCACAGACGTCCTTCCCCTGTATTTCCCATTTTCCGGCACAGCAAGATAGATTTCCTCCCCACAGGCAAAGCGGTTCTCTTCCTCCTGCCCCTGATAGAACAGCTTCGTGGTCACAGCAATATCATAAAGCTCACTCTCGGAATTTTGCTGAAGCTGGAAATTAATCTCCTCATGTTCCTTCTTATATTCAATGATCGCCTCCATCACAAGTCCCGATGCCGCCAGTACATTCATATGGATGATCTCCCCCTCAAGAGCCACCATCATCTTAAGCTGCTCCGGGATTGCGTCCATCTGCTCCATTAAGGGCGCTAATTTCTTCTGCAAATATTTTCCATATTCCGTCAGCACAATATTCCTGCCCTTTGCCGCAAACAGAGGCACACCCAGATCCTTCTCCAGTCTGCGGATTGCCTGAGTCAGCGCCGGCTGCGTAATATGCAGGTTTTTCGCGCTTTTCGTCATATGTTTCGTCTTTGCCGCCTCCAAAAAATATCGGATCTGCATGATTTCCATATTCATTCTCCCTTTTATTCATAATATAAACATTATAATTTTGATAAATATTATATATTAGACATAATTAAAGGTCAATGTTAAACTATGTGAGGAAATAAGAAGTAACCAAACAGAAAGTGAGGAAATGAAAATGGCTGAACTTTTAGAATCCACCATGCTGATTTGTTTTGGTCTGTCCTGGCCTATGAACCTTGCCAAGAACATCAAGGCAAAATCAGCAAGAAACATGAGCCTCCAGTTCATACTCCTGATCATCATCGGGTATATCGCTGGAATCTCCGCAAAAATCTATAACCACAGATTCAATTACGTACTTGTCGTTTATCTGCTGAACTTAATCGTCGTATCCGCGAACGTAGTCGTATTCTTCATTAACCGCCGCTACGACAGACAGGCAAAAGAGGCCAATGCCAAGCTTTGCAGGCAGCTTTCCGGCAATGCAGCCAATACATCCGTGGACACAGCAGCTCAGGAATCCACACCTTTAAAACCATCGATTCACAGTCAAGGAGAAGATGAAATGGAAACATATCGCGAAATGAACAGTATTACGGAAGCCGGCGGCGTGGTGCTTTTCGGCTCCAACACATTTGCCTCCCTCCCCATCGGAGAACTGGCCCAGGCATTCCGCATAACGGAACCTATCTACAACCGGAGCATCAAAGACGTGCGTATCGACCAGATTGAAAGCTACCTTAAGGTATGTCTCTATGACTTGAACCCACGAAAGATTTTCGTAAATATGGGAGATATTGATATTCTTAATGAGAATGTAGACATAGACAACTTTATTTCCAAGTATGAGTGGCTTCTCTACATGATCCACACAAAGACACAGGCTTCTATCTATATTGTGCCAATCGTATCAGGCTGCCCGGCGGCTTTCAAGATCAATCAACGGTTGAAAGCTTTAGCTTCCCAGACTGGCTGCAAGTATATTGACGTCACAGGCGTATTGGAAGCCAAACGCCCTACCCTTCGGCTGTTTGAAATGCTAAAGGTGCATATGCGCAATCATCCGATTAATTTTGCCGACGCCATGGAAACCGGAACCCTAAGCAATCGAAAGATGGAAGAGGCGCCAGGGGACGGCCAGGCATCTGCACAGCCAGGGACGAAAAGAGAAGTCGTCTTTGCAAAACACTAAGAGTCTGTCAATACTGTGGGTATGTCTGATTGATAGATGTATCAGAAAAGCTGCCAGGGGAAGGCAGCTTTTCTGATATTTACACTAGCGCATATTACGCCGATCTCCATGCTCCATATAATAACGTTTTTTATCCACGTACATTCTTTGCTCAGCAGCCTTTATGACAGCGGCAATATCCCCATATTCTTCGCCTGACGCCGCCTGCCTGTCTATATACGTGAAGCGCTCCATCATCAGCTGTTCCTTGCCGTTAAAGTATCGGTACAGCGCCCCCGGAGACACCCCTGCCAACCGGCTGTTCTTCTGGATTCTCACGCCCTCCAGACCGTACTGCCGTACCGCCTTTATTGCCGCGGAAATGATTTTGATTTTTGTGACTACTCTGTTTCCATTGGAGATGTTTTCTTAAAGCCCACTAGAAAAACTGCCTAACAATTCCCACGCTGCATCACGCTCTTTTCTCTGTTCGGCGGTTAGCTCTGCATACGGGCACAACATAGGATGTACTCTTTTGTCGTCGTTGCGTTCTTGTCCATAACTCCAGTTATAAAACGTATAGAAACGGAGCCAGCGCAGATGATCCAACCTACGGTACATATCCTGTACGGACTCATCCCTTTTCGTCTCGCAATATTTCTTATATGCTCTTTCTACGGTTTCGGCCGTAAAATCTGTAATCGTTTCATCCTTTAAAAGAATACGGATTTTCATGAGGAGGTGATCGGCAGCAGTTATCTTCGACTCCCGATGAAAGTCATCTAACTCATCCCAGCTAAGGGTCGGATATGAAACTGACTTACAGAAAATCTCATTAATCGTAATCGCCGCTCTGTTCAGCTCAGTACGCATAATTTGATTCGGGGTATATATCTCCTCATTTGTTCCAAAATAACACACTCCCGGCGCTTTCCGGTTACTGTGCAGATGGATCTGCCCATTGAGCTTGTAATATTGGTTCAGCCTCCAGAATATATTCCACCCTTCCGGTTCATCATCCGGACAGATAATGATTCTATCCGCCCTCTCTAAAAGGGTATGGCATTCTTCCCATAATCCATCATAGAAAATCAGAGAATCTCTCTTTTCGGACTCTTCCCCCATCGAAAACATCTCATTCAGGCGGCTGTGCATAGCAAGAAATTCTTTTGCCTCCCCAAATATATGATAAGCCACATGCTGATTCACCGAAATTATATTGGTCAGGATCGCCCTTTCCAGAATACAGCGTCCATAATTCCCGAATCCAATCAGTACGATGGTATTTTCATAGCTGCATAATGCCTTAGAACGCCAATACTGTCTGGCACAGCAGTCATAACTATGAAAAAAATTAATATTTCCTGAGAGATGGTCGTGTCCGTTCGTCGTCCTTGCATAGACGTCCACAGGTAATTTATGTAGATCAATGGCGCGGCTGTTCACACCGATATCATTTTCTTTCATAAGAAAAATTTTACATCTCAAACCTACATTTTTCTTGCAGGCGACGATTCTTGCAGGCGACGCGCTGATAAACAGACAAGGATAATCCGGGAACTCCATCTGCTCGTCTCTCTTCTCTCCGTAAATAATCACTGCGTCTGGGTCTTCCTTAAAAATGTTTTCAGCCAATGTATTGGCTTCCGCGCCATAGTCGGCAAAATAGTACCAGTTTTTCTTTCGCTGAAATCCAAGCATGAGGAACGGAAGCCCTTCGCTTGTGACAAAGGATATAACAGCGCCGAACAAGGTCATCATCATTCCTGCCGACAAGAAAAGGAACACGACTCCCACCCCATGTCCCAGCGGTGTTACCGGAGTCAGATCACCGTAACCTACAGTCGTAAGCGTGACCAAGGAATACCAGAACGCATCGCTGAAGGTACGTATGGACGCGCTGCTGTCCTCATATTCTGAGAAATAGAGAAGCATGACCAGTCCGAAATAGATGCATAATAGAACAACCGTCATGTACAGATAGATTTTTTTCCTTCTTTTCATAGGAATCCTTCTCCTTTTTGGCTGCTTTCATTGCTAAATTTTGATGTTATTCCTTTATATTATATCACATATGCTGCCAAAGGAAAGAGCCCTGTCCCCTGATAAAAAGAATTTCTTTCAACAATGAAACTTTTTTAAAGATTCTGTCTACCTACCGGCACAAAGAAAATTGAAAGAAAATATTTACTTTAGCACATTATTTTGCTAATATAGATAAGTAATAATTTGACGAGGGTGTGATTATTCTCATTACTCTCGTTATGGCATGAGAGAAAAGGAGGAACAACATGTTAGAAAAGCTCTTCAAATTGAAGGACAACAACACAGACATCCGGACAGAGGTACTGGCGGGTATCACCACATTTATGACAATGGCGTATATCCTCGCCGTAAATCCCAGTATCCTTGCGGCGGCAGGTATGGATCAGGGAGCTGTGTTCACGGCGACGGCGCTGGCATCCTTTATTGGTACACTTCTGATGGCGTTTCTTGCCAATTATCCATTTGCACTTGCACCCGGGATGGGGCTGAACGCCTATTTTGCGTATACCGTAGTACTTGGCATGGAGTACGAATGGGAGGTTGCGCTTACGGCGGTGTTTGTTGAGGGTATCATATTTATCGTATTATCCCTTACGAATGTACGTGAGGCAATTTTTAATGCGATTCCGCTGAACCTGAAGGCCGCGGTCAGTGTCGGTATCGGTTTGTTCATTGCATTTATCGGGCTTCAGAATGCGAATATCGTAGTCGGCGGCGCGACTTTGGTAGAGTTATTTTCCATAGATGGGTATAATCTGGCGAATGGCGTAGACGCTGGTTTTCATGATGTTGGGATCACGGTTCTGCTTGCGATTGCAGGCGTGATCATTACAGGTATCCTGGTCATTAAGAATATCAAGGGAAATATTCTGTGGGGGATTTTGATTACATGGATTCTTGGAATTGTCTGCCAGTTTGCCGGAATTTATGTTCCCAATCCAGAACTTGGTTTTTACGGACTTCTTCCGGATTTCAGCAATGGACTGTCTGTGCCGAGCATTATGCCTGTTTTAGGGAAATTACAGTTTGGCGGGATTTTTTCATTGAATTTTATTGTCGTTATCTTTGCGTTTCTGTTTGTAGATATGTTTGATACCATTGGTACGCTCATCGGCGTCGCTTCTAAGGCGGACATGCTGGACGAAGAGGGAAAGCTGCCGAGAATCAAAGGCGCACTTATGGCGGATGCGGTGGCTACTACTGCAGGGGCCGTACTCGGTACTACTACGACCACTACTTTTGTAGAGAGCGCTTCCGGAGTGACCGAGGGCGGTAAGACAGGGCTTACTGCAGTGACCACGGCAGTACTGTTCGGTCTGGCATTGTTCCTTTCACCGATTTTCCTTGCAATCCCGTCGTTTGCAACGGCTCCGGCGCTGATTGTCGTTGGATTTTATATGCTGACGAATGTTGCGAATATTGATTTCAGCGATATCTCTGAGGCGCTTCCATGTTATATCTGTATTGCGGCAATGCCGTTTTTCTATAGTATATCCGAAGGGATTTCTATGGGAGTCATCTCTTATGTGGCCTTGAATCTTGTTACTGGGAAAGGGAAAGAGAAAAAAATCAGCGTGCTGATGTATGTATTGGCTGTATTATTTATTTTGAAATATATTTTCCTGTAATATTTGCCGTATCACCTATGATATGAACTGATTCTTAACGTATAAAAATAGGGAACGCGCGTCTTACCAACTACAAGAATACTGCGCTTTCCCTATTTTCAATTATCTATAGCATCTCATTTCTCATTCATATCCTGCATTTTTCAAAGAACAAATTCCAGACACGCCTTAAACTGGTCACAGTCTATCTTGATGTCAAACTCTCCGCCCAGCGCCTTCGCATAGGTACTCACAATCGCAAGCCCAAGCCCATTGCCGTCGCTCGTCCTTGACTTCTCTCCCCGCACAAAGCGTTCCACAATATCCTCCTTCGTAAAATCCATAAAATATTTTGCAGTATTGGTCACCTCTATACAAATATTCTTTTTCCCAATTCGGGGCGCTTCCTGTCCCTCCGCCGCTTCCAGCAAGTCCGTACCATCTGTTCTCTCTTTCAGATATGTCTTTACAAACACTCTGGTTCCTTTTGCAGAATATTTCAGCGCATTCTCGATCAAGTTCTGGCAGATACGATAAAAATACATATTATCTGAATAAACTTTCGTATCTTCCTTTGTAAGCTGTATTACAAACTCCAGCTCACTTCCCTTGACCTGATCCTCCATATCTGCAAAAATCTGGTCAATCAACCGATTCACCTCAAAGTTCTCTTTCTTAAGCTCCACATTCCCGCTGCCAGCCTTTGCCAGAGAAAAAAGGCTGTTAATCATTTCCTTAAGTTTCTCCGTACGCGCCGACACTACCTCCACATAATCCCGCACCACATTGCTTAGCTCTTCCTTCTTAATCAGTTCAATATAACCAACCATAGAAGTAAGGGGCGTCTTTAAATCATGGGACACATTCGTAATCAAGTCAACCCGAAGCTGGTCGCTGCGCGACACCTTCTCAAGACTTTTCCGCTCAATCTCCAATGCTTCCGCAAGACGAAGCTGTAAACGCGCCTCCATCTGTCCAAACACAGCTTCCAGTTTCCCATACCAAAACTTTCTAAGCGCCCTCCACGCAACCGAAAACTGAATCAAAACGGTAATGACCAAAACATAACCCGACGCATAATTATAGTACCGGCCTCCTCCCCACATACCTTTCCCTGCTACAAGGTCAAACATATACCAAAACGCTCCCAGGCAGGCAATCCCAAAAACCTTGTATAGCTGCTTCAAAGAATACGCTTCACTTTTTTTCCATTCCTCAAAGTCAAATTTTTCTTCCTCTGTACTTTCCGTATATTTCCTCTCCAAATATCGTCTCAGCATAAGCGAAATTCCAATTCCTATGAAAACATTCATAAGCAATCCAAAGCTTAAGATTGTCTTTGTAGCGTAATAACGCCGATAAGAAATCAAAATTCCAAAACCAAACACTCCGAAAATCATCAGCACTAAGCCTGGTATGGAAATCCATCTCTTCTGCAAAAATAAATATCCCTTCTTAATGAAATCTCTCCATCTTGTATCCAATTCCCCACACCACCTTTACATATCTTGGTTTTTTAGAATCTATCTCCACCTTCTCACGGATATGGCGGATGTGCACCATTACCGTATTCTCCACAGCAAAATCCGCTTTCTCCTTCCACACCAGCTCATAAATCTGCTCCGCTGGGAAAATCTGCCCCGGATGCTCCATCAAAAGCTCTAGTATCTTATACTCCGTAGCAGTAAGCCTCACCTCTTCTCCCTCCACAATCACCACTCTCTGCTTCTTATCTAACACCAATCCGCCATTGACAATCCTATCCTCATCTGTCTTTAGCTTCTCCTCTCCCCAGACATGATACCGCCGCAGGTGGGCCTTAATCCTGGCCGTCAGCTCCGCTGGCTGGTAGGGCTTCTCCACATAATCATCCGCCCCCAATACAAGCCCTGAAACCTTATCACTCTCCTCTGTCTTAGCCGACAATATAATCACAGGAATCTTACTTTTCTCTCTAAGTTTCATTAACGCAGACAGGCCATTCAGCCTCGGCATCATCACATCCAGCAAAATTAAGTCAATCTTTTCCCGCTCTAATGCGTCTAAAGCTTCCATACCGTCATAAGCCTTAACCACCTGATATCCCTCATATTTTAACAACTCACTGATGGAATATACAATCTCTTTGTTATCATCCACCACCAGAATCGTCTCCCCATCCATAAGCCATCCCTCCATTCTCATATATTGTCTTAAGTTCCTTACACGAACACTATAAAATATCTCCCTTAAAAGAAACCCGACATAAATCTTAAATATATCTTAACATGAAATCAGAGCCGCCGGAAAATAATATAAATGAAACATTTTCCAACCGCTCTGCCCACAAAACAGGATTTACCCCCTGCAAATTCAAAATATTATGACTCCCCGCAATGCTCAAGGAAACACCCGTCTTCATGGGAATAGATCACCCCAATGGCTTGCAGATAAGCGTAGATAATCGTAGTCCCCACAAAGCTCATGCCCCTTTTCTTCAAATCCATTGATACTGTATCCGAAAGCTTTGAATGGGCCAGTCCCTTCTCATAGACCACCTTTCCACCTGTAAATCCCCAGATATAGTCTGAAAAACTTCCGAACTCCTGCTGTATATCACGAAACACTCTGGCATTGGCCACAGCGCTGTGAATCTTTCGCTTATTTCGGATGATATTAGGGTTCTCCCTAAGCCTCTCCATACGCTCCTCGTCATATGCGCAGACCTTTTCCAAGTCAAAATTATCAAAGGCCTCCCGAAAACTCTCCTGCTTATTCAGCACACATTCCCATGTAAGCCCTGCCTGAAAAGCTTCCAGCACTAACATCTCAAACAACTTATGGTCGTCATATACAGGAACACCCCACTCTTCATCGTGATACCGGATATACCGTTCATTTTTCGGGTTCGCCCACTGGCACCTCGTCTTTCCGTCTGCCCATTCCATATCTACATCCCCTCTCTGAAAACCTTTTATGTTATTCAAATTCTCTTCTCGCCCTGTAAGCCGGAATACAAAAAGAATGTTCCCTGTCCACTTGATTCCCTACATAGACATACTGCCCGTCCTCTTTCCGGCGAAGAGTCACCACATGCGCATAATAGCAATCCAACCCTTCCTCAACCGACACAGCCTCCACATACGCTGTCAGCGTACCGTCGCCATTATCCGCACACCGGACAACCTCTAGGAACGATGGCTGTAACTGCGAAACTCGGTTTCTGATTCCGATAGCGCTCCAAGGATACCGCCCCTTCTCCCTGTCAAACCTTCCATACTTCTCTAATTCCTCAACTGAGATATCAAAATACCGCCTAATCACGGCTTCAAACTCTTCCTTGGGAATCCCCTCTGCATACGCCTCCCCGTCAAGCCGTTTCCCGTTCTCCGCTGCATAGAGGAACTCAAACAGATCATTAAATTCGATTTTGTAAAGTCCAGACATATCCCAATCTACCAGAAACAGGTTATTGCAGAAATAACTGACTGGAGTGATATATTGTTCGGCAATCTCCCGGCATTGAGCCTCAAGGGGAAGAATCCGGCAGAAAATATGCATATCCATCTCCTGATTCCTAGACAATGCCTTCTCCCAAATCAGCCACCCTTTCTCTGTGTACTCCCACCGATACGCCCGAATCTTCTCTAACTGCTGAAGGGCAGGCTCCATACCCTCGCCAAACAGAGCGGAAGCAGACGTCACAAACAGCTCGCCTTTAACAAAGGAAATATGATAATACCGAAAAACTCCCACTGTATTCACCTGGTAAAATTCTGCCTTCGCATCCTTCCCCGCCAGGGCAGCCTTAAGCGCATCATCCACCTTCTCATAATTCGTTAAATTATAATCTCGGTTTCCGCAAGTGACAGAAAGCCCCTCCTTTGCGCCAAGCTCAATCATCCCATGCAGGGTATCTTCGTCTATAGCGCCCAAATCGGCCATTCCGTTCAAAACTTTCTTGCAGCTTTCCATAAATGAAAACAGCTTCTTAAGAGTCTCCTTTTGTTCCTGTGCGTCCATCTCGATCACTTTCAGCGTATAATCTTGCTCATCTTTTTCCGCTGGCTCTGTATATCCGTCCTCGCTGCTATGCACATTTTCCTCTTCAATACTTCCGCTGGCTTGGTTGGCTTCCTTGCAGCCTTCCAATAACGCTGGCATCACAACCAAAAATAATATAATAATAGCGAATATCCTTTTTCTCATACTTTTATCCTACATATGTAATACATGTATTATGGACTCTTCTGTTCTTCTTGTCAACCACTTTTGATTCATAATAACCGTGATGGCCCCAATTTATCGCTTATTCATGTACAGTACATCTGTAGTATGGTATGCTAAAGCAGGAGGTAAAAAGCATGTTGGGAAAACAAATCAGTAAGGGTGAAGTGACAAAGATATCTTGAAATTCATATTTTGCAAATGGAGGAGTTTTATGGAAGTAAAAATAAATACATTGACGCCAGAATTATTTTTAGATTTATATACATCCGTTGGTTGGGATGCGCCAGGAATACAACAAATTAAAACAGCATTAAAAAATACACTCGCATCCTTTACGGCTTATGAGAATAATCAACCGGTTGGAATGGTTCGATTGATTGGTGATGGCGGAATGTCTTTTTATATCAAGGATTTTGCGGTATTACCAGCTTTTCAATCCAAGGGTGTAGGAACAATTTTGATAGAAAGTATAGAGGGATATATCAAGGAACATATTGATGAAAATTGGGCTGTCAGTTTAGAGTTGATAAGCACGAAGGAGGCAGTTGAATTTTATAAAAAGAAAGGCTTTGAAGAAAGACCTTGTGAATGGGATGGCCCAGGAATGTTCAAAATGCTTCGATAGATTCAAGGGTATATAAGCTCAGGTTCTCTGATGCAGAAAGAACCTGAGCTTGAAAACCAAATCATAATGTAATCCTCAATCTCCCTTATGCATATTTTTAAGAGTAGAATGCCATACAGTCCACAGAGCAAAAGAATGATATCTTCATAGGCACTAAAGCTGATATATTTTACTATCAGCCAAATGTGTCAGCACACTAGCCCTCTCCAATCAACACTTTGTTCCCACTAAAAGCAAATCCATACTTTCGTATCTGCTCTTTTCTAATCCCTCTTGCAAGTAAACCGGACGCATAGTTCATATCCTCAATCTGCTTTAGGGCTGCTTCAACCGTATCTGACAAGTCCTTTTCTTTCTTCGGTTGAAACACTTTAAATTCTAAAATAATCGCATCGTCCTTGAAGTTTAGCGGCTCTAATAGTACATCATATCTCCCAAATCCACTCTCTCGGTTAGAGGTCAGCACATATCTCCCTCTCAGCTCTACCATAAGCCCCAGTACAAAACCATGATAAAACCTTTCCGGCTCTTTTCTTGAAGGATTCTTTCCTGTATCAAAATAACTGAATACAGACTGTGATACGCCATTCATATAATCATTCATTGCATCAATATCTCCTAAAAGCAAGGCCTTGATAAAATCATTATAATCCGAATCAATACAGTTGAACCATCGGCGTATCATATTTCGAAACATTAACTTTACTTCAAAATTCGTCAACTCCAGAGTATATTCTTTCTTCCAACTGCCATATTCATCTGTGACTCTCTCATATCGCCTCACTTTTAAATATCCGCTTGCGAGAAGCAGGCTCCATATCGCCTGTTCATCCCTCCCTAACTGGTCATAAATAATCTGTTCCTCTATCTCTGTGACAAGCTTCTCCCCCTCCAGCAAACCTTCAAATATCTGCTTAATATCTGAGTTACTTTCTCTCAAAAGCTTCTCTACCAGGCTGTTAGAGCTTGTATTTACCCAATATAGACCTTCTTCCTTCTTATCCAGATAATTGATAATTGACCATGGATTATAGATATCCGCTACCTTACCAAATATAAAACCATCATACCAACGTTTCACCTCTTCTACTCTGCCAGATAATCCAAATTCACCCAATGCCGCAAAAACTTCCCCTTCAGTAAACCCAAAAGACTCCTCATATTTGTTTGAGGTGGTTGTCACCACTTCAAGATTATTCAGATCTGAGAAAACGGATTCCTTACTGACTCTCGTGATTCCAGTCATAATTGCACGTTCCAGATACGGATTCGTCTTAAAAGTAGAATTAAACAAACTTCTAATAAACACCGCCGCTTCATCCCAATATCCATTCACATATGCTTCCTGCAGGGGAGTATCATACTCATCCAGAAGTATGATAACATTCTTTTCATAATACCGTGAAAGAAAATCCGAAAGCTCTCTTAGAGAGACGGATGCCGTACTATCTGACATATCTGAAGAAACTTTCTCGTAATACTGCTTTTCCTTTTCATTCAGCAAATTTCCCCTTAACAAATAATCATATTTGTTGTATTGTTCTTCTACAACTCTACAGATACTTTTTCTGGCTTCTATAAAAGTATTCTCTTTTATCCCTGCAAAACTTATAAATATCACCGGATATGTTCCCTGTAAATCTCTATATCTTCTGTCGTCCCAAATGGACAACCCTTCAAATAAATCTCTTCGGTATGCATACTTAACCGAAAAGAATTTTTCAAGCATACTCATATTCAAGGTCTTTCCAAATCTTCTTGGACGGGTAATCAAGGTAACTTCGTCTTCTTCTTCCCACCATTCTTTGATAAAATGGGTTTTATCAATATAAAAATTATCTTTTTTCCTAATTTTTTCAAAATTCTGATGTCCGATTCCAACCGTCCTGGCCAAACTCTCACACCCTTTCCGTTTTCATGTTACCTAATAGAAACTCCAAAAACCCAATCTATACTGTGTGCAAAACAGGGCCAACCCTTTTTAGGGATTAGCCCTGTTTTTCGCAGCAAACATCGTCTATTCATTCATACTCTCATATGCTATTTTCAGCATCTTAACAATCTGCGGCTCTGTAAACCGGCTGCTATCAATACAAACGTCATAGGAACTCATATCCATCCACTTTTCATCTGTAAAATATTCATAAAAGCTGCGCCGTTCCTTATCCGCCTTCTTTACATACGTACGTGCGTCTCTCTCCGGTATCTCCATACGCTCGGCAGCTACCTGAACCCGATATTCGAATGGCGCATGGATAAATACTTTCAAACAGTCTTCTCCTAGAATCTGTCCGGCACAACGCCCGATAAAGATACATTCCTCCCTCTTGGCAATGAACTTAATAATCTCCGTCTGCGCCTGAAAGAGCACATCATTCATAGGATAGAAGCGGTACTGAGACTCCATCTGCGCCGGCTCCTCCAACGGGTAACGCCACTGGCTGGCGCGCTTCTCATCTACTTTCAAAAGCTCTTCGTAAGGAAGGCCTTGCTCCTTACTTGCAATCTGTATCAGATCTTTGTCATAGCAGTGGATTCCTAACTCCTCAGACAAAGCCTTTCCTATCTTTCTTCCGTTACTTCCATACATTCGGTTAATAGCGATGACCCGTTTTGACATAATAAAAACTCCTTCCTGCCAGATATTTTGCTACCTTTATTATATTATAGCAAAATATTCTGAAAATTGCTATACAAAAATCTTTTGGGTTTTTGTTACCTCCCGTTCTATTGCCGAAGCCCCCCCCCCTCAAAATTTTTCTCCCAATCTTCAAAATATTGTATTTCTCCTATTGCAATAATCCACAATCTATATTACACTACAAAATACAAGCTAATGTAAGCCAATGGCATCCCCCAAAGCCTGTAAGCATGTCTTGCAGCCGTTAGACTTTATCCAATTAAGGTATCGTTTTTAGAGAGGAATTTAGGAATGGAAAAAAAAGAGTTTACAGAACAGGTCATGAAATTAATCACAGATAATCCAGTGAAGTATATTAAGATCCGAGACATATTTGAAGAGATGTTTGGAAACCGAGACATCAGCAAGCCTGAAGCCATCAGCGACCAGGAATATAAAAGGCTTCGTCTCCGATTTCAGGATATTGACGTTCCTTTTAGCTGGTGCAGCACCAAAGAGGCTGTCTGCCAGTTATATATAGCTATCGACAAGCACCGCAACAGACACGGAAGCGACGATGACTATACGTTCAAGAAATCCACGAAGTCCAAGAAAAAAGGTCTGTTCGGTCTATTCAGATAGTATAATACCAAGCATCACAGATTACAAAAACCGCCCTGTATATCCCAAAATACAAGGCGGTTTTATATATTCTAACAAAACAAGATAATCAACTGGGAAGCCAGTACCACTGCAATCAGTGCGATGGGATAAGTCGCCGCATACGCAGCCGCAATATCCTCCGTCCCCGCCATGTTAATCAGCGTACCAAGAGCCGGCGTACTAGTCATTCCTCCGGTCAGGGAACCAAGATTATTGAGAAGCGGCAGTTTCAATATGTTCTTTGCAATTATAAATCCGATAATCATCGGCAGAATCGTCATAATCGCCCCATAAAGGAAATAAATCGGCTCGAAATACTGTACGAATTTGGCACCGCCGGACACTCCCGCCCCGATTAGGAACAGCATAAGCCCCAGTTCCCGCAGCATTTTAAGGGTAGAACTCTTCGGCACAATGGAAATCTTGCCCATATGCCCATAATGCCCGAACACAAGCGCCGTCAGCAGACATCCGCCTGTGGTAGTCAGGGAGAAATTCCGGTAGCTGATACTTCCTACCAGGATTCCTACCACCGCCGCCAGTGAAAACGCCATGAACCCGAACTCGTCTACCTCTGTGAGAATCAAGCTCTTCCTCTTTGCGCTCCCGCCTTCTTTCGCGGCAATCTTTGCCACTTCCTCATTCATATCCGCCTTCATGACCTTGGGGACAATCTGCACGAACAGCACCACTCCAATCACGCCGAACAGATACGCAATCCCGTATCCGACGGATACCAGCGCCTCTAAATCTGTGCCCACCGCCGCCTTTGAGGCAGAGAATGCCGGCGTACTGGTCAATGCTCCCGAAAGGATACCTACCAGAATCGCCTTGAACTGGTCATGTTCAAGCTCTGTAAAGTTACCGCCGATAAAGATACATAATACACAAGTTGCCGCCGCCGCAAGGATAATCATTGCGCCGAGCAGGACATAAGACTTAAAATTCCGCTTCAGATTCCCGAAAAAATTCGGTCCTGCAATAAAACCTACGGAGGTCACGAAGAAAACCAGCCCCATATTCTCGACGATTTTCAGCGCTTCCGTAGCAAACGACACATTTCCCGCCATCAGGTTATCCGACAGCTTACCGTATAACAGACACCCATAGACCAGAGCAACGATAAATACTCCGGCAGTTCCAAGGTCGATTCCCTTTATTTCAATCCTGCCGATGGAATACCCGACGGCAGCAATCATAAAGATTGAGAATGTTAGAAATACAACAGCCTTAACTGCCAATATTCCTCCAAATAACTCCATGTCATATGACTCCCTTCTATATCGTACATAGTTCTTTATGTGTAACAGTTCAGCTTACCGGCTTCACTGTTACCTTTATTTCCCATATATCAGACATTCGCTGTATGAGCCATTGCAACGTTTGCCCCATTGCAATGGCCCGAATATCCCGTGTACTCTGCCGCCTGCCCCTAAAAGGGGCAAGCATCTCACGGGATGCCCCTGACGAAAACCGCCTGTTTTAAGCCTCATGCTCCTTTAGATAAGCGGCGCGCCCGCTCTCATACAGGTTATTCCCTTCGCTGTCAATGATAACCACCAGCGGCATATCCTCAACATACAGTTTCCTAAGAGCCTCTGCCCCTAAGTCTTCATAGGCAATCAGCTCTGCCTTCTTGATACATTTCGCAAGAAGCGCCCCTGCGCCGCCAATCGCTCCGAAGTACACGCCGGAATACTTCTTCATCGCATCCACGACCTCCGGAAGACGCGCGCCTTTCCCAATCATGCCCCTTGCGCCCACGGACATCATGGTCGGCGCATATGCGTCCATACGCCCGCTGGTGGTGGGCCCCGCAGAACCGATGACCTGGCCTGGTTTCGCCGGGGTCGGCCCTACATAATAGATGGTAGCGTCCGTCGGGTCAAAAGGGATCTCCTCGCCCTTGGCAAGCGCCTCGCACATCCGCTTGTGTCCTGCGTCGCGGGAAGTATAGATGGTTCCGGTCACAAGTACGCTGTCCCCTGCATGCAGTGTCTTTGCAAGTTCTTCAGTCAATGGTAATGTAATCTTCTTTGCCGCCATCTAAATCACCTCCGTTTTGTGGCGTGTGACATGGCAGTTAATGTTGACTGCACATGGCATGCCTGCAATATGAGTCGGAAGAGTCTCAATATTTAATCCGATTGCCGTGGTCTTTCCGCCAAATCCCTGAGGCCCGATTCCAAGCTTGTTAATCTTCTCCAGCATCTCTTTCTCCAAATCTGCATAGAATGCATCCGGGTTGGAAGAATCAATGGGGCGCATCAGCGCTTTCTTCGCAAGAAGAGCCGCCTTGTCAAAGGTTCCGCCGATTCCCACTCCCACTACCATAGGCGGGCATGGGTTCGGCCCTGCCGTTTCTACCACTTCCAGGATGAAATCCTTGATTCCCTGTAACCCGTGGGAAGGCTTAAACATACGGATTTGGCTCATATTCTCGCTTCCAAATCCTTTTGGCCCTACCGTAACCTTGATCTGCTCGCCCGGGACGATTTCCGTATAGAGCATTGCAGGCGTATTGTCCCCTGTATTTCCACGGCGTACCGGGTCTTTCACAACGGATTTGCGAAGGTAGCCCTTGTCATAACCACGGCGTACCCCCTCGTCCACAGCGTCCGCAAGATTGCCGCCGGTCAGATGCACGTCCTGGCCAATCTCAAGGAATACACATGCCATGCCGGTATCCTGGCAGATTGGCACGCACTCATTATCCGCAATCTCGAAGTTCTCAATAATGTTATCAAGAACGCCCTTTGCAATCTCACCGTCCTCGCACGCGCGGCAATCTTTAATCGCACACTTTACGTCCTCCGGTAGATGATTATTTGCTTCGATACACAGCTTTTCTACGACATCCGTAATTTTGCTTACTTCTATCTCACGCATAATCTTTTCTCCTTTTAAAATTCATATAATTATGCCATAATTCTATTCCATACTTTGTCAGAAAAATCCGCACTCTTATCTCTCATGCCGGGCATATTTCGGCAGCAGCAGCGGTGAAACATCACCGGAAGCTGCGTCCGCGCTCTTAAGCTCCTCTTCATAAGCCGCTACATGGTCGATATTCATGGCGCCAAGCTCTACCTCTTTTGCTTTTGCCG
>BLMJ01000190.1 GCA_011960625.1 Lachnospiraceae bacterium | reverse complement strand
ACAAACACCAACACTCCCATACCGCCAATCCAGTGAGTAAAGCTTCTCCAAAACAGCATTCCTTGAGGTAATGCCTCAATGTCTGTCAAGATGGTTGAGCCGGTGGTGGTAAATCCAGAAACCGTTTCAAAAAAAGCATCCAAATAATCTGGAATACATCCGGAAAGTCTAAAAGGTAAAGCGCCTACCAGCGACCAAAGTATCCACGCACTCGCAACGATGATCATGCCTTCCTTCCCGTAAATGTTCCTATTCTCAGGTTTCTTCACCCCCACCAGCAGAAAAACTACGCCTGCGAGCACTGCCGAAAGTAAGAAAAACACGCCGCTAAATTCCCGGTAAATCAGGGATACCAACGCCGGAAGCAAAAGCAGCGCTGCCTCCACTCCCAGCATTTTCCCCAAAATATACCCTATCATCTTTGTATTCATAATCTATTTTCCGTCTCCCCTACGCAAGTATGTCAGTAAATTTATTGACAATATGCTCTTTCGTTACTACAATAACGCTGTCGCCTACTTCCAGATGATCCTCACCGCCTGGAATAATAATCTTCCGCTTCCTGCCAATACACGCGATCAAATGGTTCGGTTTGGTGGGGAGATTCTTAAGCGGAACATTCGTAAAATCACAGGCCTTCTTGATGATAAATTCCATCGCCTCCACCTTGCCGCCAAGCAGACGATAGATCGTCTCCACATCCGCATTGCTGTAAGAATTTTTTCTCGCTCGTACATAATTCACAATCTCATCTGCCGCTGCTCCCTTCACGGAGACAATACTGTCAATACCAAGGCCCTCCACCATCTGCGCCCGTGAATCTTCATTTACCTTTGCTACAATCTTATCTACTCCTTGTGCCTTCGCAAAAAGAGACATAATGATATTCTCTTCGTCCATGCCCGTCAAAGCAACCACTGCATCCGAATTTTGGATTCCTTCCTCCACCAGCAAATCATGATCCGCCGCGTCTCCATGGATGATGGTTGCTTTCGGAAGCATCTCGCACAGGT
>BLMJ01000189.1 GCA_011960625.1 Lachnospiraceae bacterium | reverse complement strand
GAGTGTGTGTTCGAGGCGTTTGAGGTGGAAGCATGTGACTACCTGCTCAAACCGCTGGACGCCGGGCATTTTGAGCGGACGCTTGAGAGGGTGTTTCGGTCTATTAAGCTTGGGCAGGAGGAAAGGCTTCTGGTACAGCGGGGAAACAAAAGCCAGGTAATCCTATTGTCTGAGAGCGTGTACTGTGAGGTCCAGGGGAGGAAAATCTACATTCATCTGAAAAACGGAGAAGTGATTGACTATTATGACAGGATGGAGAATCTGAAACACCATGTGGACGAGCGTTTTTTTCAGTGCCACAGGAGTTATCTGGTGAACCTTGACTATGTACGGGGCTGCAAGGCAGGGCAGGTATGGCTGTCCTGCGGAGATAAAATTCCAGTGTCCAGACTTCGGGAACGGGAACTGACGCAGGCGCTTTTGATGCATATGAAGGCAAGGAGGGGCAGGTGAAAATGGATTGGTTCAGTTTTTGGCTGGTTGTACTTACGCTTGCAGGCTTAAGTGTCGTGCATATAGCATTTATCACACGTATTACCAAAAAAGAATGGAAACCCTGGAAGATAATCGTATATTTTTTTATGCTCTGCCTGCTCCAGAGAACTTCTGCTATTCTTAAACTTTTTGATTTCATACCTATTTGCGGAGAAATACTGGCATTGTATGTCATAAGCCGATGGGCGTTTGGGAATCGTCCTTCTGTGTCTTGGGCGGCGTCCATTCTTGCTGTTTATGTCACACAACTTTCTTCCGGAATTATGAATGCCTTGGAGATTTTGCTGCTGATACCTTCCATTAGAGGTTTTCTGCTATACCTGCTCATTATTCTTGCAACCGTGATTACATTCGTAATGAGTGGTTTCTGTTATGCATTTATCCTAAAGTTTTTATCACTGGAGGAAGAGGGACCTTATATCTTTATTCTGCTGCTGTCTAGTCTGTTTTTTTGTGCAGCGGAGCTTTATATTATGCAAAACTCATATCATGTGAGTTTAGATGAGACGGGAAAGCATCTGCTTTTGCTGGTTTTGCAGGTCATGGGACTGTGTGCGCTGTGCAGCACTCTGTATGCTTATGGAAGGGCGTGCTCCGAGCTAAAGACCAAGGGAGAACTTGCCGCTTTAGCTCAGGCTGCGCAGGCACAGAAAACCTATATTGCAGAGGCGCAGATGCGGTATGGAAAGACGCAGGCATTCCGTCATGATATCAAGAATCATTTAGCTGTGTTAGGGAATTTGTTGAATACAGGGCAGACAGGGGAAGCGAAAGATTATCTGGAAAAACTGGAAAGCAAAACTGCCGAATTGTCATTTCCATACCAGACAGGCAATCCCATTGTAGATGTTCTGTTAGGAGAAAAGATGGAGCTGGCAAGGCTTGCTGGAATTGAGACGGAGGTTTCCGTCTTCCTGCCAAAGATCTGCGG
This sequence comes from Lachnospiraceae bacterium, assembly GCA_011960625.1. Classification (GTDB taxonomy): domain Bacteria; phylum Bacillota; class Clostridia; order Lachnospirales; family Lachnospiraceae; genus Sporofaciens. The sequence goes on along the minus strand of BLMJ01000189.1, from coordinate 667 downwards.
AATCGATGATTTTGATTTATGTGTCATATTTGCGAATGCGTTGGACAATGTTCTTGAGGCCTGTCTTGCCCTTCGAGATGGGAGGAAAAGGATTACGGTGAGGGGAGAACGCCAGGGGGATTATTATATGCTGGAATTTGATAATACATGCGCCGAGGGAACGTCTGTGGCGGTGGGAATCGGTCTTTCAAATGTAAAGGCGGTTGCTGAAAAATACCACGGCGCAATGCTGACAGAGAGAGAAAGCTGTGGATTCCGACTGAATGTGCTGTTGAATCTGTCAGGGGATGAGGGCCGCCTAAGCCGGTAAATGCATTTCAATACATTAAAATGACAGATCAAGCCCAATTCATTGCAATCTTAAGCGATCAGGATTAAAATAATTTTGTAAGCAGATGAGTTGAGATGCTGTTCGCATACTGGACGCGGGATATCAAATTCAGTAGAAGAAGTGTTTCATCCGGCAAAAGCTGTACGTTATTACGATATTTGGCCGGATGGAGCACCGGACAGCGCACAAGAATAGGAGGGAGAATATGGGACCTATTTCAAGAGTGAGCGCCGGATCGGCAGATCCGTATTTGCAGTGGAGAGAAAGGCTGGAGGAGAAAAGAGCAGAGAAAAAGGAAACAGAGCAGGATAAGGCTTCCAACTTCTGTATCGCCCG
>BLMJ01000188.1 GCA_011960625.1 Lachnospiraceae bacterium | reverse complement strand
GGAGGGATAGGCCTGTTTCGCAGTGAATTTTTATATCTGGGACGGGAGGATTTTCCAACGGAGGAGGAACAGTTTTACGCCTACCTTCATGCCGTACAAAAGATGGCGGGAAAAAAGGTTATTATCCGTACTTTGGACATTGGCGCAGATAAACAGGCAGATTATTTCTGTATTGGGAAGGAAGAAAATCCAGCCATGGGCTTGAGAGCAATCCGCATCTGTCTGAAACATCCGGAGATATTGAAGACTCAGCTGCGCGCGCTATTTCGGGCGGCTGCATATGGAAATCTCTCGGTTATCTATCCCATGGTTATCTCCGCGGAGGAAGTGCAAAAAATTCTTGAGATAGCAGAAGCAGTTAAGACGGAGCTTAAGGAGGCAAAGCTTCCTTTCCGGTATCCCAGTCAGGGAGTTATGATTGAGACGCCTGCAGCAGTCATGGTCAGCGACGAACTGGCAGAGCTGGTAGATTTTTTCAGTATAGGGACGAACGACCTGACACAGTATACTCTTGCGATTGACCGGCAGAACGAGAAACTCTATGATTTTTACAATCCCCACCATAAGGCAATTATGAGGATGATTCGAATGGTGGCAGACAATGCGCATAAGCATGGCAAGTGGGTAGGAATCTGCGGGGAACTGGGTGCAGATCCAGAACTTACGGAGGAGTTCGTGCGCATGGGAATTGACGAATTGTCAGTGGCTCCGTCTATGGTATTAAAACTAAGGAAAATTGTCCGAGAAATGAAAGAATATTGAAAGGGATGGGCAGATATGCTATGATGTGAATTGGAACATAGGCTGAGTTTTCACGAAAAAGGATTGTTGTTATGACGAAAGAGCAGAGACAGGCGGTTAGAGAGTTAGAAGATAAATTAAAGGAAACGGATGGACCCGCGCCTGATGGCATGCTCTGGGATACGCTGGTGAAGTTTCAGAGCTATCCCTTCCATACGGCAAAGAACCTGGAGTTTTTCTATATCATCAAGGGGAATGAGATGTTTGTGACCAGAAAGGATAAGTCTATTACCAGAGCCAGCGTCATGGTGGCATTTCATAAAGCACTGGAGCTTAACAGGGTGGTAACTGGTCCCAAAAAATTAGGAACGTTTGGCGCCAGCTACTTGTATCCGGTCTTTCGGGAAATCGGCGTGATTGTAGAAAACTGTGCCGATAAGAAGCTTTATCAAGTATAATACCAGAAGGTATGATGGGGTATGATAAGGGATGCTACAATTACAGAAAGAAAGGCATGAAATGGTATGAGCAGAGGTGCAGATTTTTTAACATATGTAACCGGTCAGTTGAAAGACCGGCTTAAGGAGATTGACCAGACAATCTGTGAGGTGCAGAAGGATATCGCAGAGATGAACGAGTACTACTGGGAGAATTATACGGAGATGGATCAGTATGGTTACGAGAACTACGATAACCAGCAGGCTCTTTTCAGTCAGGTAAATGCAAGCCAGGAGCACCAGAAACGCAGGAGTCTGTGGAGAAAGATGTTAGATTCCCCGTTTTTTGGCAGCGTGGATTTTGTCTACGACGGCGAGGATGAGGCAGAGACCTTCTATATCGGAATCGGTAATTTTGCCAGAGAAAGGGGCAGTGTTCCGTTGATCTATGATTGGCGGGCGCCGGTCAGCGGACTATTCTATGATTTTGACAAAGGAGCGGCGTCTTATCAGGCGCCGGCGGGAGAGCTGGAGGGAGAGATCCTGTCAAAATGGCAGTACAAGATTCGTGGCGGCAAGATGGTCTATGAGTTCGAGAGCGATATGAAGATTGATGATGATATTCTAAAGCAGGAGTTGAGCGCTAACAGTGCCACACAGCTTAAGAATATCGTTCGAACCATACAAAGAGAGCAGAATAAGATTATCCGCAACACGAAGGATAAGCTTCTGATCATTCAGGGAGCAGCAGGCAGTGGAAAGACTTCGATAGCACTGCACCGGATTGCATATTTGTTGTACCATGACAGAGGAAACCTACAGTCATCCAATATCCTGATTCTTTCGCCAAACAGCGTGTTTTCTGATTATATTTCCCATATACTGCCAGAATTGGGAGAGGAAAATATTCAGGAGATGAGCTTCGACCTTTTTGCATACCGGCAGCTTCGCGGGATTGTAAAGGATTGTGAGGATCGTTGGAATCAGATTGAGAAGCAGATGTCAAAGGAGTGGAGTGGTGAAGCCCGCTATCGCTGGAAACAGTCCAAAGAGTATGTGGCTTCAGTAGAGGGATTTTTGGTAGAGCTTGAGGATCGCCTGATAGATTTTAAGGATGTCCGCTATGAAAAAATGGAAAAGAAAGCAGAAGATATTCTTCATATGTTCTATTTTCGTTTCCAGAATATCCCGCTTTTATCCCGCATGGAGGCGGTGATGGAGTATTTCATTGACGAGTATGAGACACTTTGCGGACGTAATCTCTCAGACGAAGGGAGGGAAGCTGTCAAAGAGCAGTTTGGCAGGATGTATGTCACCAGAGATATTTACGAGATTTATAACTGGCTTCTGGAGGAATGTGGTTGGGAGCGGCTTTTGGATGTTCCCTGGGAGGAACGGGTACTGTCTTATGAGGATGTATATCCAATGTTATATCTGAAATACCGTCTGCTTACTGTGGCAAACCAGCAGAATATCCGCCATTTGGTAATCGATGAGATGCAAGATTACTCCTATCTCCAGTACGTGCTTCTTGAGAGGATGTTTCACTGTAACATGACCATATTAGGGGATCGGGCACAGACTGTGGATGACCATGTGCAGGATGTTCTGACATTTCTGCCTAAGATATTAGGGAAGAAGGTACGTAAGATTGAGTTGAAGCGCAGCTACCGCAACACCTATGAAATTGCAGAATATGCCGGCTGTATTGCTGGGATACAGGGGATTGAATATATGAAACGGCATGGCAGAGAGGTGGAGGAAATAGGGTGTACGTCCCGAGAAGAAGCAGTAGAGAGAATCCTTGAGAGAGTGAAGCTTGATGCGGAGGGTTATGAGACTGCTGCAGTGCTTGTGATGACAGAGCAGGAGGCGCACAGTCTCTATGAAGATATGCAAAAGAAAAGAAAGGACGTAGCCTATATTGACAGGGACAGCGAAAGGTTTCGGAAAGGGATTACGGTTACGACTTATTATATGGCCAAAGGGCTGGAATTTGACCAGGTATTTGTGGTGGGTGGAGAGCCGGAAAGCCCATTCTTTAGGCAGTTTATGTATATCTGTGCGACACGGGCTCTTCATGAACTGTATGTGCTGAGATAATCAAGATATTGTATGAGACAGTTCACTGGCTCAAGGTGCTGTTAAAATAGCCTGCATATCCGCAGGCAGGGGGGCGTGAAATGTCATTTCTTCCTCTGTGATAGGATGGACAAATTCAAGCCTGTGGGAGTGCAGAGCCTGCCTTTTGATATTTTCCATGTCGGGATTATACAGATAATCACCGATTAGAGGAAAACCAAGATACTTCATATGGATTCGTATTTGATGGGTGCGGCCTGTTTCCAGACGAAGGGAAACAAGGCTGTGCCCGTTTTTTTCGTCCATGACCCTGTAATGGGTGATTGCCGTCTCTCCATGTTCAAAATCTATGGTCCGTTCGATGATGGTGCCGGGCTTGCGGGCTAGGGGCGCGTCGATGGTGCCCTGAGGCGGTGTAACGTGGCCGCGTACGAGGGCAAGGTATTCTCTGCATATCTGGTGCCGGCGTACCATGTTGGAGAGGATGCTTGCGCTAACCAGATGCTTGGCAACTACGGTAAGGCCGGAGGTGTCACGGTCCAGCCGATTGCAGCAGCGGAAGATGAAGGGCTTTCCCTGCTCTTGATAATACCAGGCAAGTGCATTGGCCATGGAATTTGTGTAATGGTTCAGGGACGGGTGAATAGGCATTCCGGAAGGTTTGTTAATAACGATGAGATCTTCATCCTCATATACGATGTCAAGCGGAAGCTGGATGGGCGGAATCTTCCTGGAACATCCAGTCTCGCAGATGCGGACCGATAGAGAATCGCCGGATACAAGCTGTTGGCGCATATAGTAATGGACGCCATTGACAAGGATACTCTCAGGCATGCGTTTGATTTCTGCCAGATTTTGGCTGGAATAGCCCCTACGTTTTAAGAATTGTTCTACACGCAAGCCGTCGCTTGCGGAATC
>BLMJ01000187.1 GCA_011960625.1 Lachnospiraceae bacterium | reverse complement strand
TATAACTAAAAAATCCTTGAAAAATAAGGAAAAAAGACTTGACTAAATAGGGAGGTTATAAATAGATCTGCAAGCAAAACAATGTCAATCCGAGAATATTCTTTTGAGGTTCCAGATTCATGGGAAGATGGCGAGAATACAGCAGATTTGTTGTATTTTTATCCAGAGGATGCAATGCTGATGATAGGATATTCTGAAATGACTCAAAGTATTGGGGATGAAATTGCAAGAAAAGAGTTTATGGATTCATTCGGTGCTGGAATGGAGGCGTTTGATCTTGTCTCCGAGTCAGAGCAGAATGTGGCTGGGCAGCAGGCGTACAAGTACAAAATGAATATTAGTATGGCAGACCAAGACTGGAAAGCCACAATGGTTGTGATGGACAGTCAGGGGGGAGTGGTAAGTTTGCTCATGTCCACATTGTCAAATTCAGAAAAAAATTATGATAAAGAGTTTGAAGGCATTTTGAACTCTTTGAAACTTGAGAGTGGTGCGGTAGCAAAAGGTGAGAGCCAGAGTGATAAAGCGGATCCTGAATCAGTAAAGGCAAACATTGATGTGAGGGCAGTTCCTACCTTGGATGGTCTTATGTGTGTATTTATTACTAATAACAGTGATTGCATCATTGACGAATTAGGTGTGCAGTTGAACTATAAGAATATGGATGGCACAACTATTGATACTGACGAAGACTGGCATGACATGGTTCTTCCTGGAAGTACAGTTGTTTCAAGAATGGATTCGCCGGAATCTTATGAGAATTATGAAATTCAGACTAATATAGAACTTGGCACAAATCCAAAGTATGAGAATCATGCAGAAAATGTGACAGTCAATTCGAATCAAGGTGATAAATGTATTATCGTGGAAATAACGAATAATTCGGATGTGGTATTGGATGAAGTTGAATATATTGCAGTACTGTATCAAGGAGATAATATTGTGACTGTCGAATATCCACAGGATGTGATGGATGTACCAGTTGGACAAACAATAACAGAAAAAGTAAATACTTTCAGAGATGAGTATGATCGATTTGAAATTTACTTAAATCAAGCACATACATTCGGATTATAGAAAATAATTGGAAAACCACCAGTCATTATGGCCGGTGGTTTTCTTATACTCATTTTTAAGGAGAACCGGTATGAAGTTGATTGAACACAGGGAGAGAACTCCTGTTAGGGTACGCTCCTGACATCCCCCAAAACAAACGGAAGGTATGGCGAAAGACTGTGCCTTATTTTAATTCTGTAGTTAGGGTATGAAAATTTTGAAAAACCTCTTGAATTTTGTAGCTACATAAGTTATAATAAAATTACAGTAAAGGAAAATCTTAACGAGTAAGGCAGGCAAGAAGTCGGAAAGGAGAATTTATGGTAGAGATGGGAATGACAGATAAACAGTTTAATGGTTTTGTAAGATTTCTCTTAGATGCTTTGAAGGAAGCGAAGGAAGAAAAAGAAGATGATAAGAAAGATGAAAAGATTTCAAAAATTATCGACAATCTTCAGAAAACATTAGAAGATTAAAAAACCTTGCTTAATCAATAAGCAAGGCAACAATCAAAAACAGGCGGTACTTGCCACCGCCTGTACCCAAATATTATATAGCACAGATTTGGGATAAAGGCAAGAGTCAAGAGGTGATTCAAGTAGAAAAGAAAAAAATGGGTAGACCGACAGATAATCCTAAAACAGTTGTAAAGCGGGCAAGAATGTCGGAGGAAGATATTGAAAAGTTGAAATATTGTTGTAAGATATTGCTGCTATCTGAATCTGATGTATTGAGAATGGGAATAGATGAGGTTTATCAAAAAATTAAAAAATAGAGGGTCACGCTCCTACCAAAAAGCAAGTGAACATCTGAATTTGCAAGGAATTTAATAAAAGCAAAATTTAACTATAATTTGTAAATGAATTAGTTGGATGTCAGGGGGGGATATTCCTGACATCTCCTCAAAAACAAACGGAAGAATAGAACCAATAAAGCGGAATCCAATTCAGATATGTATTACCAAAGGCGAAAATGGGATAGTATAGTAAATGTAGCATGAACACCACTCAGAAATGGGTGGTGTTTTCTAATGGAAAAATCAAGGAGGAGGTGCTCCAGATCTTTCAGAGTAGTCCATCAAACAGAAATAGGCATTGTGGAAACACAGTGCTATTTTTTCGCCCAAAACGGTTACGGCGTTAAAACTGTCCCGATTACGCCCGGCATGGCGTTAAAACTGTGCAGCCTCCGGAAGACACCGGCTATAAAAACATAGGCGAAATACAGAAAGGAGATAATACATGGAATTAAGAGAAGCATTAGGCGAGGAACTGTATTCACAGGTAGAGGCAAAGCTGACAGAAATCAACAAAGACAGCGGCAGGAAGGACAATCCGGTCAGGTACGTGGATCTGTCAGAGGGCGCTTATGTAGGTAAGGATAATTATGCCCGCCTGCAGACAGAATCCGCGGGATACAAAAAGCAACTAGACGACGCGAACGGCGCCATTAAGTCCTATAAGGACATGGACATTGACGGAATTAAGCAGTCTGTTAAAGATTGGGAGAGGAAGTATACCGAGGACACGAAAAAACTCCAGGACCAGCTTTCTAGACAGGAAAGAAACTTTGCAGCAGAAAGATACCTTGACGGACAGAAAATTAAGTCTCCATTGTCTAGAAAGACCATCCTTAATGAATTTCTGGCGCAGAACATGGAATTTAAAGATGGGAAATTCTCTGGTGCAGATGACTACATGAAAAAAGTCCGCGAGCAGTATCCGGACGAGTTCGAGAAGGAAGAGCAGCAGGAAGAGACAAAGAAGATTTTTACACGTGCAACGAGCCATACATATAGACCGGCAACCAAGTCGGAAGAAGAGGCTTATATTAAAAAGAAGTATGGAAACAACAAGTATTCAAAACAGTAGTAAAGGAGAATTGAAACTATGGAATATGGCGGATATAACGTAAGTGAAAAGTACAGCCCAATTATTGAACCCAATTTTTACTTTGATGCAATCTTTCAGCCTGGGCTGACATTCAGCGATCAGCATCAGGGAGATGCAGAAGGGGCCGGGGCGGTGAAAATCTTTAGACTGGCGGCAAAGACAGCCAAAGACCCCAAGAAACCGGCATCTGATTTTGAGCATGGAGAAGCAAATAACGATTTGATTCCGTTGCTGTTAAACAATCTGCAGCAGGAATCTACGAAGATTTATAATGTGCAGGCAGGGGCAGTGCCATATGATATGGCTGACGCTCATCTGGCACAGTCTACACAGGTGTGTAGGGAAGGCTGGCAGATGTCTGGGCTGGCATGTCTGGTACATGAAGGAACGGCAATGGCAGACACAGAAGCGATTACAAAAAATAATATTATCAGCAAGGTTATCGAGGGGAGAAAAAGTATCCGTAAGCAGAAAGCGTCTGCAAACGTTGTCATGGCATCTGTGGAAACGTACAGTACCATGCTTGAGGCAGCCGGTGATAAGTTTACGCCGTTAAAGAACGATGAGATTATTCGTACTGGACAAATGGGGTACTACCTAGGGATGCTTTGGGTAGAGTGTAACATGCTAGATCTATCTACCGCGGTAAAGTATTACGATTATACGGGAACCCTTCAAACAGAGGATTTATCCAAAGTTGAGTATATTATGTATGATTGGAGGGGGCTGCACATTGTAGACCTTCTGGACATGGCGAGGTTAAAGGATTCAGAAAACTTTAACGGAACCTTGGCTCAGGTGGAGATTTGTTCCGGATACCGCTTGGGTGACAAGAATTACGCTGTTGTAAAGAAAAGCGGAAGCGCCCAAACAGTAAACAATGAAACCGGCACAGGTGAGCAACAGGGGGAATAATAGGGCATAGTCCGGAAACAAGGTCCAGAATGTATACAGCCGAAGATTTGGAGGGGATGACGATTTCCCAGATTCGGACTTTGGCTGCCACTCTGGGCTATGCCATTACAAGGACAAAAAAGGCCGATATCATCAGCGAGTTTCTTGGCCGGCAGGAGGGAGAATGAGAATGAAGGTATATGCAGATTTGGAATTTTATCATAATGGATATCTGCTTGGAAGGGAACCAAGTATACCAGGTGAAACATTTCCTTATTGGGCTATGCTGGCAACGAGTCAGATCAGACAATGTACATTTGAACGGGTTGAATGCATGAATGAAATTCCAGAGGCAGTACAGATGTGCTGCTGTGAGATTGCCGAGAAACTGTATTCTGTAGAATCAGTCAAAGATGAAAGCGGAATGATTTTGCAAAGTTATGGAAACGACGGGGAGACTGGAACCTATAATACGGAAGCTCTGTCAGAAAAGCAGATTCAAAAGAGTATCGGACAGATAGTAAGAAAATGGCTGGCAAATACGGATTTAATGTATTGCGGGGTATACGCATGAATCCCAATTATAATCAGACAATTACAATCTATAATTGTTTTCGGGCGGCAGATAATCCAGACGGAAAGAAGGATATCTGGCAGAAAACAGTGCTTCGTAACTGCTTTTATAAGAGCGCGATGGGGCGGACGGAATATGCTGATAAAAATCCTCGGATGGCAAACACCTACACTGTAAGGATTCCGGCATTAGACCATTTCTTACCGTATCATGAATGGATTCGTCTCCCAGAAGAGGAACGTAATAGGTTTTTCACTTGCAGCCAGAAGGATATTGTAATTAGGGGAGAATGTGAGGCAGAGATAACCGGCATTTCCCCCGATACGGCATCACAGGTATTGGACCGTTATAAGCCGAATGCGTTCGTTGTGACAGCATTTTCGGATAATACGTTTCATCGTATAGCAAAACATTATAGACTGGGAGGTTAGGCGGGATGAGTGTAATTTTCAGGTGGAATAAGTTGATTCCGCATATTACAAAAGAAGCACTGGGCGGGGACCGTACCTTGCTTTTTATGGCGAATGAAGCGAAGCGTTTCATGAATCCTTATGTGTCGGACGGCAAATTGATGGAAACGCAAACAGCGAATTATTTTTCCGACATTTATCCTATTGACTGCGCAGTGCTGTCTGCAAATGCATAGTCCTGTCAAAAATGCTACACGTTGTTGTCGGTATTGTTTTTCCGCCTGAAATGCAAAAGGCCATGGATCCCATCATGAGACACACGGCCCATATGAAAAATTTAGTTTTTCTCCTGCTTGTCGGCCAGAACAGGAAGATGAACCAGGCCGGTGGCGACAGTCACTGCATCCACCTTCCGCATCAGGGAGCCGATCCTTTCTTCATTCCAAAAGATATCGGAGAAATCGGAGAGCTCGCACCCTACATCATGGTTAGGGATGCACAGGTAGTTCCCATATTTATGCCGTCCGGCGAGGATGTGGAAGTAAGTCCCCCGCCCATTGATCTCAGCTTCATACCATCCGTTCCCCGTGCTCAGCAGGATGATCTGCCCCGTCCAGGTCTCCTTGCGGGAACCGCTTTTCAGGATACAGGTATAATTCATGTTCCATTCCTCCTATCCGAGATTCTCGGAATCTTCAGCCCTTATTTCATGGGGCTTTCAGAACCTATTTTTCAAAA
>BLMJ01000186.1 GCA_011960625.1 Lachnospiraceae bacterium | reverse complement strand
CGCTTGTTGGAGCGCTCCACAGAAGTTCTTCTATCATATTCCTTTTCCCATGCTTTAGAGTCCCTTGGCGGTATGTTAAATAACCTTGGATTGTCATTGGTAAAGATGTGTACGGTTCTTCCATATTTTGCCGGTGAACAAGGGTGTTCACAAAAGCAGCCACGTTTCCGGTTTGATTTCGGGCACCGGTATTTTGCGCGGTGTTTGGCAGCCTCGTATCCATCTTTATGCATACGTAAGCCCAACTTACAGACAGGGACGCCATCGTCATCGATTGTAAAATCGTCCTTATAGGTAAAATGTCCGGTATGTCCGGGATTGAGGTCGATAAACGGTGTGATATCTTCCCGTCTGCAGTATTCATAAACAGCGTAAGCGTCGTGTGCAGAATCCAGAAGGAGCTTTTCAATCCGGAATTCCGGAAGATACGCTTTCATGGTGAAAAAGGAATGCAGGAAGGAAAGCATGTCATGCCGGGAGGCCCGCTCTAAAAGCGGAAACACAGGGAGGTCGCTGAAGGAATCGGAAGCCACATACATGTAGAGGTGGTAGCCGAAGAAATAACATTCCCGGTGGGAGTCCCATCCCCAGTTACAGTCGGGCTGGGAATAATGGCGTTTACAGTTACAGGAAGAACAGCCTTTCTCCTTACAATCGCAGATGCGCTTTTTGCGCTGCTGCGCGGCAGTGCGGACAGGGGTGCCGTCACCGGCAAGAGCCAGGTGCCGGGGATTAACCAGCCCCCTGTGGATGGACTGGTCCAGGAATTGCTGCTGATAAAGCCGGAAAATGAGGAAGAAGGGATTCTCAGGCTTTAAATGCCAGCGTTCCAGCAGGGGAAGAAGTTTTGAAGCAGTGCTGGAAGAATCGCAGGGAGTCTTATCACCTTTCTTCTTCCCCTTGGGAGTTTTCTTCATTTTAGGGAACCGGTCTTTCGGGGAAAGGTTGTTGGAGTCATGCTGCCAGATGCGGGAAAAGAAATCATAAAAAGTCCCAACGCCTGGGGTATCGCCAAAAGAGAACCCGCTGAGGATGGCATAAAGGGGAGTTTCCTTAAGCATGCGGCACCAGACAGTGATGGAAGTAACTTTCAGTTTCAAAGCAAGCAGATAGGAGCGCAGCATGCAGGAAGGGAGCCTTGGTTCCGGGCCAAAAACAGAGTAACATTCCTGCATGATAGAATCCGTCTTGGAAAGATCGAGAAACCAGAACTGCACGATATAATCCCAAGTGCTTTTGGGAAGCACAAAGGGATCCGGGTAAAATTTAAGGAACTGGGATACGAAAGCATCCTGAAAGGCGGCATGACCGCCAGGGTTATAAGGTAACATCAAAAATCGCCTCCAATCAAAAAAATGTACTTTTTGATCAAGGGGCGCGAAGCGCCGCATTTTTTGATTGATTTGTCAAGTGTTTTAGAGAAAAAAGTGGGTGATTTTTGAAAAATAGGTTCTGAAAGCCCCATGAAATAAGGGCTGAAGATTCCGAGAA
>BLMJ01000185.1 GCA_011960625.1 Lachnospiraceae bacterium | reverse complement strand
GGATGGGGATTGGCTGCTTCATTTTCTGGATGGAATGTGCAGTATTGCACGCAATGCGTCTATTGATTACCGGCACGATGAAGAACTGCTTGGCAGCCTGTTTCAGGAGGTGATGGAGGAAAATGACGCCGTCCGAAGAAAGAGGCAGGGAAAAGAGGAACTTGACGGCAAGGAGGGCGGGAAGGCTTGTACCCATACAGGGGAAAAGCAGAAGTATACGGGTTTCCTGCTGCGCTCTGCGCTGGTGAAGGATTTCAGAGGGCTGGAGTTTCAGGCTTATAACGACCGAGAAGGGGGAGAGAAGCTTCAGGCTTTGCGTCTGGATACATTGGGAGGAAATGTGCTGTTTGGCATCTTTCGGGGTGAAATAAGGCGTCTTGTCATTGGACAGCCGCCGGAAGGACTGCATTTTGGAATGGAGCTGACTGACACAGAGAAGGGTAGGAAGGCTGTGAAATATCTGAGGAGCTTAAATAATGGGATTCTCAATGACAGAGAAGCGGAGGTTGCGCTAAAGGAGGAAGGCAGATTCCAATGTATGGATGTGAAACGGACGAAAGATTGCATTGCAGCAGAATTAGGGAGCAGTATTCAGTCGGCGGGGTTTGCTTTGGAAATGATTCAGAATGCCCACAGCGGAGTGTTTCGGATTCAGGAATCAGGATAGGAGAATGAGGGAATGGAGCCAGGACAAAAGTATCGTCTGATACCCATGCAGATAGAAGGAATTATGATTCCTGAGAATGACAAGAACAGCTATGCAAACATGAACCCGAATTTCAACAGTCTGAAGGCGGAGCCTTCCGGGAGGGCGATTGAGACCAATCCATTTACGATAAGAAATAAACCGGAGATGGCAGGGATTCATATCCACTGGATCCTGCCGGAAGAAGTTACCCATGGAAGACAGGAGGAAGAGGGAGGTGAGATCATCTATCCGCCGATTCCCGACCGTTACCTTGTTACCCGGCTTTTTTATGACTCCGGTAAAGGAAAAGCTCAGATGGGAAGGAAGACCTGGATTGTAGAAAGCGACAGTGCCACGGTGAAAAGAACAAAAGAAAATCAGAACAGCTCCATGATTCCGGCTGTGGAGGATGTTAGGCAGACCTACCGCTATCTTGGCGAGAGCCGCGAGTTTCACGGGGAAGTAACCCAAGGGACCATGCATATAGAGAAACTTACAGCCTGTGTAAATGGATGCCCATACTATGCCGCATATTATCCCATGTGCAGAAATGTGCTGGGATTCTATGACGGGATGGAGGACTTAGAGCCGCTGGTCGGCGCCGGTGGTACGGTTATTGTCAGCTATGTGGTGACAGGATGGTACTGTGAGGAGAAAAAGGGAGGTTTTGGCAATCATGTGTATCATGGGCTGTTGTATGGTCTTAAGTGGCAGGGAAGACATTTCCCTTATCCATCGGGCGTTCCTCAGCTTGATAATGTGGTAAAGGTATCCGTGGGAAGCTCCCAGGAGCAGGCAATGGCGGCGCTGGTGGCATATCATAAGAACAGCAGCCTGTCGGGGCACATTGTGGAGAGTCTTATGACGGAAAGTCTGCAGGACTGGTCCCGTCTTGACGGGCTGTTTAAGGCACAGTATCAGATGCATGAGAATGGATTCAGTATGGCAGGGACGGGACGAATCACGGAGATCTACAGAGATGGGGAGACGGATATCAGGCGGGAGGACGGACGAAAT
>BLMJ01000184.1 GCA_011960625.1 Lachnospiraceae bacterium | reverse complement strand
CATGTATTCCGTCTTAGCCGTCAGCATAATGACCGGAAAGGAAGAGGGGGATGTGATTGATTTCGGCGGGCTGCTTTTGAACCGCACATCCCATGAGTGCGTCTATAATGAAATGCCGCTTACGCTGACTCCGATTGAGTTCGATATACTTTGGCTTTTATGCGAGAACCGGGGGAAGGTCATCAGCTCAGAAGAGTTATTCGAGAAGGTATGGAATGAGAAATACTACAAGAACAGTAACAACACTGTGATGGTGCACATCCGGCATCTGCGGGAGAAGATGAGCGGACCCACAGGCAAGTCGGATTTTATCAAGACGGTTTGGGGAGTAGGGTATAAGATTGAAGAATAATTATCGTAAGCTGAAATTCACTATATTACTGCAGACCGTTCTAGTCACAGCGTTGACGGTTCTGGTAGGCGGTTTTCTGTTGAATTATGTAATCGACGGCATTTACAATGACAGTTTTGCGGAAAATTTCGTCAAGTTTTTGATGTCCATGGATATGGAGGAGAGCCAGGCGATTAAGCTATACTGGAAACTGATTGGTAATAACAAGATGTTTTTCATTATTGTCGGTTTCCTGCTCCTTTTTGCGCTGTTTTTCTATGCGGCGTTATCTAAAATGATGAAATACGTAGATCAGATTGGGGATGGAATCGAGAACATTCTGTCAGAGTCTACGGAGCCAATCCATCTGATTACGGAGTTAAAGCCAATCGAAATCCGTCTAAATGAGATTAAGGCAACCCTAAAACGGCAGGAGCTGGAGGCAGTAGAGGGAGAGAAAAAGAAGAATGATCTGGTGCTTTTTCTCGCACACGACTTAAAGACGCCTCTGACGTCTATCGTCGCCTACCTAAGCATGCTGGACAGCCGTGTGGGGATGTCAGAAGAGGATAGGACGAAATATACCCAAATCGCCTTGGAGAAAGCGATCCGTCTTGGGGAGTTGATTCAAGAATTTTTTGATATCACACGCTATAATCTCCAGGATATTGAACTGGAAGCCATTGAGATTAACCTTACGCTTATGCTGGAACAGTTAGCGGACGAGCTTTACGGGGTGCTGCAGGAGAA
>BLMJ01000183.1 GCA_011960625.1 Lachnospiraceae bacterium | reverse complement strand
ATTCATAGACTGATCCATACAAAACTTAATGTTCTTCATGGCGCTGCTTTGAAAGAGCATCCACAATAATTGGACGATTATCACACAGACAAGCGCAAATATTGTATCATCCCGTTCCCAATGAAAGGCCGAGCTGTACCGATACCCAAGTTCTGGAAAAAGAATCCCCATAGCGGAATAGACAAGAAAAGAATGGATCTTAGGCGCAATTGCGGAAATCGCTCCCATCCACAGCCGATGATACTTACTTTTTCTCGCTAAAAAAAATGCAATTCCAATCACAAGTCCAAACAACGTTCTCATCCCGACGCTCAACAAAATGCTGCTTAGCGGAGCGCCACTTAAAAATGGTGAAAACACTACATCTCCAGGCAGAACATAAGAGGCCGACGCTTTATACATGCTGGCGATTCCAAACACAAACCCAACCATTACAGACTGAAACGGCCCTAAAAGGCATCCGGCCGCCAAGATCGGAATGTATGCTGTGGTGACGGAAATCGGGGGTATATGAATATACCCCAGAAACGTAAATGACATTAGAAGCTCAACCGCAATGAAAAGCCAAAAAGAATAACGGTCAAAGCAAGAAGTCCCCCACAGTTTTTTTGTTCTTTTCATCAAAAATCCCCCCTTTCTGATTATCAATGCCTATAAAGCATATATTACTTTACGACGCATTTCTAACATACAATGACATACCTTTAATATTTTATTTATTATAACTTTAATTTTGACAAAGCTCAATGTAATTTTGACAGCGTACAAAAACAATACTAAAATGACAGAAAATTTACTGTTTTCAATTCCATTACAAAAAATAAGGCTGCCTCTGGAAACCATACATTTCCTGGCAGCCCTGTAAGGGTAGTCTCTATAATATTTTCGATAAAAAATCTTGAAGCCTTGGCTCCTTGGGATTCCCGAAAAATTCATCCGGGCATCCTTCCTCCTTAATCTGTCCTTCATCCATGAACACTACCCGGTTCGCCACTTCCCTAGCAAACCCCATCTCATGGGTGACAACCACCATGGTCATCCCGTCTCGGGCAAGCTGTTTCATCAACTCCAACACCTCTCCCACCATCTCCGGGTCTAACGCTGACGTAGGCTCGTCGAACAGAATCACATCTGGATCCATGGCAAGAGACCGCACAATAGCAATCCTCTGTTTCTGCCCGCCAGACAGTGTGGACGGATAGACATCTGCTTTATCCTGAAGCCCAATCCGCCCAAGCAGAGCCATTGCCTGCTCCCTCACCTCACGCTTTATCTGCTCGTTGCTCTGGGTAACTGGAATCAACTCCTTCTTACCGCCGCCCCGAAACAGATTGCCGAAACGAGTCATGCGATTCTTACGCTTTAATTTTTTCAAATCCTGACATCTTAAATATACCGGAGCCATCATAATATTCTGCAGCACAGTCTTATTGTTAAACAGATTAAAATGCTGGAACACCATCCCCATATGTCTGCGGTGCACATTGATATCCACGCTCATATCCGCAATATCCACGCCCTTGAACACGATACTTCCGCCGCTTGGATCCTCCATACAATTCAGGCACCGCAAAAAGGTACTCTTTCCCGAGCCGGATGGTCCAATCACAGCCACAATATCTCCCTTATTGATGGTAATGTCAATTCCCTTAAGAACCTCCATATCCCCAAAGCTCTTTCTGAGATTAATTACGTCTATCACTCTTCTTAAGGCTCCTTTCCATCAATTTTACAAGCAGCGAAATGAGCAGCACAAGCACGATATAAATCAGCGCCATCACCAGATAAGGAACCATGAACTCATAACTGTTGCTTCCGATATAATTAAACGCTACATACAAATCCGCCGCCCCTACAAAACTTACGACCGACGTCTCCTTAATCAGGGAAATGAACTCATTTCCCAAGGTAGGCAGAATATTCTTGACAGCTTGGGGAATAACGATTTTCGTCATACTCACGCCAAAACTCAAGCCTACCGCTCGTCCTGCCTCCATCTGCCCCGGATCAACAGACTGGATTCCGCTGCGCATAATCTCGGATATGTATGCGCCGCTGTTTAGCCCGAACACCAGCATGGCCACCTGAACACCTGTAATCTTCCATCCGATAATAGGCAGAAGCACATAATAAAACACAAGTAACTGAACAACAATAGGCGTCCCTCTAAACAGCGCAACGTAGAAGCTGCAGATTCCATTCAAAACCCTTGGCAGCGCCTTGTACTTGGGCAGAACCCGCACAGTGGCAATGACCGTTCCAATCAGAATACCGAAAAGCAGACCCGCCACAGCAATCAGCAGCGTATTCTGCAGTCCCTCGATAACCTTGACATAACCGCCTTCTTCCAGGAAAATCTCTATAAATTTGTTTACCTTCTGATCAAAATTCCCCATAATCTTCTGCTATCCTATTGCATCTCATTAATCGCTTCCGTAATAGCTGCCGCAGGCGCCGCATCAATAATCACATACTTAATATTCCCGTTCAGCATATCCTGTACAGCAAGGGAGCCGCTCTTATAAGTCACACATTTTGCTGGAAGACCGTTAAATCCCCAGTCCGCGTCGCCCTCTACATAATACTGTCCAGTTGTCCCCGCCTGAACACCGATTGAATCTGAATCACTCAGCTTGGCAAGAAGCTCAGCCACAGCGTCGGCATCCTCACAGTCATCATAAGCTGTATCACTGTCTGGGACAATCAATCTCTGAGAAGCAGAATAGTAAGCATCTGTGAAGGTCACATACTCTTCCCTCTCTTCGTTAATGGTCAGACCCGCCATAGCGATATCACATTTCTGCTGGCTGACAGACAGACCGCGTCAAAGTCCATGTTCTGGATAACTAACTCCTTATTAAGCTCTTCTGCAAGCAGTGAAGCAATCTCCATATCAATTCCGTAGTAGCTGTCGCCCTTGGTATACTCAAAGGGTTCAAAGGCTGCATTCGTCGCAACCACAAGCTGATCCTTGGCCTCATCAAGCGCTGCTGATTCTACTGCCTGCGGCTCTCCATCACCAAAATACTTGTCACAGATTTCTTCCAGGGTACCGTCCTCTTTGATTTTACCGACAAATGCATTGACCTGCTCAAGCAGCTCCGGCTGGGACTTGTCCACACCGAACGCATACTCCTCGTCTGTCAGATCAATCTCAATTACCTTTGCTGTTGTCGCTTTGGAACCTGCATCTTCTTCTCCCTTGGAATCACTTCCGGAACCGCTGTCTGAAGCATCTTTGGAGCCGCATGCCGCCATAGACATGACACATGCCGCAGTTAATAATATACCCATCAATTTCCTGAATTTCATTTTCCATATCCTCCCATAAATTTTATAAGTTTTCTTGCATAAAAATGCACATCTTGTATTTTACCACTTTATCGAAAAAAAGCAAGCATTAATTCTTCTAAATTGAAATAAACTCCCCTCTGTACACAGAGGGGAGTTACTCATAGCTATATTTTATGCAAGAAGCAGCTGAACCACCGTTACTGCCACAATCACTCCGCCAAGAACAATCCGGTAGTAACCAAATATCTTAAAATCATGTTTCTTAATATATCCCATCAGCAAACGGATTGCAAGGACCGACAGTCCAAAGGAAACCACACATCCCAACATCAGTACCCCAATTTCCTTGCTGGTAAAATGAAACCCAAACTTCACAAGCTTCAGTAAACTTGCCCCAAACATTGCCGGAATCGCAAGGAAAAATGTAAACTCGGCCGCCACCTCCCTGGAAATACCAATCATCAGCGCACCTATGATGGTCGCCCCTGATCTTGAGGTCCCTGGAATCAAGGCAAGCATTTGAAACACTCCGATAATCAGAAGCATAGGCACCGTCAGCTCCGATATTTTTTTCACAGTGGGTCTGCGCCCCACATTACGGTTTTCTACTATAATAAAGAGTACGCCGTAGACAATCAACATAATTGCAACCGGCAAAGGCTTATAGAATAATTTATCCAAAAGGTCGTTAAAAGGCAAGCCAATCAACGCCGCCGGGACAGATGCAATTACAACCTTAATCCACAACTGCCACGTCAGCATCTTCTGTTTCTGTGTCTTTCTTGGGGAAAATGGATTCAGTTTATTAAAATACAGTACCACCACAGCCAAAATCGCTCCTAGCTGGATTACTACATTAAACATCTCCATAAACGCGTCGCTCATACTCGGCTTCAACAAATCGCCAACCAGTATCAGATGCCCCGTACTGCTGACCGGCAACCACTCGGTAATACCTTCTACAATTCCAAGAATAATTACTTTTATGATATCTATCATTGATTTCCCCCTCCTGATTTTTATTCAAGACACTTTCTCTCCTCCGACGCTGACTGACAGATTATCCGTTCAACACGTATGCTTCTATAAATCTTGCCACACCGTCTTCATCATTCGTGCCTGCAATATAATCCGCTGCTTCTTTAAGCTCTTCCTTCGCATTCTCCATGGCAACCCCGATTCCCACTTCCTTTAACATCTGCAAATCGTTAGCACCATCGCCAAATGCCATAATTTCTTCCCGGCTGATCCCCAATCTCTGGCCAAGCCTTACCAAGGCTCTTCCCTTATTGACCCCAGCCCCATTCACCTCAATATTCTTCCTCAAAGCGCCTGTAATCTCAATCCCCGGGACCTCTTTCAGTTCCTCAAGCGCCAAGCTTCGTTCTTCCATTGAAGCGAACAAGCCCTGTACCTTATCCAGCTCTCGGTTCTCTTCCTCAAACTTTTCCCACAAATCCGGCACCGCAATCCGCGTTTTCATAATATACTCCATCACAGGCGGCTCTTCCAGATAACGCCCGACCTCCTTGAGTGCATCTTCCTGGGCATATCCTGTTCCGTCGAAATAAATCTCTCTTAAGGAATCATAATGTCCTAAAATTTCTAACACTTTTCGCGCCGTCTCCACCGGCACAAGGTCCTGAAACAAGGTCTCCCCCGACCGGATATCCACCACTCTTCCCCCGTTGGCCGTAACCGCATAACGAAAGCCTTGAAATTCTAACAGTTCCTCCGTAAGCCCGCTAAGAGGCCTTCCGGTAGCCGGCAGCACAGTAATCCCCTGCTCTGCAGCACGTTTCAGAACCGCTTTTGTATATGGAGTCAGCTCTTTCTTAGTGGTAAGAAGCGTTCCATCTAAATCCATCCCTATCAGCTTAACCTTCCCCTTCATACGCACTCAATTCCTTTCTGTCCTTTGAAAACAGCATCAGCCCCTTGCTGATTTTATCTTTATTCTCTGCCTGCTCATATGCCTGTTCTCCATGCTCCATAAGCTTTCCCACAACCTTCTTCTGGGATGCTGGGGCAAATAGTACGGTTTCCCTTGTCGGCGCCATAATCACCAGGTCATCCTTTAATTTATCTACACATACCTGCCATATATGCTTGAAACACAGAGAGCTTGCCTCGTGCCATCCGTCTGCCAGAATCGCAAAGCCTCCATACCAGGTATTGGCAATTACAAATTCCACATCCCTGACAAGATTCTCGCAGGACGCATAATACAGAGCCTCCACGTCGCAGTCGGGCAAAAGCATATCATCCTTTAGCACCTCGAATACATCTTCCCCACGCTTTATAACAAATATAATCCTCAAGTCATTGATAAATGACACAACCGGAGCATCTTTTTCAGAAATATCTCCCAATTCTTTCCGAACCCACGGATAAATCTGTGCTTTTATGTTCTCAAACCTGTACTTTTCTTCCTCATATCTCTTCATATTCATCCTCTTTCCAATATTTTTCTACATTCTATCATAACAAAGTTTGCTTTATATTGCAATTTGTTGTATAATATATTGAGCACATGCTACTAAGGAAAGGAAAACTATATGATAACCAAAGAAAAGAAACGTATATTACGGTCAGTTCTGGCTGTTGCCATCTCTACCGTAACAATAGCTTCTGTGACTATTCCGGTTTATTCTGCTCCTTCTGCAAAAGAACTAGAGATTACTACCTCCGACTTGAAGGACGACCTGAAAGACCTGAACAGCCAGTTGTCATCATTGAGTGCTGAATTAGACGATGCTTCGGCTCAGATTGAACAGCTTTCTGCTGAAGTTGAGAAGGCTAAGCTTGACTTGGCAGCGGCCGAGCTTAATGAGGAAGCCCAGTACGACGCCATGAAGAACCGCATCAAGTTTATGTATGAAGGCGGGAATCTTTCTCTGTTGGAGATTTTATTTTCCTCTGACAACATGGGTGATTTCCTCAACAAAGCCGAGTATGTAACTACCATAAGCGAGTATGATAGAGATATGCTTGAAGAGTTAGGCGAAGTCTGTGCCAGCGTAGAGAAAAAACAGGCAGAGCTTAAGAGCAAGCAGGATGAGCTTACCAAGATGCAGGTAGATCTTAACGCCAAGAAGGATGCGCTTACATCCAAGATTTCCTCTACCTCCAGTCAATTAGAAGACTATAAAGCACAGCTAGAACGTGCCCGCGCAGCGGAGGAAGCGCTTAAGCTTACCCAGAATAATGCTGTTTCCGGACCACTAGTTCCTTCAGGCGGCAATAACCAATCGAATAACTCTTCCGGCGGTACGTCGACGGCTCCTCCCACAGAGGCGAATGTCTCTGATGTTGCATTGTTCGCCGCATTGCTTGAATGTGAGGCCAGCGGCTATGACCCCATGCTTGCAGTTGCCACCGTAGTAATGAACCGTGTTGCCAGCTCTAGTTACCCGAATACATTGCGGGGAGTTATCTATCAATCCGGTCAGTTTGCACCTACCTGGAACGGAAGTCTTGAAAAAGCCCTTGCAAGAGGTCCTTCTTCCACCTCCTATTCCGTAGCGCAAGCTGCTCTGGCTGGTACAAGGCATGCTTCTGTAATCAACTGCTACCAGTTCCGCTCCGCCTGGACCGGTGTTTCCGGTATCAATATTGGAGGCAATATATTCTTTTAGATATACACATCCCCCTTCCGAACTATTTTTCGGTAAGGGGGATATATTTATTTATCTTTTATTTACCACTCTCATGCTCTGTATGCAGCAGCATATGAGCCTTATGAGACATGGGCTTCTCGAAATATTCCTCGTACATAGCAAGCACATCCTGATTTTCATGGGAGAAACGAATCGGTGCATGGTCGTCCAGATTGTAGAGGCTTTGTCCTCGGTCATACGCCAATTCTTTACCGTCATGAATCGGCTGCCCTCCGCCTCCGACACATCCTCCCGGACATGCCATAACTTCAACAAAATCGTAATGCACTTCTCCACGCTCAAGTTTGTCAAGCAACGCCCTCGTATTCCCCAGACCGCTGACTACCGCTGTCCTGACTTTCACTTCATCAATCGCAAATTCCGCCTCCATAACACCGTCATTCGCCTGAAATGCCGGACTTCTGACAGCTTTGAATGCATCTGCCGGCGGATTCTCTTTCTTAAGAAGATAATAGGCCGAACGAAGCGCCGCCTCCATAACACCGCCAGTCACGCCAAAGATTACGCCTGCGCCAGAGCCCTGCTGCATCGGACGGTCGCTCTCACGGTCTTCTAAGGTATCTGGGCTAATATGGGCAGAGCGAATCATTTTGACAAGCTCTCTCGTCGTAATAACTGCATCGATATCATGCCCTGCATATTCGCCGTGGAACAGTTCCATCTCCCGCTCGCCCTTCTTGGCAACACAAGGCATTACAGATACCGTATAAATCTGCTCCGGAGCTACGCCAAGCTTATCAGCGAAATAGGTCTTCATAGCAGCTCCAAACATCTGCTGAGGAGATTTTGCTGTTGACAACTGCCTTACCAAATGTGGGAACTGAGTCTTAATGAACCGTATCCATCCGGGACAGCATGACGTAAACATCGGACGTTCTTTTAACTCTCCCTCGGTAAAACGTTTCAAAAATTCTGTACCCTCTTCCATAATCGTAAGATCGGCAGAGAATGTAGTGTCAAACACATAGTCCGCTCCCATTCTCTTACATGCATCCAGAATCTTTCCTACCGTCGCCTCTTCAGGCTCCAGTCCCAGTTCCTCCCCCCATGCCGTACGCACTGCAGGAGCCACCTGTACAACAACCGTCTTATTCTTATCCGCAATGGCGTTCCATACCTTCTCCGTATCGTCGCGTTCTCGGAGCGCACCAACCGGACAATGGGTAATACACTGACCGCACAGGGAACAATCTGCCTCATGAATACTTCTATGGTTGGATACATTCACGGTTGTGCGGGAACCCGTACCTTCTACATCCCACACGCCCAGTCCTTGAATCTTCTCACAGACCTGAACACACCGCATACATTTGATACACTTAGACGAATCACGTATCAATGGGAAGCTCTGATCCCAAGGCTGTTTTTCAAGCACCTTTCTATATGGAATATCCAGAATATTCAAACTATTCGCCACTGACTGCAAGCTGCAGTTGCCGCTTCTTGCACAGCTTACGCACTGGCAGTCATGCTGGGACAGAATCAACTCCACATTGGTCCTTCTGTGACGCCGAACCTTCGGACTGTTGGTAAAAATTACCATCCCCTCTTCTGCCACATTATTACAGGAAGTAATCAGCTTTTCCTTGCCTTCTAACTCTACGACACACACACGGCAGGCAGCAATCTCATTAATTCCTTTCAAATAGCACAATTTCGGGATCGGAATCCCATTCTGAGCGGCAGCCTCCATAATGGTAGTATTTTCTTTTACGGATATCTGCTTTCCATCAATCATAAGATTTACCATAATTTCTCTCTGCCTCCTTTAAATATGCCGTATCCGAAATGGTCACAGCGCAGGCACCTGCCTGCCTCCTGCTTCGCTTCCTTCTCGGTCATGCAGTTCTCCACGCCTTCAAAGTCACAGACTCTCTCACATGCCTCGCGCTCTGTCAAATTCACTCTTCCGCAAGGTGTACGGTCGTAAAGACCTGCCTCCGGAATCTCCACATCACAGGAAATCTCATGGCGGTATCCAAGATACTCGTCAATATTCGCCGCTACCACCTTCGCCGCCGCAATCGCCTTGATTACGGAAGCTGGACCGCTGGCACAGTCTCCTCCGGCAAATACGCCCGGCATATTTTCAAAGGTTCCCGTACTCTTAGTAAGAATCTTGCCCCGCTCTACCGGTATTCCAGCTTCCTCAAAATGACGCGTCTCAATATTCTGTCCAATCGCCACAATCAAAATATCGCATGGTATGTAAATATCCTCTTCCCCAGTAGGCTTAATGCTCGCCCTTCCATCGCGAATTGCACTGACCATCTGTGGTTTTACATAGATTCCTTCGATATGATTCTCTGCATTAATCTTGAGTGAAGACGGCGCTTTCAAGGTCTGAAGCTCAATTCCTTCTGCCACAGCGCCCTCAATCTCTCCTGAGAGCGCGGTCATATCCGCAACTCTTCTACGGTAAACAATGCTTACC
>BLMJ01000182.1 GCA_011960625.1 Lachnospiraceae bacterium | reverse complement strand
ACCGCATCGCCTCCCTTCTCCGCCTTGCTGATGAAAATTTATTCTGCGGAGTTTCACCAGATATAATACAGACACTACACTAGTGTGCTGAATATAATACGGTCAGCACACTAGTTAAGGTTTTCTGGTTAAGTTTTCCTGTATTTTTGTCGATATAAAGAAAGATAGCACTTTAGATAAAAAGGATGGATTGTAGCCGAAGGGAGGCTTCTTTATGGCGAGAATCATAGATTATAGTTTTTTGTTTCAGCAGACATTTGGAAGGACAGGCGCGAATCCCATTGGCAGTTTTCGCTTATCAGAGCTTAACAGCCAATCCGTACAGGCTCAGTTGAAGGCAGCAGGTATTGACACCAACAGTAAGCAGTACAGAGCCGCAATGAATGAGATGGCGAAAAACGGGAATGGTTTCATGTTTACAAACGTTCAGGCAATTAAAAATTCCATGCAGTGTTACGATAAGGACGGGGACTATATCGACCCGACTACAGGACTTGCAGGCCTGTTGGTGACGGATGCCAATGAGAACAGCCGTAAGCGTATTATCTCTATTCCTGAGAGCAGCAAGGATGAGATGTTTGAGCAGACCAAGAAAGAATTTCTTCGTGAGAAGGGTATCTTAAACGGCGATACTACCAGACGGTCAGAGGTTTACACCAACATGTATCGGAAGGTAACGAAGAACGATAGGCTGGCAGCAGGATATACCATGCAGGAGTATGAGCGGGCATATCGTCAGGCATTTTTGGAGGCGGCAAGAAAAGCTGACCCAGGCTGGGAGATTGGAAGGCCGATTAAGTCCGGCGCTTTGGATGGAATTACAAGGGAATCTGTGGAGGCTAACCTTAGACAGTCAGGCAATAAGCTTATGCGGGGAGCTTTAGATACATTGGTTTAGTATGGTGTTTCAGGTAAGTGAGGTGATGCTGTATGAATTTTTTAACAGTACAGTCATTGAATGCATATACTCGGAATATGGAGATGCAGATGAAATGGCAAAAGAAGCAGGATAACAGTGATTTTACTGCGGATGGGAGTATGAAGTTGGACAACGACTGGACAAGGAGGCAGGCGGAGGAGATTCGCATGTCCAGGGCGGACGGATCCGACCAGCTTTCCAAGCAGATTGATCTGAAGCTGAATAGCGGACAGAAATTGACGGCGGAAGAGATGGAATATCTACGGGCGCATGATCCACAGACCTACCAGCGAGTGAAGTCAATCGAGACAGAGCAGAAGAATTACGAGAAGGAGCTTAAAAAGTGTAAGACGAAGGAGGAAGTAGAGCGTGTGAAGATGACGCACACGGCGGCTTCCCTAGGCGCAGTGAATAGTATTATGAATAATCCGGTGATTCCAGAAGAGAAGAAGTTTGAATTAGTTATGCAGGAACACCGCAAGAATCAGGCTCTGCAGACAACGACACAGGAATTTGTGGAGAGTGGAGAGTATGCGAAGCTTCCGACGGAAGCAGAGCGCCAGAAGGCGGAGAAGGAGCTTCAGGAAGCAAAAGAGAAGGAACTTGGCATTGAGAATCCTGCAGAGAAGGATAGTACCAAG
The DNA here is from genome assembly GCA_011960625.1 of Lachnospiraceae bacterium. Lineage (GTDB taxonomy): Bacteria > Bacillota > Clostridia > Lachnospirales > Lachnospiraceae > Sporofaciens. The sequence continues at coordinate 28,400 of BLMJ01000182.1, read as the reverse complement.
ACGGACTCTGCACAGGAGAAGGATACTATATCCGAGGGAGCCCCTCAGGATAGGCCGCTCACCAAGGAAGAGGCGGTCAAGGCAGCCGAGACAGAAAAGGATGTAAGGGCGCTTGTCACAGAGAGAGAGATGTCTCGTATGGAAGCCGAGACTACGCCAGAGGCACTGAAAGTAAAGCGTGCCAAGGCGCGGGCGGCATATCAGATGAGTAAGGCTGAGTCCCCGCAGCAGTTGGTGGATGTGAAGGTAAAATAAGAATTCATAGATGAAAGGGCGGAGAAGATAGTTCTCCGCCCATACTTTTACATATTTTCTGTAATGTGTCTTGCCACGTATACTCCGCTTGCCGAAGCATGGGAGAGAGAATGAGTGACTCCGCTTCCATCTCCAATGATGTAGAGGCCCTGATATTTGGTTTCCAAATTCTGGTCAAGCTCTACTTCCATGTTATAGAATTTTACCTCCACACCATAGAGCAGGGTATCGTCATTAGCGGTTCCTGGTGCAATCTTATCCAGGGCATAAATCATTTCCATAATACCATCTAGGATTCTTTTTGGCAGGACCAGACTTAAGTCGCCTGGTGTAGCGGCAAGGGTAGGGGCGACTAATCCCTCGCGGATTCGTCCGGCAGTGCTTCGCCTTCCTCGGACCAAATCACCGAAGCGCTGTACAATAACGCCGCCGCCAAGCATATTAGAAAGTCTGGCAATACTCTCCCCGTATCCGTTGCTGTCCTTAAAAGGCTCGGAGAAATGTTTGGCAACCAGCAGTGCGAAATTCGTGTTTTCTGTCTGATGTTCTGTTCCTTCATAGCTGTGGCCATTCACTGTGACAATGCCGTTGGTGTTCTCATTTACCACAATGCCGTAGGGGTTCATGCAGAAGGTACGGACATTGTCCTCGAATTTTTCTGTTCGGTAGACGATTTTACTCTCGTATAACTCATCGGTCAGATGGGAGAAAATAACAGCCGGCAGTTCTACACGGACACCAATATCTACACGGTTAGATTTGGTAGGGATGTCAAGGTCTTTGCAGATATTCTCCATCCATTTGCTCCCGCTTCTGCCTACGGACACAATACATTTTCGGCAGTCGGCAGATTGTCCGTTGTAATGGATGCGGTAGCCTTCTTCGGTACGCTTTAGACTGTCTACGGGAGTGTTAAAATGAAAATCTACCTTGTCTTTCAGCTCGTCGTATAATTGTTCCAGAACCACATAATTAATGTCTGTTCCAAGATGGCGGACGGACGCATCCAGAAGTTTCAGCTTATTCTGGAGGCAGACTTTCTTGAACTGGGTTCCAGCCGTAGAGTACATTCGGGTCTTTTCTCCGCCGTGGCTGGTGTTGATATGGTCTACATAGCGCATCAGCTCAAGAGCCTGTTCTTTGCCGATATATTCGTAGAGGGTTCCGCCAAAATCATTGGTGATATTGTATTTTCCATCCGAAAATGCACCGGCTCCACCAAAGCCGTTCATGATTGCACAGGTCTTACATTTGATGCAGGATTTTACCTTTTTGCCGTCAATAGGGCAATGCCTGTCCTTTAGTGGGACGCCTGCCTCAAAAACGGCGATTTTAAGCTGGCTGTCCTTCCTGGCCAGTTCGTATGCGGAGAAGATTCCGCCTGGACCAGCTCCAACTATAATTACGTCATAATTCATGATAGATTCCTCCTTTGCTCGTAAGAGCGCCTTTTGCGCGCACCCGGCAAAATTGAATCCGAGTGTACACATTCATTATAATAGAATTTTAAAATAGATGTCAATTAGATATTATGGCGGCATATCCGTTAAGCTGGATTTGTCAATGAGCGGGGCGCAGGCGGGACCAGTAACATAATACCAGCGTAAGTATGAGACACATACCTTCTGCCAATGTGGACGCCCACCAGATTCCATTTCCGCCAAAGCTTGCCGTCAGAAGCCATAGGCTTAAGGCAACAAATAAAAATCCCCTTCCAAGAGAGATTGCCATGGCTGATTTAGGGTGTTCAATCGCCGTGAAGTAACCGCCTATAATGATGTTAAGGCCGCAGAGCAGGAAAGAGTAAGAAAAAGTGTGAAATACTCTTACGGATGCGCAGCGCAGGCTTGAAAGTTTTGGCGATATAAACAGGTTCACCAGGGGCGAGGCGATGCTCCTGGATATAACAAAGGCGGCAATCGAGAAAAGGGAGCCGAAACCAAGGGCATATTTCAGAAGCAGGCGGTACTTCTTGGGAAGTTTCCTGCCGTAATAATAGCTGACTAAGGGCTGTATCCCTTGGGCAATGCCTGCCATGGACATAACGATGATGGTACTGACATAGGTGACGATGGTATAGCTGACAATAAATTCTTCATTTAGGTATGTCAGGATTGCATGATTAAACAAAAATATCACGATTCCGGCAGAAAATTCTGTGATTCCAGAGGACAGTCCGATCTTTATCGTGCGCCATAATAAAGAAAGAGACGGGGTAATACGAACAAGCCTCATATGCGTCTTTTTACTGCAGAAATGTGTTAGATAAAGAAGCACTACAATCAACTGTGAAAGCCCTGTGGCAAATGCTGCGCCCCAGACTCCTTTGGAAAGGAGGATTACAAAAATATAATCCAGAATACAGTTTAATACTGCTCCGGCTGTGACGATGACGGTCGCTTTCATAGGATATCCGTCCGTCTTAATCAGCACCTCCAGGGAGTAGGAGCAGATGAAAAAGACGCTGAAGCAGGCGATGGTTGTAATGTAAGATCTAACATATCCGACGGTAAGCTCTGTTGCGCCAAGGAAAGCGGCAATTTCTTCAGATTTCCAAAGAACGACGGCCGTGAGAAGCAGAGACGCAAGGATTGTGGTGAGGACATTCTGTGTAAAGACCTCATTTGCCTTTTGCTCCTGCTTTTCTCCTAACAGGATTGCAATCACGGTGGAAGAGCCGACGGCAAACATAAGGGCTACGGAGAAGAGCAGTGTCACGAAAGGCATGGCAATATTTACACCGGTCAGTGCAAGCTCAGATACTCCTCTTGCTACGAATAAACCGTCGATCATGGTATAGAGGGCATAGACCCACTGGGCAATGAGCGACGGGATGATAAAACGAAAGAAATCATGTTTTAGGGATTTCCCTTCTAACTTCATATGTAAACCTCCTGTATAACGAAATCTGTTTTTTATTGTAAACCTTAGTATAATACTAAGGTCAAGGGGTGGAGAAGATTTTTGAAACATATCTAAGCTAAAGGGGCTTGTATAACGGGATATGCCTTTCGTATAATAAAGAGAAGGATGCAATTTGTAAGGAATCGAGGAAAGAGCTATGGAAAAATATTTTAAAATCGGTGAGATATCACGAATGTATCATATTGGTGCGGATTCTCTCCGGTATTATGAGAAGCTTGGTATTCTTAGGCCCAAGCGAGGGGAGAACCAGTACCGCTTCTACCGCACAGAAGATATCTGGCGATTGAACGTGATTCGTGAGCTTAGAGGTCTGGGTTTTTCTATGGAGCAGATTGGAGTTTATCTTAAGGAGCATAATGTCAGTACTACCAGGATGATGTTGGAGGATGAGCTGTGTATCATCCAAAAGAAACAGGAGGAGTTAAGGCGGCTTCAGAGGAATGTAAAAGAGCGTGTCCATATGTTGGCAAAGTGCGGTGAAAAGGAGATGGGCAAGGTGGAGCTTTGCCGTTTGCCAGATAGGTACTGCCATTATATAGAGGAAGGATATCGGCAGGACGAGGAGATGGATGTGCTGATTAAAAGGCTTTTGAATAAGAATCCGGAGACCTTGTACATTATAGGGAGCAACCGTATTGGCTCTATTATTCCTGAAGAAAGTGCAAGGAGTAACCGATGCAGAGAATATTCAGGGGTGTTTATTATTGATCAAGAGGGGGACACGGTGATTCCTGGAGGGGACTATCTGACCCTCAGTTATCGCGGTGACTGTGAGCAGAACTATCATTTTCTGCCAAAACTTCTTAATTACGCGAAAGAGAAGGAATATGGGATGGTGAGTGATGTGTATGAGCTTCTGTGGGTGGACATTCATGTGTCTGAGCGGGTGGAGGAGCATATTACGGAGCTTCAGTTTCGGGTAGAGCAAGAGGCATAAAATTTAGTTGTAAATTTCTTTTGCGGATGCTAGAATGGACAAAGATTAGGGATTTTTCGGGGGATGCAAAAGAAAAGAGAGGAATAAGAGTATCATGTTGGAAAAATTGAATGGAAAGAAGAAAGAAAGTCTGACGCAGAACGGGTATATAGTGATTGGTTGTCTGACCTATGCGGTGGGCTTGAATATGCTGATTACGCCCCTTGACCTGTATAACGGGGGCTTCATGGGTATCGCCCAGTTGATTCGTACATTTTTGGTCAGTGTGCTCCATTTTCAGATGCCGCCAGGGATGGATATTGCCGGCGCAATCTACTACGTTTTGAATGTGCCGTTATTCATTATGGGATACAGGGTAATGGGAAAAGGATTTTTGGTTAAATCCCTGTTTGGTACTACGGTTATCAGTATCTTTTTAGTGCTGGTTCCGGTGCCCATAGAGCCGATTATCGAAGATTATCTGACGGCCTGTATTATCGGAGGAATTATTGCGGGAGCCGGAAGCGGCATGATTCTTCGGGGACGGGGAACTGCAGGCGGTCCGGATATTATCGGCGTGTGCTGTGCGAAAAAATATCGAAATGTCAGTGTGGGGCAGGTCAATATTCTGTTGAATCTGGTTGTATATGGAATCTGCCTTTTTATGTTCGATATTGAGATTGTAGTATATTCTCTGATATATGCCACGGTGTTTGCGCTGACGGTCGACAAGGTACATATCCAGAATATCAATACAAGTGTGATGATATTTACCAAGAAACTTGGAATATCTAAGGCAATCATGGAACAGACGGGCCGCGGTGTGACCACCTGGGACGGAGAGGGGGCCTATACGCAGATGCGCTCCTATATTCTGTTTGTCATGGTGTCGAAGTACGAAGTGAATCAGATTAAGCATATTGTACATAGCATTGACCCGAATGCATTCATGATTCTTACGGAAGGATCGGCGGTAGTCGGGAATTTTGAAAAGAGATTGTAGAAGGAAAAGAAGGGAGGTTCTTTGGCATAGCCTAAGAGCAGCCCTTCTTTTTAGATAGGTTGGGATAGTTAGCAATACTTGGGGTAATCCTCTTCAAAATGCTGGTACTGTGTCTTAAGAGAAGCAAGTTCTGTGTCTGAAAGACTGTCAACGAGAGCGGTCATATCGGCCTTTGTCTTTGCCGGATTACAGGGAGCTTCCAGCGCAAAGTCGCTGTAGGCGCGAAGCTTGCTGAAATAAACAGCGGTGTCAGGTTCCTCATGCCCCTTTCGGCACATATTGTACATGGTGACGCAGTCGGTCGCGGCTACTTCCGTACATTCCCGGCAAATCCATTTGCCCAGATAATAATAGGCGTTTCCGAGCTGGTATAAAAAGCCTGGGGATTTTAATAATTGTTCTGTTATCATACAAGTACCTCCATTTTATTTCCATTGTTTTCATTATACAAATCTTCTGTGCCAGAATCAAGTGATATTCATTTGTTACTGAGAGCAACGCAGGTGTGAGCAATAATTCCATATCAGATGCAGAAGCCCTGCCCCAGTCAGAATCGCTAGAATGTAGGAGGCAATTCCAATCCCATTTCCCAAAATTCTTGCAATATCTCGGAATACAAGCTGTCCCATCTGATAGTAGGGGCTGATATAGAACATATTAATTCTCCCATATGGATAGAAGAATAGGTTGAATAGAGTTGCAAACAGGCAGCAAACCAGAAAGCCGCATACAGCCTTTGCATATCCTTTTTTTGAATAGTCAGCCTTGCCTGTACATCCGGCATAGATTCCCATAAGAATCAGAAGGATGTGCCATGCAAATGAATGGATGGTAAGGGGAAGGTAACTATAGTACATGCCTGTGGTATCAAAAAATGTAAAGATGCCTCCCAACAGTCCAAAATCCATAAGAAATGTCAGCATCAGGCTGCAAGACCCCTTTGACGATATAAAGGGGAACAGAAGGCAGACATACATTGGGATACTGCACAGCTGGAAGGGGAAATACCACCAGTCATATATCCCTTTATTTACGAGATAGGTAAGGCAGTATTGTTTCCAACTCTCGCTTAAAAACATCAGTATCCCACAGTAAAATAAGACTTTTTTATATTCTATGCTATGCTTTTTCATGCAAATCTCCCCTGTTGTTCGATGTTACTGAGAGGCCTGGGTGTGAACCCTAACTCCATTAGATTTCCCGTTATGTGTTCCTTATCTAGGCGGGGTGGACTTCGTCCAATAAGGTATGATATAATGGTAAGGCATGTGTTAAGGAGCTGTCAAGGTTGTCCCTGTCAGATCCTGAGGTTTTTGTGAGGTGGTAAGAGAGTATGAGGACAAAAAATGTATTAATATTGGTATTGACCGCATTTATCTGGGGAACCGCGTTTGTTGCCCAGAGTGTGGGGATGGATTATCTGGAGCCATTTACCTTTAATGGAGTTCGAAGCATAATCGGAGGAGCTGCCCTGCTGCCCTGTATTGTATTTCTCCAGAGATTTAATGGAAAGGGCGGCAAGAAGCAAGGGGGAGAAAAGGAGCTTATAGTTGGGGGAATAGCATGCGGACTATTACTATTTGCCGCCAGCAGTCTGCAGCAGATTGGAATCCAGTACACAACGGCAGGGAAGGCGGGATTTATTACTGCATTTTATATTGTAATAGTACCGGTGTTGGGTATATTTCTTAAGAAAAAGACGGGATGGAAGGTGTGGATGGCGGTTGTCATTGCGCTTGCAGGCTTATATTTTCTGTGTATGACAGAGAAATTTACGGTTGGAAAAGGGGATATTCTGATTTTTGTCTGTGCACTGGTATTTTCCATACATATTCTTGTGATTGATTATTTTTCTCCGAAGGTCGATGGAGTAAAGATGTCTTGTATTCAGTTCTTTGTGTGTGGGATTGCGTCTCTGCCGTTTATGTTTCTTTTGGAAACGCCGAGAGTGGGGGCGATGCTGGATGGGTGGATGCCTCTTCTATATGCAGGCGTGTTGTCCTGCGGCGTAGGATATACTCTGCAGATTATTGGACAGAAGAATGTAAATCCTGCCATAGCGTCCTTGATTCTGAGTTTAGAGTCTTGTTTTTCTGTACTGGCAGGATGGATCGTATTAGGAGAAAGGCTTTCCATACGGGAATCCATAGGTTGTGTGCTGATGTTTACGGCGATTATTTTGGCCCAGCTGCCAGAGAAAAGGACGAAGGATTTAATTTAGAGAATAGGAGGATTTAAAGGATGAGATTTGTGATTCAGAGAGTGTTAGAAAGTGAAGTAAAGGTAGATGGGGAAGTCCTTGGTAAGATTGGAAAAGGCTTTATGGTCTTGATTGGAGTCTGTGATTCCGATACGAAGGAGATTGCCGATAAGATGGTTAAGAAGATGCTGGGGCTTCGTATTTTTGAGGATGAGCAAGGAAAAACGAATCTCTCTCTTGAGACAGTGGGAGGGGAGTTATTGCTGATTTCACAGTTTACCCTGTATGCAAACTGCAAGAAAGGAAATCGTCCCAGCTTCATAGAGGCAGGTGCGCCGGATATGGCGGTGGAGATGTATGAATATATCATTGAGAAATGTAAAGAACAGGTTCCGGTGGTGGAACGGGGACAATTTGGCGCAGATATGAAGGTCAGCCTGGTGAATGACGGGCCCTTTACAATCATTCTTGATTCAGATACCCTGTAGTATGTACTTATGTAAGTGGGACGTGGTTTTTCTGACCTTCGCGTCCCACAGGGGATTATCGTTTATCTTTCTAATTAATTTTTTCTAAAAATTCCCATAATAAATGTTAAAAAACCATAAATATGTTGACATTAATGCATTTAAGCAGGTACCATACGGTCAAGCGTTTAGAAGATATGGAATTGAATCCAAGCCAGGCGGGGATTCTTTTTATTTTAAACAGTCAGGGACGGCTTTCTCAGCGGCAGCTTGCACAGAAGATTGGAATCACACCGCCGTCTATGACTGTGACGCTGAGAAAATTAGAGGAGCATGGGTTGATTCGTAAGGAGCCGGATGAGAAAGACCAGAGAGTGATTCGTATCTGTCTGTCGGAGGCAGGGAAGGAGTGTATAGAAAAATTAAAAGCTATAATGGAAGAGATGGAGAAAATCTTATTCCGGGGCTTTTCGGTAGAAGAGAGACTTTTGTTTCGACGCTTACTTCTTGCAATGCGGGAAAACTTGCTGGATTCCAAGGACTTTAAAGGAATGGATTTCAAGACGATTATTGAAAAGACAGGGCCGCCAATGGGCATGACTTCTAATTCTGGTCATTTTTAGGAAAGGAAAGGTGAGATATGCTTAAATTATTCAAATTTTTAAAACCTTATGCCAGTTCGGTTTTGGCAATTTTCTGCGTATTGATTGTACAGGCATACTGTGACTTGTCACTTCCCACATACACATCGGATATTGTCAATGTGGGGATACAGCAGAAAGGAATTGATGAGAAGGTTCCCTATGTAGTCAGTGAGGAAGATTTTGAACATTTAATGTTGTTTGTACCTTTAAAGCAGCAGGAATGGGTGAGGGCGGCTTATGAGAAAGGCTCTGGCTCTTCCGGTTTATACGCGTATGATACCAATTTCTCTGAAGAAAGTTCTTTACAGAGAAACGTTATGGAGCTTTCCAGGGATGTAAAAGAAGACGAAGAGAAAATGGAGGAGCTTGCAAAGCTTCTTGGAAAGCCGATGCTTCTGTGCGCCGGATTTGACTCAGACAGCGAGGCGGCGTCAGAGATGGAACGCCAGATGAAAGAGCAGATGGAGGCGCAGATAAAGGCAGAGAATTCTAAGGGGGAACAGTTGGAAGACGGGATGCCGGATGTCAGTCAACTGACCGTCTATGAAATATTTGAAATGATGGAGGACTCTAAGCGGGAAGCTGTGGTGTCTGAGATCACGGAACAATTTTCCGCTATGCCGGAAACCATGGCAGAGCAGTCCGGCGCAGTCTATATCCAGAATGTATACGAGAAGATTGGAGTTGATACCAATCAGATTGAAACCCACTATATCTTTAGGACGGGCGGGAAAATGCTTGCATTGGCGGCATTGGGAATGTTTGCGAGTATTATTGTTGGTTTAATGGCGTCCCGTGTAGGCGCGAAGATAGGACGGGGGCTTAGAAAGGATGTTTTCCGCAAGGTGGTGGGCTTCTCTAACGGCGAGTTTGATAAATTTTCCACGGCGTCCCTGATTACTCGAAGTACCAACGATATCCAGCAGATTCAGCTATTGACGGTGATGATTCTTCGTATGGTACTGTATGCGCCGATTTTGGCGGCGGGAGGAATCTTCAAAGTCTTCCGTACCAATGTGGATATGTCCTGGATTATCGCCCTTGCGGTGGCGTTGATCGTCATGGTAGTGGTCGCTTTGTTCGCCGTAGTAATGCCTAAATTTAAGGTGGTGCAGAGTATGGTCGACCGCCTGAATCTGGTCAGCCGCGAGATTCTGACAGGACTTCAGGTGATTCGTGCTTTCAGTACAGAGAAATACGAGGAAAAGCGGTTTGACCGTGCAAATATGGATCTGACCAAGACCAACCTGTTTGTGAACCGCGCCATGACCTTCATGATGCCGTTTATGATGCTGATTATGAATGGAATTGCCGTACTGATTGTATGGGTCGGGGGACACAGCATCAATGACGGAAGCATGCAGGTGGGTGATATGATGGCGTTTATCCAATACACCATGCAGATTATTATGTCGTTCCTCATGATTTGTATGATATCTGTTATGCTGCCAAGGGCGGCTGTTTCGGCAGACCGTGTGGATGAAATCTTAACCAGCAGTACGTTGATTCATGATCCCGAAAACCCCGTTCATTTCGGGGAAAATGGGAATGGAGAGGTAAGGTTCGAACAAGTTTCCTTCCGTTATCCGGGCGCTGAGGAAGATGTATTGTATGATATCTCATTTACGGCAGAATCGGGAAAAACCACGGCTCTGATTGGAAGTACGGGAAGCGGGAAATCCACATTGGTCAATCTGATTCCCCGCTTCTACGATGTCACAGAGGGCAGGATTACCATTGACGGCGTAGACATCAGGGATATTTCCCAGAAAGAGCTTAGGGAGAGGCTTGGCTATGTGCCGCAGAAAGGCGTCCTCTTCTCAGGCGATATTGCATCCAATATCCTGTATGGCAATCCTGAGGGAAGCGAAGAGGAGATGCGGGAGGCGGCAAATATCGCACAGGCGTCGGAATTTATCGAGGAAAAGCAGAAAGGTTACCAAAGTCCCATTGCCCAGGGCGGTACCAATGTATCAGGCGGGCAGAAGCAGAGATTGTCTATTGCGAGAGCCATTGCAAAACATCCAGACGTCTATATTTTTGACGATAGCTTCTCGGCGCTGGACTATAAGACGGACGTTAAACTCAGAAATGCGCTCAAGGAAAAGACGGCCGAGAGTACGGTACTGATTGTCGCACAGCGAATCAGCACGATTCTCCATGCAGAGCAGATTCTTGTGCTGGATGACGGAAAGATTGTGGGCAAGGGTACGCACAGAGAGCTTTTGAAGAATTGCGAGGAATATTACCAGATTGCATCGTCGCAGTTATCCGAAAAGGAGCTGGAAAATGACATGAAGGAGGTGGGATGATATGGCGAGACAAGGTATGGGGCATGGAAGGCCAGGCATGGGACATGGCGGACACGGTATGCCGGGAGAGAAAGCAAAGGATTTTAAAGGTACGATGAAGAAGCTTATGTCGTATCTTGGAAGGTATAAGCTTCCACTTTTATTGGTAGCCATATTTGCCGTAGGAAGTACCATTTTTAATATACTTGGACCAAAGATTCTGGGAAAGGCTACGACGGAGATATTTAATGGCTTGGTAGGAAAGATTTCGGGGGAAGCGGCGGGGATTGATTTTGACAAAATCGCTAGAATCCTTATTTTGCTCATGGGGCTGTATGTGTGCAGCGCGCTGTTTTCCTTTATCCAGGGATACATCATGACAGGGGTTTCACAGAAAATGACCTATCGGATGAGAAGGGAGATTTCAGAGAAGATTAACCGTCTGCCCATGAACTATTTCGACAGGCAGCCCCATGGGGAGATTCTGTCGCGGATTACCAATGATGTGGATACCCTAAGCCAGAGCTTGAACCAGAGTGCGACGCAGTTAATTACTTCCGTCACAACGATTATCGGCGTCCTTGTGATGATGCTGAGCATCAGCCCGTTGATGACGCTGATTGCCCTTTTGATTCTTCCGGTTTCCGTAGGGCTGATTTCTGCAATCGTAAAGCGTTCACAGAAGTATTTCAAGAGTCAGCAGGAGTATCTGGGGCATGTGAACGGACAGGTGGAGGAGGTCTATGGCGGACACAATATTGTGAAAGCATTTAATAAGGAAGCAGACGTAATTGCAGAGTTTGAACGGGATAATGATATCCTGTATGAGTCTGCATGGAAATCCCAGTTTTTGTCTGGAATGATGATGCCGATTATGCAGTTTGTGGGAAATCTAGGCTATGTGGCTGTTGTGATCCTTGGTGGATGGCTTGCGATTAAGAATGTGATAGAGGTGGGGGATATCCAGTCATTTATTCAATACGTGCGGAATTTCACCCAGCCAATCCAGCAGGTTGCGCAGGTTGCGAATATGCTTCAATCTACAGCGGCTGCTTCCGAGAGGGTGTTTGAATTTTTGGAGGTAGAGGAGGAAGACCAGACTGTGCCGGATGCGGCTTCAATCAAGGGATTGGAAGGGCGCGTAGAGTTTGAGCATGTGCGGTTCGGGTACAATCCAAACCATACGATTATTCATGATTTCAGCGCAAAGGTGGAGCCAGGGCAGAAGATTGCCATTGTTGGCCCTACCGGAGCGGGAAAGACTACCATGGTGAAGCTGGTTATGCGCTTTTATGACGTGAACAGCGGATCTATCAAGGTTGACGGGCATGATATCCGAGATTTTAACCGGAGTGAGCTTCGGGAAATGTTCGGGATGGTATTGCAGGATACGTGGCTGTTCAAGGGAAGTATTGAGGAGAATATCCGTTATGGAAAGCTGGACGCAACCCACGAAGAAGTAGTGGAGGCTGCAAAGGCGGCCTATGTGCACCGGTTCGTGCAGACGCTTCCCGGTGGTTACGGGATGGAGCTTAATGAGGAGGCGAACAATGTTTCCCAGGGACAGAAGCAGCTATTGACCATTGCCCGGGCGATTCTGGCAGACCCGAAGATTCTGATTCTGGATGAAGCTACCAGTTCGGTGGATACCCGTACCGAGGTCAGGATACAAAAGGCGATGGATAACCTGATGCGGGGAAGGACCAGCTTTATTATTGCTCATAGACTGTCTACCATTCGGGACGCAGATTTGATTCTGGTGATGAAGGACGGCGACATTATAGAGCAGGGGAATCATGAAGAGCTGCTTGCTCAAAATGGATTCTATGCACAGCTTTACAACTCTCAGTTTGAGAGGAGCGCGTAAGGTTTATCGGTGACTGGATGTCACTTTCTAGCGAAGGGGAATGCCTTAAGGGATGACTTTTGGGTATAGTTACACAGAATTTAAGGAAGGCGGTAACTTATGTAGGTTATTGCCTTCCTTCTCTGTCTCAGGCCGCTGCAAAGTACAGCAGCAGGGGAGAGTTATTCAATTTTTAAATCCATAATTTGTTCAGGAGGCAGTTGGCTTGCTTTGTACGCCGTATGGGCTTTTGCTCGCTTTACTTTTAAAGCTTCCGGTGTTGTCTCGGCCTCCGCAAGGGTCATCCTGTGCTCTTGTAAAACAGAACGGCTTCTTTGTTCGGCTTCATGAGGTGAAACCACCTTAGCTTCCTCTTCTGAAACCACCTCATTATGGTCAGCGTTCGTTTCTGTTTCGGAAGTGTTTTCAAAAGAGCCTTCGATTTTCGTTTCGGCGCTTTCCGCTTCTTTCATAGCCTTCTCTGCCTCCAGTTTTTCTGCCTCTGTCGGAAGCTGGGAGTATCTTCCGCTTTTAATGAATGTGCTTATCGTTTCTTCCAGAGCCATATTTTTCTGAAGCTCCTGCCAAATGATTCCTAACTTCGCACTCTCAGGGATAGCAGGATTACTCTTCACACTATTCACTACACTCAGAGAAGCCGCTGTTCGATTCATTCTGATGCGTTGAACATCTTCTTTTGTCTCACATCTCTTTAGATCTTCCTCATAACTCTTTTGTTCTTCTTCAATGGCTTTCGCTTTCTGATAGGTCTGAGGATCATTCTTTTGCAGATATTGCATTTCCTCCTGGGTTAATTTCTTGCCGGTTGCAAGCTTCGCACGGATCTGTGAAGAAATCTTGGATGAGCCGTCTGCCTGAGACCTTCGGATTTCTTCTGCCTGTCGTGCGATTGGATCAGCCAGCTTTGTATTTCCATCTGCAGAGAAATCATTATTATCTTTCTTTATCTGCCATTTCATCTGCATTGCCATATTTTTGGTAAATGAGCCTAATGACTGCATCATAAAAAAATTCAAAATATACACCTCCTTTTTACAGCTTTTCTGACATTGTATACTATATACTCTATCGACAGAAAACAAGGGAAAATAAGAGTTACAGGAATATCCGTAAGGATACAGAGTTATGATATGGAGATTTGCAGAAGATAAGGGCAGCAGTGGGGAAAACTGCATGGGATAAAAAGGGCGGAAGAAACATAAAAATTCGTTTCTTCCGCCTGAAGTTTCCTTGAAGACTTCCTATTTCATAGAGCCTCCGCTTAAAATGGACTTTACATGCTCAATCTCCTGCTGAGATGCTTTGGCTGCCGGAACATAATAGCTTTTCTCTCTTGCAACCTGATAAAGTTTTTCCTGTGACATCTCACACTCGTTGCGCATCTGCTTTAAGCACTGCTTCAATTCTTTATTTTCTGTCTGCGGAATCATTTCGCCAAAACGGGTCAGTTCGCCGTTGACGCCTGTGAGGGCGTCACTTACCATTGTCTTCTCATCTAACATGTCTTAAGTCCTCCTATAAGAATTTCATTAAATCTTGCTTATTCTTCATTGCAGAATTTGCTGCATCCTGGAAAAGTTTTTTTACTTCGGGGTCCTGTGCCTGAGACGCATAATCTTGCAGTTTGCAGTGGCAGGTGGTATAACCTCCAATCAGGTGACGTAAATTCTGTAAGTCGAGTACTGATAAATCGGCCATGTCTATCTCCTCCTTCTTTGCGGCGGTTTTTTGTTTTATACCGCGTGATTTCTTCGAGATTATTCTGTCCGCGGTTTTGGTGAAATATACTGCAAATTTTTGGCGTTTTTTGATTTTTCTATAAAAACCTGAAAGAGCTTCTGCATAGAAGCAGAGGTCTTCCACATACATTCCGGATGCCATTGAACACCGACCACAAATGGAAGATGGTCGGATTCGATTGCTTCTATGATGCCGTCAGATGCCACTGCCGATATATTCAGTTCTGCTCCCAATATACGGATGCACTGATGATGAAAACTATTGACAGCCTCATTTTCTTTAAAAATATTTGATAGTATGCTATCTTTTATGACGGTGATCCTGTGGCAGGGATCAGAGCGGTTGGAGGACAACTGCATATGGTTCATGGAGATTGGCCAGCGTAGAGAGAGGTCTTGGTAAATGGTTCCTCCAAGGGCGATATTGAGAATCTGCATACCGCGGCAGATGGCAAGCAGCGGAAGTTTCAGGGACAGCAGGTATTTCATCAGGGTAATATGGAACAGGTCGGTCTGATAATCTGTTGCCCCGCGCTCTGTCATTAATTCTTCTCCAAAGAGAAGGGGCGTGACGTCGTCCCCACCGCAGAACAGAAAACCGTCGCACTGCCTCCCATAGCAGTAGTAAGCCTCTTCATCCTGTGTACAGGGGAGAAGGACAGGCGTTCCCCCAAAGTGTTCGACGGACTCTATGTAGGTCTGTGGTACGAACTGACGTTGGTTCATGTATCCGCAGGATACGATTCCGATTACTGGTTTCATGAAAAGCCTCCTCAAAAAGGTATACATTTTTCCTAAAAAAATATATACTTACTGTAGAAGTTATGAAGCGGAGGCGGAAGTTATGAAATTGATTGATATGCATTGCGACACCCTGTGGAAATTGATGGACGTGGACAAAGGCGGGAATCTGGCCGAGAATCATTGCAGTGTCAGCATTCCCTTTATGAAAGAGGCGGGAACCAAAGCACAGTTTTTTGCGTGTTTTACCTGTCTGAGAGATTTCGAGAACGAAGGCGGATATGAGGGCTGTTACGGACGTGTGAAGGAAATGATTACGTACCTGATGGAACAGACTGAGAGGTATTCAAAGCAAATCGGACTTGCCAAGTCTTTTTCACAGATGCAGGAGAATGTAGGAGAAGGGAAGGTGTCGGCATTCCTTACTGTGGAGGAAGGCGGAGTTTTAAATGGTAAGCAGGAGCGGCTTTATGAGCTGTATGATAAGGGAATCCGGCTGATGACACTGATGTGGAATTATGAGAACTGCATCGGATACCCCAACAGCAGGAATGGGGATGTCATGCGTAAGGGGTTAAAGCCTTTTGGGATTGAAGCAGTCAGGAGAATGGATGACCTAGGGATGCTTGTGGATGTCTCTCACGCTTCGGACGGGACATTTTGGGATGTGCTTAAGTATTCCAGAAAGCCGGTCGTAGCATCCCATTCCAACTGCCGTATGCTCTGTAATCACCCAAGGAATTTGACGGATGAAATGATTAGAAGCCTTGCGCAGACCGGCGGCGTTGCTGGGATTAATTTCTACGGGGTTTTCCTTGGCACAGGGAAAATGGCGGAAGCGGAGGCGGTAGGGCAGGATTCTACGATAGAGGCAATGACGGCGCATATTCTTCATATGATACGAGTCGGCGGAAGCGGCTTTCCGGCGATTGGGACGGATTTTGACGGATTTGATGCAGAAGGAATCGTAGAGATTCCAGATGTTTCCAAGATGGAGCGGCTTTGGGAGGCGCTGAAAAGAGCAGGAGTGCCAGAAGGAGAGTTGGACCAGATTTGGGGAGGAAATGTGGAACGGGTGATGCGGGAGGTTCTGGGTTAATTTTATGAGATTACTTGTTTAAAGCCACATTTTTGGCATAAATAGAGCTGCCGCATATAATCGTGGCTTCACAATTTTGCGGCAGCTTCGTTTTCTATTCACATCGCATATTATTTCTGCTTCTTATCAACTTCCTGCATTTTCATAGCCCGAACCTTAAGCGGCAGCCCGAACAGATTGATAAAGCCATCCGCATCATGATGGTCATACAAATCTCCGGTGGTGAAGCTTGCAAGGGACTCACTGTACAGAGAGTAGGGGGAAGTTGTTCCGGCTTTGATAATATTCCCCTTATAAAGCTTGAATTTCACCTCTCCGGTCACATACTCCTGGGTGGATTCAACAAATGCCTGGACAGCCTCGCGAAGAGGGGTAAACCATTTTCCTTCATATACAATCTGAGACAGTTTATTACCCATCTCTTCTTTCATCTCGTAAGTTGCCCTGTCGAGAACCAGTTCTTCCAACTGCTGGTGCGCCTCATAAAGGATGGTTCCGCCGGGAGTCTCGTATACGCCGCGGGATTTCATGCCTACCACACGATTCTCTACAATATCACAGATACCGATACCGTGTTTTCCGCCAAGCTCATTCAACTTGCGGATAATGTCGGACACCTTCATCTCTTCGCCGTTAATGCTCTTTGGAACACCTTTCTCAAAAGTCATAGTAACATATTCGCCCTCGTTGGGCGCGTTCTCCGGCGTTACACCCAGAACCAGAAGATTGTCATAGTTAGGCTCTAGCGACGGGTCTTCCAGCTCCAGTCCCTCATGACTGATATGCCATAGGTTGCGGTCACGGCTGTAGCTGTGGCTTGCATCAAAGGGAAGGTTGATTCCGTGTTGCTTACAGTATTCAATCTCTTCTTCACGGGAGTTCATGGTCCAAATATCTGTCATCCTCCAAGGGGCAATAATTTTAAGATCGGGCGCTAAGGCCTTGATGCCAAGCTCAAAACGAATCTGGTCATTGCCCTTACCGGTTGCTCCGTGGCAGATTGCGCTTGCCCCTTCTTTTCTGGCGATTTCAACCAGCTTCTTTGCAATGGCAGGACGTGCCATAGAGGTTCCAAGCAGGTATTTGTTTTCATAGACAGCATGGGCCTGCACGCATGGAACGATGTAATTGTCACAGAAATCATCCACAATGTCTTCAATATATAACTTGGATGCCCCTGACAGTTTTGCACGCTCATTCAGTCCATCTAACTCTTCGCCCTGGCCGCAGTCAACACAGCAGCAAATAACTTCATAATCGAAATTCTCCTTAAGCCACGGAATGATCGCTGTGGTGTCAAGTCCGCCGGAATATGCTAATACAACTTTTTCTTTCATAAGAATATCCTCCTGATTCTGTCTTGTGTATGTAAAAATAGGTTGTTCTTTACTGCAAGAAATACTATACCGTATTTTTTATAATTATGCAAGAATAAAATTAAAAAAAGAAAAATATACACTATATGCACAAAATATACACATATTATACGAAATATATAATGAGGTTGAATAAATTTCCAAAAAATGAATTGACATGTATAGATAATCTATATATACTATAGATAGTCGATATATAGATAAACGATATAATGCTAGAAAGGAGAGGCGCGACATGGCAGTTGACAAGAGTTTGGTTTCCGGCAGTACCTCAATGCTGATACTGCGGCTGTTGGAGGAAAAGGATATGTATGGCTATGAGATGATTGAAGGACTGCGCAGGAAATCCAGGAATGTTTTTGAACTGAAAGCAGGAACCTTATACCCATTACTTCACGGGATGGAGTCAAAGGGACTTTTGAAATCCTATACCTTAGCGGAAGGCCATAAAGACGCAAACACCGGACACAGCGAGAGAGAAGCTGGAAAGATACGTAAGTATTACAGTATCACGAAGGAAGGGCGTAAGGCTTTAGAAGAAAAGAAAGAAGAATGGTACGCGTATTCACAGGCGGTTGTGGATGTATTGAGTATAGGAGGTGCTATATGAGTTATATGAAAAAAGAAGAATATCTAAGGACCCTGGCGGAGCAGATTCGGTGTAAACAGGCGAGAGCGCAGGTGGTGCAGGAGCTTCGAAGCCATATTGAGGAGCAGGAAGAGTTCTATCTTGGAGAAGGTCTTACCAAGGAAGAGGCAGAAGAGGAGGCTGTGCGGGAGATGGGAGATCCAGTGGAAGCGGGAACGGCGCTGGATTTGATACACAAGCCGCGGATGGCATGGGGATGGATTGGTCTGATTGGACTTATATATATAGCTTGCTATGTTATTTTGAGCCTTTTGCAGAGTAACTTTTCGGAAGAGAATTTTATCACACACGATTATATTAAATGGCTGCCAGTCAGTCTTGTGGTTATGGTTGGGGTATGCTATGCTGATTATAGCCGGATTGGGCGATGGGCGAGGGAGATTACGATTGTGGCATTTGCGGCCCTTTTTGCAGGAATGTATCTGTTTGGGGAGCAGGTGAACGGAGGATTACGGTGGGTGAATCTGCCGATACTATCTGCTGTCCTGAACGTCCAGTTATTATGTTTTCTTTTTGTACCGCTGTATGCGGCAATTGTGTATCACTATCATGGACAGGGCTATCTTGCAGTGGGGAAATGTTTTCTCTGGATGCTGCCTGCTGTGGTTCTTGCCCTAAAGATTCCTAGCGCTATGACAGCGCTGATGCTGCTTGTCACTTTTTTCTTTATTTTGTCTTTTGCAATTATCAGAGGATGGTTTCGAGGGGCAAAGGGAAAGATGCTGGCGGCAGTATGGGGAGGCAGCATACTGTTGGCTGCCATTGGTTATCTGAAGCTTTTTTTGGCTGGCCCTGCTTACCAGTATATGCGTGTCAGAGTTTTACTGAATCAAAGCAGGGAGGGAGGCTATCATCGACAGCTTCTTCGCGGGATTCTAGAGGGATGCCGATGGATTGGAGGCGGTGAAGGGGAGAACGCCGTCAAAGCTGCGGACGGGTTTATGGAAGGTATCGATCACGGATTGCTATATATCATAGCGTGCTATGGAATTTTGGCGGCAATTCTTGTGATAGGTTTATTGATATCTGTGTTTGTATTTTTTATGGGTACGTCGGTTGGACAAAAAAATCATCTTGGAAGTATCATGGGTTTTGGATGTGCTGCCGTACTAATTGTGCAGATTGTGTTCTATGTACTGGAGAATACGGGAACGTTCCCGTTGGGAGTAGTGTATTGTCCTTTCCTTACTTCTGGGGGAACCGGTGTCCTTGTGACAAATACCCTGATTGGAATCCTGCTCAGCATCTACCGTTATCAGGATGTTCCATTAGACGGAGAGAAGGGAAATATCCGTCAGTTTTTATCTATGAAACGAACTGTATATTAAAATAAATATAGGTAAAAAATTATGATATAAAACGCTTGCATATTATACAAAATGGATGTATACTTATGCAAGCGTTTGTTTTGTGTTTTCTCCTATAGCACTCTCAGTAATCAGGTTTGTGCAATGTCCCTCTGGACAAGTACATGAATTTGGGTTATATTGATTGAAGCCAATAAAATACGTAGGCAGGAAGGATGTTGGAAGGATGATAAAGGCGGGGATTATCGGAGCTACAGGATATGCCGGAGGGGAATTGGTACGCCTCTTAACAGGGCATAAAAATACGGAAGTGATTTGGTATGGCTCTAGAAGTTATATAGATAAGAAATATGCGGAAGTATATCAGAATATGTTTCGAATTGTGGAGGAGAAATGTCTGGATGATAATATGGAAGAATTGGCAGATCAGGCGGATGTTATTTTTACAGCCACTCCCCAGGGATTCTGTGCATCAATGATGAAGGAGGAGATTCTGGCTAAGACAAAGCTCATTGATTTAAGTGCGGACTACCGTATCAAAGATGTAAATGTATATGAGAAGTGGTATGGGATTGAGCATAAAAGCCCCCAGTTCATTAAAGAAGCGGTCTACGGACTTTGTGAGGTAAACCGTGATGATATCAGAAAAGCGAGACTGGTGGCAAATCCGGGCTGTTATACCACCTGTTCTATATTGACGGCTTATCCGTTGGCGAAGGAAGGGTTGATTGATATGTCAACGCTGATCATAGACGCCAAGTCCGGTACTTCCGGCGCGGGCAGAGGGGCAAAGGTTTCCAACCTTTACTGTGAGGTCAATGAGAATATTAAAGCCTACGGAGTCGCCGCTCACAGACATACGCCGGAGATTGAAGAGCAGTTGGGGTATGCCGCGCAGGAGAAGGTTGTGCTTAATTTTACACCTCATCTGGTTCCCATGAACCGAGGAATCTTGGTGACAGAGTATGCCTCCCTGAAAAAAAGAGTTACATATGAAGACGTGAAGGCTGTTTATGATAAATATTATGGGAAGGAGTATTTCATACGGTTCCTTGAAGAAGGGGTCTATCCGGAGACGAAATGGGTAGAGGGAAGTAACTATGTGGATATTAATGTCAAGCTTGACCCGAGAACGAACCGAATTATCATGATGGGCGCTATTGACAATCTTGTGAAGGGCGCGGCAGGACAGGCGGTGCAGAATATGAATCTCATGTTCGGACTGCCGGAAAGCGAAGGACTAAAACTTGTCCCCATGTTCCCTTAAACAGTTAGAATATACATGCTTGAAGGATGCCGGTAAATTCCAGTTGAAGGTATGGAAGGGTGTTTGGAAGGGATAGATTAAAATAGAGGTGAACTATGATCCGAACAATGACGATGGAAGATTATGATGGGATATATGCCTTGTGGACAAAGATACGAGGGTTTGGACTGAGAAGCGTGGATGATTCCCGAGAAGGAATTGAGCGTTTCTTAAAAAGGAATCCTTCCACCAGTGTAGTGGCTGTGGAGGATGGAAAGGTAGTCGGGGGTATTCTTTGCGGCCATGACGGGCGGCGGGGGTGCCTGTATCACGTATGTGTGGACGAGGATTACCGACGGCGCGGGATTGGCAAGGCAATGGTAGTGCGGGCCATGGAGGAGTTAAAAAAGGAACAGATTAACAAGGTTTGCCTCATTGCATTTACGAGGAATGATATCGGCAATGCATTCTGGAATACGATTGGGTGGACCAAGAGGCTTGATTTGAACTATTATGACTTTGTACTAAATGAGAAGAATATAACGGCATTTAACCAACAGTAAGAAGAGAAGCACAATTAAGAGGAGGATACGGAGATGGAAAAGATAAAAGGCGGCGTGACGGCAGCGAAAGGATATGAGGCGGCGGCGACGGCGGCAGGGATTAAATATAAGGACAGGACGGATATGGCGATGATTTACAGCCAGGTTCCGTGTATTGCAGCGGGGACATTTACCAAGAACGTAGTGAAAGCAGCTCCTGTGCGCTGGGATCAGCAGGTTGTCAAAGGGGGCCAAGATGTTCAGGCTGTTATCGTTAATTCCGGAATTGCCAATGCTTGTACAGGGGAGGAAGGATTTGAATATTGCAGGGAAACAGCGAAGGCGGCGGCAGACGCTTTGAATATTTGTGAAAACGGCGTTCTGATCGGATCTACAGGAGTAATTGGGAAACAGCTGCCAATGGACAAGGTGGCGGCCGGAATTATGGCCATGGCAGAGAAGAAGAATGCTTCTCTGGAAAATGGTACAAAAGCGGCAAAAGCGATTATGACCACAGATACCTGTGAGAAGGAGCTTGCCGTGACGATTGAGGCAGGCGGACAGACTGTGACAATTGGAGGTATGGCGAAGGGTTCCGGCATGATTCATCCCAATATGTGCACCATGCTTGCATTTATCACTACAGATGCCGTGATTGCAAAGGAGACACTGCAGAAGGCGCTCAGTGAAGATATAGAAGATACTTACAATATGATTTCCGTGGACGGAGATACCTCCACCAACGACACAGTGCTTCTGTTAGCGAATGGCATGGCAGAGAATCCTGAGATTGTGGAGGGCACCGAGGATTTCCAGAAATTCAAGGAAGCGCTGCATGTGATTAACGAGTATCTTGCAAAGAAGATTGCCGGCGACGGCGAGGGTGCGACGGCGCTATTCGAAGTAAAGGCAGTGGGATGTGAGAGTGTGAAACAGGCAAAGACGCTGGCTAAATCAATCGTCTGCTCCAATCTGACTAAGACGGCAATTGCCGGACATGATGCGAACTGGGGAAGAATCCTGTGTGCAATGGGATATTCCGGAGCACAGTTTGACCCGGAGAAGGTGGATTTGTTCTTTGAGAGTAAAGCGGGCAGGATTCAGATTATTGAGAATGGGACTGCGGTTGACTATAGCGAGGCAGAAGCCACGAAGATTCTGTCCGAATCTGAGGTGACAGCCATAGCAGATGTTAAGATGGGCGACAAAGAAGCGACGGCATGGGGATGTGACCTGACCCATGGCTATATTGAGATTAACGCAGACTATAGAAGTTAATCCTAAGGATTATAAGGAGTTATGGAATCATGAATCAAGCAATGCAGAAATATCTGGATAAGGCGGAAGTTCTAATTGAGGCTTTGCCTTATATCCAGCGGTTTAATCGGAAAATTATTGTAGTAAAATACGGCGGAAGCGCAATGATAGACGAACAGCTGAAGGAGCAGGTTATTCAGGATGTGACGCTTCTTAAGCTGGTTGGCTTTAAGCCGATTATTGTTCATGGCGGAGGTAAGGAAATCAGCAAATGGGTCGGGAAGGTCGGTATGGAGCCTCAATTCGTCAATGGGCTTAGAGTAACGGACGAGGCGACTATGGAGCTTGCAGAGATGGTACTTGGCAAGGTCAACAAAGGTCTGGTTCAGCTTGTGGAGAGCTTGGGTGTCAGGGCGATTGGAATCAGCGGCAAGGACGGCGCACTGTTAAAGGTAGAGAAAAAGTATGCGGATGGAGAGGATATCGGTTTTGTGGGTGAAGTAAAGCATGTGAATGCGGATATTCTGTTTGACCTGTTAGAAAAAGATTTTCTGCCAATCGTGTGTCCTGTAGGAATGGATGAGGAGTTTCGTACATATAATATCAATGCGGATGATGCTGCCTGTGCGATTGCGCGAGCAGTCCATGCAGAGAAGCTTGCATTTTTGACGGATATTGAAGGTGTTTACAAAGACCCGTCGGATCCTTCCACACTTATATCGGAGCTTCGGGTATCAGAAGGAAAGGCGTTGATGGAGGAAGGATATATCGGAGGCGGTATGCTGCCGAAACTCCAAAATTGTATGGACGCCATCGAGAACGGAGTATCCAGAGTTCATATTCTGGACGGACGGATTCCCCACTGTCTGCTCCTTGAAATATTTACCAATAAGGGAATCGGCACTGCCATGTTAAATGATTCGGAAGAAAAATTTTATCACGGGGAATAAAGCGAGAAACTTTATTATGGAGAAAAGAAATGAATCAGTATATAGAAGAAACAAAAAAAGGACTCGTAAATACATATAATCGTTTCCCGGTGGTGCTTGAAAGAGGCGAGGGCGTTTATCTCTATGATACCAACGGGAAGAAATATCTTGATTTTGCGGCAGGTATTGCTGTGTGTGGTTTGGGTTACGGAAATCAGGAGTTGAATCAGACATTGAAAGAACAGATTGACTGTCTGACACATACCTCGAATCTGTATTATAACACCACTTGCGGAAAAGCGGCCACGGCTCTTCGGCGGATTTCGAAAATGGATCGAGTATTTTTTACAAATAGCGGGACAGAGGCAATAGAAGGGGCTCTGAAGGCGGCAAGAAAGTATGCCTGGAAGAAGGGAAACGGAAGGTATGAATTTATTGCCATGGAGCATTCTTTCCATGGACGAAGTATTGGAGCCGTGTCTGTGACCGGAAGTGAAGCCTACCGGACACCTTTTGAACCCTTGCTTCCCGGAGTAAAATTTGCAGAATTTAACAATTTGGACAGTGTAAAAGCACAGGTTACGGACAAGACCTGCGCAATTATTCTGGAAGCCCTTCAAGGGGAGGGCGGTGTCAATCGTGCATCTTCGGAATTTATGGAAGGAATCCGTAAGCTCTGTGATTCGGAAGGGATTCTGATGATCTGTGATGAGATTCAGTGCGGCATGGGACGGACGGGCGAAATGTTTGCCTGGCAGAACTACGGCACAAAGCCGGATATTATGGCGATGGCGAAGGCAATCGGCAGCGGTCTGCCTGTAGGTGCCTTTGCTATGACAGAGGAAGTGGCAGAATATTCTTTAGAGCCAGGGGATCATGGGACGACTTATGGCGGTAACCCGCTGGCATGTGCGGCAGTGGCAAAGACGGTGGAAATCTTCGAGCGGGAAGACATTGCGGCTCATGTTCAGAAAATGGGTGCATATCTAAAGGAAAAGCTTGAGGAATTGGCGGCAGAATCAGAAGAGGTGCTTGAGTGCAGAGGAATGGGCCTGATACAGGGAATTAAGGTGAAAAGACCGGCGGGAGAGATTATTAACGCTGCGCTTGATGGAGGGCTTATCATTATCAGTGCAAGAGATAACGTGATTCGTCTTGTACCTCCGCTTATTGTAGAAAAAGAACATATTGACGAGATGATTGAGAAATTAAAAGATTTGCTCTAAGTTATAAAAGACCAATCATTGGACATACTATCCGATAGAACGACTAATTCAGAAAGGGATACGGAGGTATATTCAATGATTGGATTTTTTATTGCAATCCTGTCGGGAGCTCTTATGAGCGTGCAGGGAGTATTTAATACACAGGTAACGAAGACGACGGGCATGTGGGTCAGCAATGGATGGGTGCAGCTTACCGCATTCGCGGTTTGCGCCATAGCATGGCTGATTGCAGGTCGTGACAATATAATGACTATTGCGAAGGTAGAACCAAAGTATGTGCTCCTTGGCGGAGTCATCGGTGCAGGAATTACGCTGACTGTAATTAAAAGCATGGAGCAGCTTGGCCCTGCAAAGGCTGCGCTTTTGATTGTAATTGCCCAGTTAATCGTGGCATATGTGATTGAGCTTCTGGGACTTTTTGGTGTGGAGAAAGAACCCCTTGAATGGAGGAAGATAATCGGAATGGGAATTGCACTGATTGGAGTTGCAATTTTCCAGTGGAAATAGTACAATGATTAAGAAATGATGTGGCAAAATAATTCCTGCCGTATCATGCATATACGGGGTATTTGCAGTTTCGACAGACTGTAAAGGAGTTTATATGCATAGAAGGATGCCTAAAAAGAGGAATGTGGCTTTATTAGGATTTGTGGTGATTTTGTTCTTGCTGACAGGTTGTCAAGGGAGAACGGAAGGCAATGGCGAAGAGCTGATTTGCCTGACGGAGGGAGGAACAGAGAAAATACCAAAAGAGGAAAAGACAGAGGCACAGGAGAGTTCAGAGGAGGAAACGCGAATCAGCCGGGAATCGGGGATTGCCTATGTCCATGTGTGCGGACAGGTTGCAAATCCAGGAGTATATCCGCTTCCGTCAGGAAGCCGACTGTACGAGGCAATCGAGGCGGCGGGAGGACTTCTTGAGAGTGGCGCGGGCGAGCAGCTAAATCAAGCGGCACAGGTTGAGGACGGACAGCGGGTTTATGTACCGTCCAAGGAAGAAGTACAGCAAGGTCTGGTTGGCGGCATACATACGGACTGGCAAGGTGAGGCTGGCATCGGGAATGCAGCTTCTCAAGGTGATTTGACAGCCGGCAGCGGGAAGGTAAATCTGAACACGGCATCTAAAGAACAGTTGATGACATTAAGCGGTATCGGAGAAGCGAAGGCAATGTCCATTATCGCTTACAGAGAAGAACATGGTGGCTTCCAAAAGGTGGAAGAGCTGATGGAAGTCCAAGGGATTAAGGAAGGCGTATTTAATAAGGTCAGAGACCGGATCAGTATCAATTAGGAGAGAGTAGATGAGCAGACGGGTATTGGTGGTAGATGATGAAAAATTAATCGTAAAAGGAATCCGTTTTAGCCTAGAGCAGGATGGGATGGAAGTAGACTGTGCCTACGATGGAGAAGAGGCGCTTAAGCTGGCGAAGGAGAATGCCTATGACATGATTTTGCTGGACATCATGCTTCCAAAGCACGATGGATTCGAGGTATGCCAGCAGATCCGTGAGTTTTCCGATGTTCCGATTGTGATGCTGACGGCCAGGAATGACGATATGGATAAGATTCTTGGGCTGGAATATGGAGCGGATGACTACATCACGAAACCCTTCAATATCCTGGAGGTTAAGGCAAGAATCAAGGCGATTATGCGTCGTACCGGCAAGAGAGGGTCTAGCCAGGTGAATGATAAGGTAATTGTGAAGGGCAGTATGAAGATTGACTGCGAGAGCAGGAGAGTAGTCATCGGAGAGAGGGAGATCAATCTGACTGCAAAGGAATTTGATCTGCTGGAGCTGCTTGCCATGAACCCGAACAAAGTGTACAGCCGTGAGAATCTGCTGAATATTGTGTGGGGATATGAATATCCTGGTGATGCGAGGACAGTAGATGTACATATCCGCAGGCTGAGAGAAAAGATTGAGACGAATCCAAGCGATCCGAAATACGTCTATACAAAATGGGGAGTTGGTTATTATTTCAGGGGTTAAGAAATATCTGAAATGGAATATTTTAAAGAGTCTCCGAGTCCGGATTATCCTTCTAATCATACTGGTGGGTGTGGTTCCTGCATTTATCTTAAGGGGGATTGTCTTAAGCAGTTATGAGAAGCGGGAAGTGGCTATGCGGACTGCGGAGATTCAGAATCAATGTACAATTCTTTGTAACCAGTTGAGTGATGCGAATTATCTGACTGGTGAAACATCCGAGGTGCTCCGGTCCGAGCTGGTCCAGATGTCGAATATTTATAATGGGAGGGTTATGGTTATTGACCATGATTTCCGTATACAGGAGGATACCTATGACATGGATAGGGGAAAGACTATCGTATCTGAGGATGTCATTCGTTGTTTCCAAGGAAAAGGAACCAGTAATTATGATGCAGAGAATCGTTATATCGAAGTTACATCCCCAATCCTTGACAAAGGGACAGAGAAATCTGTGGGCGTGATGTTAGTCAGCGTTTCTACGGATATGATTGTTGACAGCGTACAGGAATTAGATGAGCGTATTCTGGCTGTCTGCCTGACGGTCGGAATTGTGGCCGTAATCTTGGCATTTTCCATAGGGTTTCTGATAGTCAGGCCGTTTCAGCGGATAAGCCAGTCCATAGCGGCAGTGACGGAAGGTTATGAAGCGGATTATCTCCATGAGCAGACCTATACAGAAACCATGCTAATCTCGGATGCATTTAATAAAATGCTGGGAAGAATGAAAGTTTTGGATGACTCAAGAAACGAATTTGTTTCTAATGTATCACATGAGTTAAAGACACCTCTTACTTCTATGAAGGTTCTGGCAGATTCATTGCTGATTCAAGAAGATGTGCCAGCAGAGCTGTATAAGGAATTTATGGGTGACTTGTCTGAGGAAATTGAGCGGGAGAATAAGATTATTAATGACCTTCTGTCACTGGTTAAGATGGACAAGACAGCTAACACATTAAACATTAAGTCGGAAAATATGAATGTGCTGATTGAGAAGATTTTAAAGAGGCTTCGTCCGATTGCTGCAACACGGAATATTGAGTTGGTGCTGGAGAGTTTTCGCCCTGTAACAGCGGAGGTGGACGAGGTGAAGTTGTCGCTTGCATTGACGAATCTGGTGGAGAATGCAATTAAGTATAACAAGGATGACGGATGGGTACATGTATCTCTGAATGCGGACCACAAGAATTGTTATATTGAGGTGGCAGATTCAGGGATTGGGATTCCGGAGTCCGCGATTGAGCATGTTTTTGAACGGTTTTATCGAGTGGACAAGTCTCATTCAAGAGAGATTGGCGGGACCGGGCTTGGACTTGCCATAGCAAGAAGCGCTGTGGTTATGCATCGGGGTGCTGTGAGGGTCTATAGCCAGGCAGGAGCAGGGACAACATTTACCGTACGTATTCCGTTGACATATGTATCTTAGGGGGCATACAGTATGAGACAGAATAGAAAATATTATAGGACTTTTATATTGTGTCTTGCAGCCCTGGTACTTTTCCTTGCAGGCTGCAGCTTTATAAAGGAATCAGGAAAAGAACCAGACAAGGGCGGTGCGTTTGTATATTATATAAATATGGAAGGTACGTCTTTGGTCAAAGCGAGCTATACTATGAAGAATACAACGGAAGAGAATGTAATTGAGGACATGCTGCATGTAATGCATAAGAAGCCTGAGACCATAGACAACAAAAGCGTATTTCCTGTGGGTGTCTATATTAGAGACTGGTTTT
>BLMJ01000181.1 GCA_011960625.1 Lachnospiraceae bacterium | reverse complement strand
GAATGGAGCATTCTTGTCCCCACACAGATAAAGTACGTCTGGATATGATAAGGCAGCAGCCTGTCCGTATAATCCCCCGCCCTTATGGGAGGCTGTTCTGTAATTCCCCAGAAATCAAGGCTGCGTCCATCCATGGCTTCAAACACCTCTTCCATCGGATATACCGGCCCGTAGCAAGAATCGTTTAAGAGGATTAATTCATCATACGCTCTTAATCTTTCCCATCCTATAAAATTCTCAATCGTTTCCTTATAAGCGCCGTAATCGTATCCTGAATTATCCCTCACAAAAACGGAATCTGAATAGAAACTTAATCGTTCCAGTCCGTCGTCGTTCATATTTCCGTTTACAGTTATAATTAACGTCTTCACGGACTCCTTCATTTTTTCAGCCAGATAGACGACATATCCGTCTAGTATCCCATCCGACGCGTAAACCACTAAGACCGCTAAGCTATTACGTTCTTTCAAGCTCCTATACTCTCTTTCATTCAAAATCTTTAAAGGTATCTCTCAATATTGCGAAATCCTAACGACAGCAAATACGGGTAAACCTCAGTTAAATATTCCTGTCGCATTGCCAAAATAATTCCTATATCGTCTTCATTTTTGATTTCATTGATTTCATATACCGGATATGACTCACATTCCTCATCCACTTTCAGGTTCTCGGATACAATGAAACCTTTCAAATTGCTTTTATCGTCTATCAGGCGATAACATTCTTTTCCTTTTTTACCCACGCCATAAATATATACTTCAGAAAACCGGCGGCAAAAATGACTGAGCCTTTCTACCGGATCATACGTATCTCCAGAAAACTTATCGTTACATCTGTTTTCATTCTTTAAGGCATCTATCGTCTCCCAAAACATATATCTGTAATTGCATTCGTATAACGAAGCTTGCTCTTGGGTCAGCATGATTCCACTGTAATATCCCTGGCTTTCCGCCACATAGGGAAGAATCCTTTCAACTGCATGGCTAATTGTATTGTCTGTCGGCATTGGCTCCGGTTCAAAATCTGTATACTTCCATTCATTCATGAAAAGAGGCCTTAGAGCCTGTGCTTTACACCAAAATGTCATTCCCAAAATTTCAGGCGATTCCCTCTCATCCATGCTGCATTTAAGCCCCAACCTTTGTGAAAGCTCCTTCGTTTTATCAAAACAGCCTGTCCACCCCATAAACCCTACCATAAAAAAATAGGATGTATACGGTATTGGCGGGGAGAGAAGCCCCAGGAAAGGTTCACTTTCTAACAAAGAGATGATGTTCTCAATATAGCTTCTGCTTTT
>BLMJ01000180.1 GCA_011960625.1 Lachnospiraceae bacterium | reverse complement strand
GAATCTCCCTGAAGGCCAGCGCGCGGGGCTGATTGATGGGAAGCTGTACTCTATGACGCCGCCAAGTTTTATCCATCAAAAGCTTATCCAACAATTAGGACGCATTATCGGCAATCATATCTTCACCCAAAATGGAGAATGTGAAGTTGTCCCAGCCCCCTTCGCTGTCAATCTGAACGCTGATGATAAAATATGGGTAGAGCCAGATATTTCCATCATATGTGACAAAAATAAACTTACACAAAAAGGGTGCAAAGGTTCTCCAGATTGGATTATCGAAATTGTTTCACCTAGCAGCACACGGATGGATTATTCTGTTAAACTGTTTAAATATCGTACCGCTGGCGTTCGGGAATATTGGATCGTGAATCCAATGAAGAAAGCAGTACAGACTTATGTCTTTGAAGGTGAAGAAGATTCGAACCTATTTTTCTTTCGATGAAGAAATAACTGTTTACATTTTTAATGGTCTGACTATCAAAATCTCTGACTTAATATAGCAAAACCGTCCGGCGTTACCAGCACCGGACGGCTCCACAGAGGCACATCCAAAGGATGTACAATCAATTTTTATCACAGAAATATTGTATCATCTTTGTTGACCGATAGCAATAAACTATTATATACATATACAAAGGAGCGACATACTATGGGGAGAATTATCAGATGCGCCATCTACGACCGTGTTTCGACCGATATCCAGGTACAGCAAGGACTTTCTCTGGACACCCAGAAGGAACTTCTGACCGAGTATGCGAATACCCATGGATATGAAATCGTAGACTATTACATAGATGAAGGACTGACTGCAAGGAAGAAACTACAGAACCGTCGTGACTTCATGCGGCTTCTGAAGGATATCAAGGCTGATAAGATTGACCTGGTTCTGGTTACAAAGCTGGATCGCTGGTTCCGCAACGTTAAAGACTACCATAATGTTCAGGCCGTCCTGGAAGAACATCACTGCAACTGGAAGACAGTGTTGGAAGATTACGATACGTCTACTGCCGATGGCCAGC
>BLMJ01000179.1 GCA_011960625.1 Lachnospiraceae bacterium | reverse complement strand
CGCTGTGTCCTCTTCGCTTCAGCATATCCGTAGCGGCAAGCCCAGAGGGACCAGAACCAATGACCGCCACCTTTTTGCCGGTACGTACCTTCACAGGCTTTGCAGCGGCATAGCCCTTCTCATAGGCATTTTCAATAATTCCATATTCGTTCGCCTTAGTAGAAACCGCATCTCCATTCAGGCTTAAGGTACATGCCGCCTCACACAGAGCCGGACACACCCGAGAAGTAAATTCCGGAAAATTATTCGTCTTTTTCAGCCTATAGTAAGCCTCCTCCCAGTTTCCGTGATAAATCAGGTCATTCCACTCCGGAACCAGATTGTGGAGCGGGCATCCACTGGCCATTCCCATAATCATCTGCCCTGCCTGACAAAACGGCACCCCGCAGGACATACATCTTGCGCCCTGACGTTCCTGCTCTTCCTTTGATAAAGGTGTGTGAAATTCGCGAAAATGCTTAAGTCTTTCTATCGGTGCCTCCGCTGCCTTTTCCTGTCTTTCATATTCCATAAAACCCGTCGCTTTTCCCACTGTCTCCACCTCCTACTTCTCGCCCTTCAAGGCGTAAAATGCTTCCGTCTTAGCCTGCTCGCTGCTCATGCCCTGCTCTTCCAGCTGCAGAATTGTGGTCAGCATCCGCTCATAGTCCACAGGAATAATCTTCTTAAACTTGGGCAGATATTCCTTAAAATGTTCCAGAATTTCCTTCCCAATCTCAGAATTTGTACATGCTACATGTTCCTCAATCATACTCTTCAGTTCATTTACATCGAATTTCGATGAAATGCGCTCAATATTCACCATCTGCTTATTTACATTCCGGTACAAATCGCTGTCTACATCCAACACATAGGCCACGCCGCCGCTCATTCCAGCGGCAAAATTCCTTCCTGTCTTGCCAAGGACGGCCACACGACCTCCCGTCATATATTCACACCCATGGTCGCCCACGCCTTCCACCACGGCAGTTGCACCTGAGTTGCGCACCGCAAATCGCTCACCTGCCACACCATTAATGAAGGCCTTGCCACTGGTAGCTCCATAGAGGGCAACATTTCCTATTATAATGTTCTCATGA
>BLMJ01000178.1 GCA_011960625.1 Lachnospiraceae bacterium | reverse complement strand
CAGGGATCAACCGAATGTATATGAAAATAAAGTCACAGTTGATGCCATATATCTATACCTGCGCGGCCTCCGCCTCCAACATTGATACCGGAAACGAAGATACAGGTCTGCCTATGGTGCGGGCGATGTTCCTTGAGTATCCTAAGGACGCATATGCAGGAACCAGAGAAATGCAGTACCAGTTTATGCTGGGCGCAAGCCTTCTGGTAGCCCCGGTTTACAAGAATGTGGCGGCGGACGAGATGGGCAATGACGTCAGAAACCGTATATACCTTCCGGATGAACAGGAAGTGTGGACGGATTATCTGACGGGGCAGAAATACCAGGGAGGACAAGTGCTCAACAATTTTGACGCTCCTTTGTGGAAACTGCCGGTATTTGTAAAAAGCGGGGCCATCCTTCCGATGTATGAGGCAAACAACACTCCTGAGGCAATCGACAGGACGAGCCGCATTGTAGAATTTTGGCCTTCCGGCGCCAGTGAATATACAGCGTATGAGGATGATGGGAAATATATCTTAAACCAGACAGAGGAGGATAAGGATTATGGTGTAATCGACCATATTTCTTATGGAAACCATGTGTCTGTGAAATATACCTCTGTTGTGGAAGGAAAGCGTGCGGTGCTGACGGCAGAGCGCGCGCAGGGAGGCTACCAGGGATATGACAGTAAGCGCAGCACAACCTTTATCGTACATCTGTCAGAAAAGCCGGAAGCAGTCATTGCAAAGAATAATGGAAAGTCTCTTAATATGACGGAACAGACGGCGTGGGAAGCCTTTTGCCAGTATGTACCAAAAGAAGGAGAAGCAGTGTTCTTCTATGATGAAAGTCCAAAACTTCGGACTTACGCTCCGGCAAAGGAGAAGGAGATTGGGAGGCTTGTAGAGAATGTAAAGGTTGAACCTAAGCTCTATGTAAAGCTGTGTGCTGTGGATGCAGACAAAGAGAGCCAGACCGTGGAGCTTCAAGGCTTTGTCAATGACTTTATCCGTCCGGCAGACAAAGAGAATAGAAGCCTTGCGGTACCAGAGCTTAAAGCGTTGGAAGAACAAAAGACCGCTACCTCCATCTGGCTGAATTGGACGGAAGTCACAGAAGCTGTCTCCTACGAAATGCTGGTTGATGGAAATCTTTACACCATGGGTAATACATGCTCC
>BLMJ01000177.1 GCA_011960625.1 Lachnospiraceae bacterium | reverse complement strand
CACCCCTCTTTAAAATCTTGAAAATAAGCTTCTCATTATCGCCCCCCTGCTTGCTGCACAGATTCTCGATGTGCTCCACACAGGGAGTCTCCATAGATTGAAAACCGTAGGTCTTATACGTATCTTTGATCAGCTGTATCACATAGTCCCTGATTTCCATCTCACGGGGAAGCATGTCCTTCATTCCCGTAACCGGTTTCTTTTTTAACGCCATATTCTTTCTCCTATCCTATATTAAAATTCGTCTAAATTCCACATTTTCCGCTTCCGCTCTATCATCTCGTCAACCCGCTCAATATATTGGGCAACCTCCTTCACATTCTCGCTGCGCAAAAGCTGTGTCATCTTGCCTTTCTTACTGCCCGGCATAGGAACCGGCTCTTTTAACACAAGCTTCGTGGAGGCGCCTGCTCCCGCCGCAAGGATGGTCTGTTTCTCCTCCATAATTATGCCCTGTCGGTCATTATGATGTATTATCGTGTATTACTTGATTTTTTCACTTCTTCAAAATTCTATTATTGAGTATTATGTTGTATCACGCAAAGGTTATTTGTTGGAGTTTTGTTGGACTAGCCCATTTTATGTTGGACTATCCTGTTATACCAAACTCTGACCTTAATGCCATCCCGAAGTTCCCCAAGGAACCTCTCGCACTCAATATTGAATTAAAATAACTTCATTTGATCAAAAACTTGTTCTAAAGACTTCTTTTTCTTATCTCCGGTTACTTCGGCGTAAATATCCATAGTTGTCTGTATATCCTTATGCCCCATAATCGACTGAATGACTTTAATATTCACATCTGCTTCACACAGCCTCGCACAAAAGGTATGCCTTAAATGGTGGCAAGAGAATTGTGGCAATATAATTGCCTCTCTCTTTTCCTTTGCAGCCCTGACTTCTTCCATTGCATTATGATTCTCAATCACTCTGCGCAGGTTTCTGTTGATTGACTCCGGCACATATAATTCACGGAATCTGTTACAGAAGATAAATCCTGACATATCATCAACAGTAGATATGCAAAAAGTTCCTTCTTCCTCTTGTCTTGCTTTTTCTTCGATAAAGGCTGCATATACAGTATCAACCATCGGGATAACTCTTACCCCTGAATCAGTTTTCGGCAAATTGATTACCCACTTATTATCCGACTTGTTTCTTCTGCCTGCGAAGTAGAAAAGAGAATGGTTTATATCAATGGTTCTGTTACGCATATCAATATCTTCCCACCTCAATCCAACCAACTCACCGATTCTGCATCCTGTTCCAATCATTACCGTGAATAAAGGCTTCCACTTATTATACTCCGGCATCTCGTCCAAATAAGATAAAAACTCTCTTTGCTGTTCCAATGTCAAAGCGTGCCTTACATAAGAGCCGCCACTTTGAGTTTTCTTATTTAACTGCTGAATAACGCCATTGGCCGGATTGGCTCGGATAATATTATCTCTCACCGCTATTTCAAGTGCAGGTCTAATCAATCTCTGAATATACTGGACAGTTCCTATATGAAGCCCCAAATCGCAAATCAGATGATTGTAGAAAAACAGAATGTCACTATACTTGATTTCACCAATTTTTTTCCTACCAAACTCGTTCCGGATATATCTGTCATAGACTTCCAGATAATTAGCCCTGGTAGATACCCTTAATTCACTTTTCGTTGACATATAACGGTCAAACATAAAATTCAAATCGGCGGTTCCTGCTGCATAGGAATCAATACCATCTAACTGATCTTTCTTTAATTGTTCCTCCTTTTCCCGAAGTGCTGGCAAGTCCTTCGCATAAATGTATCTCCGTTTACCAAAAGGGTCAGAATATGCGTATAAGTACATCCCCTTTGAATCGCTGTATGATTCTCCTTTACGAAGCACTCTGCCTTTCTTGTCTTTTCGTGATGCCATATGTATTCCTCCTTTCATTGCTAAGGAGAGAATCCATCAGTGCTTTTCTTTATCCAAGATAATTGAAACACCTTTCTGCACCACTTCAGTAACAGTCATTTCAGAAGAATCCGCATATTTTTTTAATTTTTCATAATCCTCTGGCTTCATTCTAACGCTAACAACCTTTTCTTTGGTAACGTCAGCCTTTGGTCTTCCTGCTTTCGCCATTGCGCATCCCTCCTCATGACCATTATATTTTTGTCATACAAAAATGTCAAGTAGAAATTTCAATTATTCGACTTTGAAGCCCTCTAAATATTTTTCAAAGATTTCACAATTTACCAACACCGTCTTACCCGGCTTATAAATTGCCCTTGCTTCTTTTGCCAACTTCATAAAACTAGACTTGCACATTCCATAGTAATCAGCCCCATCATCATATCGGCGAAACTTTTTCCACTCCTTTACAATCGTCACCGTTTCACTCATAGTTCTGCTCCTTTCGCTGTCCTTTGGCATTATCTGCCAATAAGGATACATCTACTTTCAGATATACCCTTATTGACAGACAAATTTTCCAAAAATACATACAAGTGGCAGCTCATTACACTGCCCACATCGGTATCGCACCGTCATTCTAAATTGACCGGAAAAATCCGGAAGTATCATTATCAAAGATATGCCTCATTGCCTCATGCAACTGCTGCACTTTTCGCCAGACATTCATCGCTCACCGCCTTAACTTCAATACCAGATTTCAGTATTCCTTCGTATACACTTCCATGCAAAAACAGAAGCAGGCAGCTCTTGGCGTGTCCGCATAGCGGCTCCGCACATCCCACACGTCCTGTATGTATTTACATATTCAATTTTCAAGGTACGATCCGGCAGAAACACCTTCCTGCCTGTTTGGATAAAATCATCTCTGGACTTGTCAGCCCAAAAAGCACATAAGCACTCTCCGTCTGCTATGAACGGTTCTGTAAAGATTATGTGCTTTAGCGGAATGACAAGTTTATACTTCCAGTTTATCAGGGCCGTATTTATTCAGAATCTGCAACAGAATTTTCTTATGTGTTCCCTCTGCTTGTCTGTATATCTCGCACAAAGTATTTAATTCATCAGAAGAAAGAGTGTTTATGTACGGCTTGTAATCTTCCCCTATGAAAATCCCGCCTGCTCC
>BLMJ01000176.1 GCA_011960625.1 Lachnospiraceae bacterium | reverse complement strand
ACCTTCTATACCGTTGATTCCAGCACTATGGCGGACCCTGAACTCCTTAACGCACAGGTGCTTCTGGAAAAGAATATGAAGCTTGACCAGTCAAAGAAGGGACCGAAAGTATTGATTTATCATACACATTCACAGGAAGCCTTTGCGGACTCAGTGCCAGGGGATGAGAGCACCACCATTGTAGGGATGGGAAACTTGCTGACAGAGCTTCTCAATGATACGTATGGGATTGAGACCATTCATCACAAAGGCGTTTACGATATGGTGGACGGAAAACTGGATCGGAGCATGGCATATGACTTGGCGGAGCCGGAAATTCAGAAGCTTCTTGAGGAAAACCCCAGCATCGAGGTGGTCATCGACCTACACCGGGACGGAGTGGGGGAGCAGACTCATTTGGTGACAGAGATTGACGGAAAACAGACCGCCCAGATCATGTTTTTCAACGGGATGAGCCGAACGAAGGCAAACGGCAATATTGGATATCTGGCAAACCCATATATCCAGGATAATATTGCCTTTTCCCTGCAGATGCAGCTTGCCGCAATCGCAAAGTATCCGGGCTTTACCAGACACATTTACCTGAAAGGCTACCGCTATAACATGCATTTCAAACCAAAGACCCTCCTGATTGAGGCAGGAGCGCAGACAAATACGGTGGATGAGATGCGCAATGCGGTTACATATCTTGCCGATGTACTAGATACGGTGCTTACCAAATAAAATGTATTTGAACAATGCCATATTTTGTGCTAAGATGTGGGAGGTGTGGAAATATTTACAAAGAAAGGATCTGAATAATATGGCGAACAAGAATACATATGATGCAGATAGTATTGCCATACTGGAAGGGCTTCAGGCGGTACGGAAAAGACCGGGAATGTACATCGGAAGCGTGTCAACGAAGGGGTTGAACCATCTGATTTATGAGATTGTGGATAATGCTGTGGATGAACATCTGGCAGGTTTCTGTACAGAGATTCATGTGACATTAGAAAAAGACGGCTCAGCTACGGTTGACGACAACGGGAGAGGTGTGCCCGTGGGGATGCATGCCACAGGAGTATCGGCAGCCCGGGTGGTCTATACCACACTCCATGCAGGCGGTAAATTTGACGACACAGCCTATAAGACCAGCGGAGGACTTCACGGCGTGGGTTCTTCTGTAGTAAATGCCTTGTCCGTCTATATGGATGTGGAAATCAGCCGCGAAGGCTATATCCACCATGACCGCTATGAGAGGGGCAAGCCAGTGGTCGAGCTAGAGGATGGGCTATTGCCTAAGATTGGGAAAACGAGAAAGACCGGGACAAAGGTGAATTTTCTCCCGGATGATACCATATTTGAGAAAACAAGGTTTCGTGCGGAGGAGGTTAAGAGCCGGATGCACGAGACGGCATACTTAAATCCCACCCTCACGATTATCTTTGACGATAAACGGGGGAGTGAGACAGAGCATATGGTTTACCATGAACCAGACGGGATTTTAGGATTTATTAAAGACTTAAATTCCAAGAAGGAAGTTGTCCATGATCCCGTATATTTTAAAGGAGAGGCAGAGGGAATTGAAGTAGAGGCGGCGTTCCAGTATGTGAATGAGTTCCATGAGAATGTGCTTGGGTTCTGTAACAATATCTACAATGCAGAGGGAGGCACCCATCTGACCGGGTTCAAGACCACATTTACGACTGTAATCAACCAGTATGCAAGGGAGCTTTCGATCCTGAAAGAGAAGGATACGAATTTTACGGGAGCAGACATCCGAAACGGGATGACGGCAATCGTTTCAATCAAGCACCCGGATCCAAGGTTCGAGGGGCAGACCAAGACGAAGCTTGACAACCCTGATGCGTCCAAAGCCTGCAGTAAGGTGACCAATGATGAGATTATCCGCTATTTTGACCGAAATCTTGAGAACCTGAAAAAGGTTATCGGCTGTGCGGAGAAGGCGGCGAAAATTCGTAAGACAGAGGAACGGGCAAAGACGAACCTATTAACGAAACAGAAGTATTCCTTCGACAGCAACGGCAAACTTGCCAACTGTGAGAGCCGGGATGCCAAGAAATGTGAGATATTTATTGTGGAGGGAGATTCTGCCGGAGGATCGGCAAAGACGGCCAGGGATCGGATGTACCAGGCAATTCTTCCGATTCGCGGAAAGATCCTGAATGTGGAGAAAGCCAGTATCGACAAGGTGCTTGCCAACGCGGAAATCAAGACCATGATCAATGCATTTGGATGCGGCTTCTCGGAAGGATACGGCAATGACTTTGATATCAGCAAGC
>BLMJ01000175.1 GCA_011960625.1 Lachnospiraceae bacterium | reverse complement strand
TATAATTGCAAAGATAAAGTCTGTCTGCGGCTCTGCAATGAAATTCCCGTTCTTAACGGAAGTGGTGGTATTATTGTTAAGCCCCTTTCCCGTCAATTGCCCGGAACCGATGGCCATAACCGCATTACGCTGCTGGTATGCTGTGTCGTTGGCATATTTTTCAGGCTCAATAAAAGCTAAGATACGCTGCTGCTGATAGTCCTTTAGAAGCTTCTGGTCCGGCTGTACTACAATACTTAAGAAAATCAACGCCGACGGTATCAGTATGACGAAAATCGTTGCGATGATGCGGTATCTCAAGCCTCCGACAAAAATCAACAGACAGAGAACCAATGCAGTACAGATGGTGGTAGACAGGTTTGGTTCTACGACAATAAGTACCAGCGGAATCCCACAGAGTATAGCATATTTGATAAGAGTAAACTTATCGTTGAGTTCGTCCCCATGCTCCATAATGAATTTGGAAAAAAACAAAATCAGCAAAATTTTGGCAAGCTCAGACGGTTGGAATGTGGTAAAGCCTAAGTCAATCCATCTTGTCGCCCCGTTTACCTTTTCTCCGAAAGGAAGCACGGCTGCAAGGATTGCCACGGCAAACAGATAAATCAGCCAGTAAAAATCGCAGACCCACACATAATCAATGAGGGATACAACCAGCATCACAAAGATCCCGAAAGCGACGCCGAAAATCTGTCTCGGCTGATAGACCGCTTTCGCGCTTCCCACTGCCATAATTCCGATTACGGACAATGCCAATACAAGAATCACTAAGCTGAATTTATAATCTCTTAAATGGTACGGTTTTGTAAATCTAGGTAATCTCACACTTCTTCTCCTGCAAATGTAATAACGACCTGCGTCCGGTTAATATTTACCTGAAAATCATCTTCTGTAAGCTCCATATATTTGGAGAGGGAGGTATAAAGCTCCCTGCAGATATTGTCATAGGCATCCGGCGTACAGTGAACTCTGTCCGAAATAACCAATGCCTTTACCCGGTTCCTGGCTATGGAAACCGACGATTTTCTTAACATATCCCATCCCCCTATTCTTTCCTGAATAGGCCGGATAGTTTTGAAAAGAATCCCATGTTGCCTTGCAGCTCCAGAAAAGGAACCTCCATGCCTATAATGCGTTTACAGATATTCATATATGCTGTGCCAGCTTTCGAGTCCATGCCGATCACAGGCTCCCCCTGATTCGTGCCGATTACCACCTGCTCATCATCCGGAAGCGCGCCTATAAGAGGAATGGATAGAATCTCTGTCACATCATCCACTGTCATCATATCTCCCCGCTTAACCATATCCACACGGATTCGATTGATGACAAGCTCCATCTTTTTCAATTGGTGGCTCTCCAAAAGGCCGATGATACGATCAGCGTCACGGATTGCCGATACCTCTGGAGTGGTCACGATAATAGCGCGGTCTGCGCCTGCAATAGCGTTCATGAAGCCCTGCTCGATTCCTGCCGGACAGTCCAGAAGTATGTAGTCGAAATCCTCCTTAAGCTCAGACGTCAATTTCTTCATCTGGCCGGGTGAGATCGCCGTCTTATCCTTCGTCTGCGCCGAAGGCAGAAGGTAAAGATTCTCATATCGTTTGTCTCGAATTAACGCTTGCTTCAGGCGGCACGTCCCCTCGATTACGTCCACCAGATTGTAGACAATCAGGTTCTCAAGACCCATGACCACATCCAGATTACGAAGGCCCAGATCTGTGTCAATGACTACCACCTTCTTATCATGTTTTGATAACCCCGCTCCCAGATTCGCTGTTGTCGTCGTCTTACCCACGCCGCCTTTTCCCGATGTAATTACAATAACTTCGCCCATGAATAACTTCCTCCTATAACTGGTTTAACTTCAATATCTCCGATGCGCAGCTTCTTCGGCTCCATATGGAGCGCTGCGATTACAGCGTCGTAATTGCCGGAGGCGCCCGCAATTACAGTCCCATAAATGGTTCCTGTAACTACGACGTTCTGCTTAGACGCCACAATAGCGCCTTCCTCAATATCCCCCACAATCACAATGCTCGTCTCAGATTCCAGGATCTGTTTTCCTCTTAACGTACCTCTATAGAACCGGCCGTCTCTTTCATGGATCGTTTCCAGGCTTTCATCCAACATTCTTCTGTGGATCTCTTCCGTATATGTGTCCTTCTCAATAATACATAATATCTGTATCTTGGCGGCATCCTGAATGACCTCTGCCATCAGCTGCTCCTCTTCTTTTGTGAAAGTGCGGCCCTCGAATTCCACTGCCATGTCCGCATGACCGAAAAAATGTGCGGAAGACTCAAACTTCTTTTGAACTTCCAAAAGCAACTCCTCGTAGGGCATGTCCGGGTCAAAATAGATTGTAATCCCGTATCGGTTGCTTTTAATGAGCACCGGATCTTTCACATAAACTCATCCTTTCCCTTAATCTCCTCCTGTCGTTCCCACGGTAACCTTGTTTGCTTTTCCGGTAACTAATTCATCCTCCGGAGTTATCTCATAATAGTATTCCATCACACTACTTCCGATATCGCAGGCATAATTAGAGCTGTAACCATTGGCGATACGGACTGCGAATGCCACCTCCGGACTGTCGCTTGGGGCAAATCCTACGAAAAGCCCATGATCCGGATGTGTTTTACTCTGCTGTGCTGTACCTGACTTTCCAGACAGTTTTACACTACTTGCATTTATTTTAGAAAATAAATCACTGTGGGAGGTAACCATGTTGCGCATTCCTGTATGAACGGCGGACCAGTAAGCATCTGATACGTCAGAGATTGTGTTGAACACCTCTGGTTCATACTCTTTTAGTACGTCTCCTTCCACGGAAGTGACTTTATCAAGCAGACTTAAATTATATACCGTTCCCTTGTTGGCAATGGCTGTGACATAACGCGCGAGCTGGCTTACGGTATAGTTGTTCGTACCCTGTCCGATGGAGGATGGTACGGACGAATCGTCGGAAATCTGCGGTTCAGATTCCGGTATCTCAAGTCCCGAAGTCTCCCCTAACCCGAACTGGGTTGCATACTTCTCCAAAGTCTCCAATCCCAGATTACTAGAATAATATACTCCGGTGGCTGTTCCCTCGCTGGTATCAGAATCAATCTGTGAAATTCCTTCCTCCTGAAGGCTCATACGATATCCCACTTCATAATAATAGCAGTTACAAGAATGCTGCAGTGCGCCCGCAACATTCAGTCCCCCATGGGCGCCCGGATTAATCCAGCAGGTAGGGTTGGGCTCAACCTTTTTGTAGACTCCGCTGCACGGAAGGTAAGTGTTCACATTCACAACCCCCTCCATCAAGCCGGCAATGGATACCAGAGGCTTATAGGTAGAGCCAGGCGCAGTCTTCTCCTGGGTCGCATTGTTATAAAAGGGCCTTGCCTGATCCGTCACCAGTTTCTGGTAGTAATTGGAATCCATAGCATTGGCAAGCCGATTGTTATCATAGCCCGGATAAGATACACAGGCTAGCACCTTCCCGCTGTTGGTATCTGTGACCACGATAGATCCAGTACATGGTTCCAACGCCAACTGTCCCGGCGTGATTTCTAAGGTCTCAATCTTGCTCCGAACAAAATCGTAGGCAGAAATACCGCCGGAAACCAATCCGTTATAATGTTCGTCCTCTGTCGAAAGAACTCCCTGCTCATAGAGCATCAGGCAGATCTGACGGCCTGTCACTGCGCCTGCCTTGATCATATACCGATAAATCAGTTTATTGAAACTATTATCCCCATGGATATCTTCTAGAATATAATTGATCATTCCCTGATAAAGTTCGTTGGAATCGGTATATTCTCCTTCTGTGGCTGCATATTCTTTTAACAGAGAGGTATCCACCCAATTCTGAGAAATCGCATAAGTCAGATAGGTGTAGATATTGATACTCTCATCATCCCTCCACGCCTTATAGGTGGCATCGTTGGTGTCGACAGCATCCGAGCGGATAACACCTTGGCTGGTCAGAAGGTCTGAAACGATATAGGTCATATATGCCTGGGTTTCTTTTGGAAACTCCTTGTATGATCTGGCTCCCGGATCTGTCAGGATTGCAGAAATATCCTGGATAACGCTGTCCCTCTTGGCGGAAAAAGCGGCAAATACCTCCTTCTCTGTAGCCCCTGCCTCCTCTTCTGCAAAATGGTTCATATCCAGAATCTCGTTGCTGATAAATGTGTTATATACATCCCCAATGGGGATAATCACATCACTTCCATCCTTTACCTGCGTGCGATCGTAATCCAGCGCATTCTGAATCCTTGACAGCAGAATACCTGCTAACTCCTGCTCTATAATGTGATACGCCGCCTTCTGCAGGTTTGCATCGATAGACAGGTACACATCGTTCCCCGCCTTGGGGTTCTTCTGGTTGATCGTCTCGATAACCTTACCCACACTGTTGACATACAGCTTAATCTCGCCCTTCTTTCCCTGAAGCTCAGAATCCATAGTCTTTTCAAGACCAGACTTTCCGATGGTGTCTGTCTTCGAATACTCTTCTTTCTCTTTCTTACTGAGCGCGTCGTATTCCTCCTGGGAAATCTGTCCGATATAACCGATAATATTGGCAAAACAATAGCTATCCTCATACCGCCGCATAGATTCTTCTTCAATATTGACGCCCTGCAGACTGTCTAAGTTCTCCATGACGACGGCAACGGTCTCATCGCTTACATCCTCCGCAATGGTGGTGGCAATAAACTTCTGATAACTGTTCAAAGAGATTGCATATCGCACGTTCACCAGCTTTAGGACCTGATGCTTTTCCATAGCGGACTGGTCAATCCCATATCCGTTCACCTCATCTGTACACAGATAATCAATCAATGCTTCCGCCGAAATATTTTTCTGTTTGGCGCTAAGCTCGTCAATGGTCCTCTTCCCGTATACGTCTGCGACGAATCGAAGCCGCTGCGTCTCATTCTGCGCCACATATATATAATTGTTATTGTTGTCCAGAATGATTCCAAAATTATTGATTACAGTGTCACCGTTGGATTCCACCATCTGAATCACACTGGATACTACCCTGTTCAGTTCCTCATTCTTATGCTCTCTGTCATCATACTCCCCTGTGTCTTCTATGGTGACTGCATATGCCAGTTCGTTATAGGCCAAAAGATATCCGTTGCGGTCATAGATATTTCCGCGGGTCCCCTGAACCTCCTTGGTCTTTTGGATCTGCAGCTTATAATCGTCCAGATACTCCTGCCCCTTTACAATCTGCAGATAGAATACCCTCTGAACCAGAATCGCAGACATGATACAGAATACCAGGATAATTACAACGACTCGAGATTGAAAGATTTCCGTAAAGCCGGCTTTGAACCGTTCCCATAAACTATACAAATTTGCTTGCACTCCTTTGTTCTTCTTCTTCCAGTTTCTTATTGATGTTTAATATAATCTGATAAAGCGCCAGAGTAACCAGAATGGTATACACCAATTCCGGCAGGATAATCTCCATCAGGTGGGACAGAAAAGCAAAGTCTCCCTGAAGCATATACAAACAACCATACGTAAGCAGCCCATACATAAAATCACTTACACCGATTAAAACAATCGGAAGTTTGATGTCATCATCATAGAACATACGCTTGAAAGAACCGTTCACATATCCAATCGCCGAATACAGCAGCATA
Organism: Lachnospiraceae bacterium; assembly: GCA_011960625.1. Taxonomy (GTDB): domain Bacteria; phylum Bacillota; class Clostridia; order Lachnospirales; family Lachnospiraceae; genus Sporofaciens. The sequence goes on along the minus strand of BLMJ01000175.1, from coordinate 2,701 downwards.
TTGAAGCCCAAAGCCCCTCCCCAAAACAGATCCACCAAAAGTCCTGAGGAACAGCCTACGAACAGACCAGCCCTCTTCCCACGCATGAAACCAAAGGAAGAAGTCACTACAATCAGCATGTTCGGTTTAATCGTAGCAAATGCCAGATATTGAAATATTGTGCTCTGAAGCAAAAAGCAGATCAAAATCACGGCAAAGGTAATAATCTTTCTCTTCATGGACTATTCCCCTCCTTCCTCCTGAGGTTCTTGAGGTTCCTGGGGTTCTGACGTATCCTCTTTATTATCCTCCTGAGAGTTATCTGCATCCAGCATATTCTGCTTGGTCGTGGTAATCACAAGTACCTCCTGCAGCTTACTGAAATCTACAGCCGGTGTAATGTAACCAGAGCGTGTCAGATTGTTTGCGTCAACCTCGATCTCGCTGACATACCCGATAAACAGGCCTTGCAAAAAGCGCGGACTTACATGGGAAGTCACTACCTGTTCCCCCGCTTCAATCTGGTTATCGTTGTTGGGAAGCTTCTCAAAACGAAGCCTGCCGTCTGCCATCAGCTTTAAATCCCCCCGGACCATACAGGTATCCGAGGTGGAAAGCATCATGGCGCTTACGTTGCTGGCATCATCTACAATGGAGCGTACCCGAGAATAAGTAGGGCCTACCTCAATCACGATTCCCACAAGACCGCTTCCCGCAAGCACATTGGAATCCACCTGTACTCCATCCTGACTTCCTTTGTCTATTGTGAAGTCCGTAAACCAGTTGCTTCCATTGTTGGCTACTACATGGGCGCCAATCTTCTCGTAGTCCGAATAATTCTCATCAAGTTTATACAGCTCTCTCAGCCGGTCCAGCTCATACTGTTCCTTTCGAAGCCGGGTATTATCTATGGTCAGCTCGTCTACCTTTGCCTGAAGCTTCTTGTTCTCTTTCTTCATGTCTTCCAGTGTCTCAAAATTATCTGACAGATCGCTCATGAACCTGCCCACATAGCTGATTCCCTCCTGCATGGGGATCACCGTATAACTGGCGATAAAGCGTAAGGGTCCCCCTCCGTCTGTGAACCGCTCGATTCCCAGCAGTATGACAGAGAGAACCGATATGATGATCAGCCAGTATTTACTTGAAAAGGACGATTGGTTCTTGTTCTTCATAATTATCTCATCCACCTATAATTTTCATCAAGCATTGAAAACGCAAACTTGCGCAATTCCTTCGACTCAATAATCTTCTTCAATCCGGATACTGCACAGATATCCGGTTCCACGGAGGTCCGAGTCGTGATTCCGACCATCTCCTCCACATACATCTCAAGTCCTGCCGTATGCGCAACGCCGCCAGTTAAGAAAATCCCGTTATCATTGATTGCCTTGCGCACTTCTGGAGGCGTTCTGTCAAGAAGGGACTGAATGGCGCTGACACACTGAAACAAAGGATCTTTCATAGCTAATCGCACAAGATTGATCGAAATCCCCTTGCGCATAGGGACGCCTGTAATCAGATCTCGTCCTGCGACTGTGAGCATGGCTTCTACCTCATTGGTAAAGATTCCAAAACTCTTGCGCAGTACCTCCGCAGTATGCCTTCCGATTAAGAAGTCGTGGCTGTGGCGTACCAGATTAATGACCGACTGATCGAAAGTGGCACCGCCTACTTTCAGAAGCCGGTTCATAACCATACCGCCCCCGGCAATTACAGACAACTCGGTAGTCTCACCGCCAAAATTCACGATAAACACGCCTTTTGTGTTCTGTACATCCAGATTTAACCCCACCGCATCCGCAATGGAACGCTCCACAATATTGACCTCTTTCGCCTTTGCCGTGGAGTGGATAACCAGATCGAAGAACGCCTTCTTCTCTACCTCCGTGACATCCGTAGGGACTGCTACCACATATTCCGAACCACGGGCAAACTGACGATCCTTCTTGAGTAGATTCTGCAGGAGAAACTGCATATCATGGAACCTTGATATGACTCCCTCTTTCATGGGAAAAACCACCTCTATATTAGAAGGCGCCTTCTCGTACATAGAAAAGGCTTCGTCCCCCACCGCAAAAATCTCCTTCTCATTCTTCAGTGCAATTACATCTTTTTCTTTCCATATGGTATCTTTCTTCTTATCGTAAACCTTAATCTCATAGGAACCGAGATCCAGGCCGTATACATTCCTCGCCATCTGACATAAATCCTTTCTAAAGCATGCCCTCTTTCCGGAAACTCACATAACAATTATTCCCAATAATGATATGATCTAACAGCTCAATTCCAATCAATGCCCCTGCATCCAGGATTCTTTTGGTTGTCAGTACATCTTCTCGGCTTGGAGTCGGATCACCGCTGGGGTGGTTATGCATAATAACAATGGACACTGCATTCTTCTGTAACGCTTCTATAAATAGTTCTCTCGGCGTGATCAGCGAGGCGTTCACCGTCCCCTTCGATATATTCGTCTCCCCAACCAGCTTTGCTTTTGTATTCAACATCAGAAGCTTCATCAGCTCCTGCTTCTCATGACGCATATCCTCCATATAATATCTGGCGATGGTATCTGGATCTGCAAAGCACAAGGCTTCCTGGTAACATGCCTTAGCAAGCCTCTTTGCAAGCTCAGATATACAGGAAATCTGAATTGCCTTCACCTTTCCGATACCTCTCACCTTCAAAAGCCGTTCCATGCGGATGCGGTGGGGTTAAATCT
>BLMJ01000174.1 GCA_011960625.1 Lachnospiraceae bacterium | reverse complement strand
TTCATTTGAGCCTATATTTTTCAGGCTCTGTTTTCATAAACTATTTGACACTACCACTCTGTGTATATGATTGGGCGTGTCCCGTCCGGTCATAAGCACAGGCATATGATACTGCTTACAAACCGCCTCAATTCTATCATCGTCAGTCGCCACATATATCTCATCAAAACTCTTTACCTGACTCACTTGCTGATATACCCGCCAAATCATGGGTTTACCAAATATATCTGCTAAAGGCTTTCCAGGTAATCTGCTTGATGAATAGCGTGCCGGTATTACTCCAATAATCTTCATTGTATTTTCCCCCATTTTTCTTTGTCACATCTTAAATTGTAATCCGAAAACCCTGTTTGATGTTTTCGGAAACATATATCTCAAACTCATGACACTATCTGACACTTCTATTAACTCCTTTCACCTTATGTAAGATGGAGTTTGTTATCGGTTCTTTAAAGACAATTAATAAAATAAAATATACGATAGCTGCAGCGATAACCCTAAATATCAGCGAGATAAAACTTTGACAAAAAATATGTTCTGTAAATATTAAAAAAGCACCCATAAATATGCTTGCAATCGCATAATTTCCAGAAAGATAAACGGTTTCATGTATCCTTAGTATTCCATCTTTCTCAGCAACAACTAAAGCCATTACGAATAATATACTCTCCGACAATAGTGTGGCGATAACCGCCCCCATACTGGCAAAACTTCGTATCAAAAACAAGTTTATGACTACATTAAATATGGCTGCAAATGTAGTCATCTGCATATATATTTTTTCCTTACCTGTCACAACTAAATACTGCTGACATATCAAACCTGAAAATATAGAAATCATCAAATATGGACTGTAGATTTTTAGAAGCAATCCTACTTTTTCATATCCTGTACCAAAGAAATAGGCTGTAAACTCTTCAGCAATCAAAAGCAGCCCTACAAACATTGGGAAGGAGCTCATCAGCACTATTCGAATCGCTTTAAATAATAAGTCTTTATATTCTTCTTTTTTCCCATTTGCGTATAAATACGATAGTCTCGGCAACAGTGTGGCGCTCAATGCCTGTCTAAAAACCAGACATGCCTCGATAATCTTATAAGTCTGATCGTAATAACCATTCTCGAAATTGTCATTTTTTATCCATTTAAGCATTAGCTTATCGCTGTTTGAATATATCTGTGTTAATATTTGAGGTATAAACAGCCTTACAATCGGTGTAATATGCTTTTTCAAATTTATCGTATTTGTGGTTTTAACAAGAACATGGCGATTGATAAACGGCCATATAGATAGATTCGAAAGCATCACGGACGTAGCTTTTAAAAACCCATATTTATTAAGATCATATGGTGTTTTTATTAAAATATAAATGAAAACAATTGTTGCAAGTTTAAGTATTATATTTCTTAACAAAACCTTACCAAAGTCTTCTTCCCCTTGATATAGCCAACTAATATCGAAAATGTAAGCGATAATTTCAATACCGCAAATCAAATACAATATTTGAGCTTCACAGAAAAAACTTATAATTATAAATAGTACTAAACATAATGCCACCCCAATAAATCTGATTAAAAATACTTCTTTGAAAAAGATACTTTTTTCTCTCAGATTATCGCGCCGCTGAGCTATTCCACGCTGGGCATACAGACCTGTTCCCAGTCCTCCTAAAAGCAATAAGGTGCTGACTAAAGTAGAGACATAACTATACTGTCCAATTGGGCCTGCTCCTAATTTTCTTGCTAAATATGGTGTGGTAATCAATGGGGCAATTATGAGCAATATTTTGTAGGAAAGATTATAAATAAAATTGAGACTAATTTTTTTCATTCTAGCTTCTCCCGATTATCTTTTTAATCTTCCTCTTGGCAATATATATTGGACGATAAAAAAAGAAGGAAAGAATATATGCTCTGATAGGAATATGCACTCCATTCTTTTTAGCCTCTTCTTCAATCTCATGTACAAATCCCAACTTATGTTCTTCAGAAACAGCTAAATATTTGGCGACTATGCTTACCATATTTCTTTTAAAAGCTTTTATGTCAAAAACTGCATAAAAATCATCGATCTTTTTTATTACGAATAACTCCAATTGTGTTCTTACACACTTTTTACACACTCCACAGTTCTTATCAACACAAACCGACAAATTTTCCTGAACGTGGACTCTATCTGCGATGTATTTCATTTTATCTATACGTTTCGGAGTTTCGATTCCTCTTAAATAAAACTGGACGCCTGCTTTATTTAGCATATCCACAGTGAAAATATCAAAATAGGCAGGATCTTTGGGAGAAAAATCAAATTTATCCAAAGCCGATGTATTTGAAAAGTAATAGGTAGAAAATAATTTTTTTAAAGCCACAACACAACTGCAGGTTTTCCTTGCATCCGGCCCTGTAAATCCTTTCCCGATAACGTCGCTATATAGCTGTAAACAATTAGTATTGACCTCCACAAACTCTATTGTTTCATCTATTTTTCTTATAATATCTTGCAGCCGTTTCGATTTATTTTCAAAAATATCGCATGCTTTCTCATATAAATAAGTCTGTGCCCCTACATTTGCAAAAAGGACATGTGTCAATTTTAGACTGTTAATCGGTGTTTCAAGCTGTTTATATATTGTATAAAATGAATCTACTCCTGCGGAGAAGCCTGTACCGACTGCCTGCCCTAATCTCTCGTTTACAGAAGGTTTCATTGGAGCAATGACCTTAATCCGAGCGTAGTTACTAATATTATCTGCGAGTAATGGAATATAATATTCATTAACATAGTCCAGCAAAATGTCCGTGATTGGAGCTTCGAACTGAAGGTTTTTGCCATGTAGCTGCGCATATTCTATCAGAATAAGTAAAAATGCATCCGAGTCTTCGGTACATAAATACTGTCTGTATTTTTCATCTACTTCAAAAAAAAGAGAAGCAGCGCTGCCTCCCTGCAGTGTAACTGAAAGCCTAGCCTTTTTATCTACTGTTTCAATTTCTGGTTTTCCAACGATAATTAAACTCATATTTTTATCTTTTACACTCCTCTAAAATAATTTTTAACTCATCAAGACTGCCTGGAATTATTATCTTTTTTTTATCCACATATGACTCCTTAAGTAACCTAATCAGTTTTTCCGTATCCGCTAACTGCCGGCCTTTAAAAAATAACTTGTATAAAAAGATAACTTTAGGCTCGCAATCCAACATAAACTTAGGTGAAAAACATGCGTTTGAATTTACTGTAATCAAAACTTTTTCATTCAAATCACAGTTCACACATATTACTTCCCATGGTATATATGAATACTTATAGACACGCACACCCTCATATCTGTCTAGATTTCTGGGATGCTGTTTTAGTATAAAATCATCACACCTCCGGTTAAGCTCAGAAATAATTTGTTTCTGCAATTTCATAAGTCCGACATCATATATGGAATCAAAATATATATACTTTTCTTTAATATCTGCCTCTGGTGAGAATCTAAAAATCCGATTTATGATTCCAATATTACTTCTTATATCGGATGATTTTATTATATTTATTGCTTTATTATCACCATATAAGATTTCTCTTAATTGAGGTCTATATAAAAATCTTTTATCATTACTTGGCAATGTTATAAGCGGATGACCGGAACATTTTCGAATGAGTTTTATTATTTTGAACCATATAGGTTCCGATATTCCAAAATCTTTATATATGTAGTCTCGTATTCCATCTTCGCCTACACATATCTCCACATCATTCTTCATTTCCGCGAATCTGCTTTGAACAAGAGTGTTAAACATCGTAAAAGAAAATACTATAATCCTGTCTGCTGCGGTTTTTACTTTCAAAAACTCATCTATCAGTGAAGCATTTAAAAAACGTTTCAGAAGCTTTTTATAATGCTTTACAAAACTTGCTTCAGTCTTTTTTAATATACTGTCATCAATATAGATACACTCGTCAAAAATATTTTCTTGTTCCATCAGCCCTAACAATTGGTCTGCATTTCTGCAATTTTCTGTCAACAGCATAATATTATAATCTGCATCAAAATAATTATTTCGAATCAGTATAGAGTTAATGATATGATACGGCGTTGCACAAACATAATAGTTAACCATGAAAGACATCCTCTTTTTTTTGTAAACGTATTTTTTTTTCTGATTTCATTTGCTGAAGAGTTTATGTATGTCCAAAAAAATATCAATGGTATTAACATGATTTCTGAAAATCCAGCCTCTATCACAAACATCTGAGCCATAAACCCCAAATATAGGATTAAAAAATATAACTCATATTTATTTTTTATTGCGTAATAAACAGGCGCGGCCAAAAAAATAAAAATCGGAATACTTCCAACGATTCCATACATGGCCAGGAATGAAATAAATGTGTTATGCGCGGTATATGCCGTCCCCCAGTAATTTATTTTATTAATTTGTTCAACTGTTGAATATACCCCGTTCCCCCATACTGGATTTTCCCTGAACGCCTCCATACCATACATCCAGCTTATATATCTTGTAGAGGTTTTTCCGTCTATTATCCCCTTACTCAGAATACGTGTGATAATCCCGTCTGGTAAAAATTGAACTGCAATAGTCAGTAAGAGAGCTCCGCCAATCAAATAAACCAATTTTAATCCATACTTCTTATTTCTGCTGGTCAAGGCATACACAAACAATGAACCAAATACAATAACCAGCCCTGATCTTGAGCCTAACAGATATACCGATAAAAGATTAATAGCCAAAGCTCCTATCATCAATCTTGGATATTTTACATTCTTATCATAAAAATCAATAAACATAATGATAGTTGGAATGGTCAGAAAAGTAGCCGTAAAATTTACATCATAAAATTCTGTTTTTGCATAAAACAGACCATATCTGGCGCTGTCGCTCCCTGTATATGGGTGCCTGTGTTGAATTAAAAGCAATACCGACATGATAATACTCGAAATACAATAAAAATCTTTTATATACAAATAGAGCTGCGGCCTAATCTGATAACCAACAAAAAAAAACATAATCGTCCAAAATAATAGAAGAGCTGATATTTGTGATCCACCTTTCAGTATAAAAGAAACCAGAGTATATAATATGATTGTACCAACAATTATTTGAAACTTATTACAATTTCTAAATGATAGTATAAATAACGGAATCATTAATATATATAAATAATAGCTGCCTGCCAGATTAAAATATTTTGTGTTGTTCTTAAAAAGCAAAATGCAATGTAAACAAAACAAAAAAGTAATCATTGCTTCAGGCGTTATTTTTATTTTACCATTCATTTATATTTCTCCTAAAAAGCATTACGTAACTTAATAAAATTACAAACTTTAATAAATTGTATCAGTGTCATTTTATCTTCATACTCTTTTATATATCGCTTTCTTATTTCCTTTTTTATTTTGGAAAATTCAAACAGCTTGTTTTTTACAAGGTGTAAATACAATGTAAAATAGAGGATAGGCAGGAGCATGGCAGGATAAAAATATCTTCTGCAGATAAATGTATTAATAATGATATTTAAATCCCGTTCTTTTCCTTTGGTTCTGTTTATTCTGCTAGGCAAGTGATTCACTTTCAGATGCTCGTCAAATAGTATAACCGCATTGTTTTTCATTATATAAAGACTTGTATACATCTCTTCAGAGCCATACATTATATTATGGGGATACAATCTTTTGTTTTTCCAAAAAGCTGCTTTTATAAAATGTGCGGCTCCAACATACGTAGTCACCATGCGGGGATTTATATATGTAGAAAACAAGTATGTTCCGTCTAAAGGCTGATAGATCTGACAGGCTATAGCCGCCGCATTTTTATTTTTTTCAAAGTCTGCTATAGCCCTTTCAAAATTTGAATGTTCTGTCAAAACTGCATCGTCGTCAAGGAAAAAACAATACTCGCCTCTTGATTTTTCAAACCCTAGATTTCTTCCCCCTGCAACTCCTAAATTTTTGTTCTGATATAAATACCGATAATTATGAAAGCTATGTTCTTTCATAAATACTTCAATTGCGTCTGCTATATTCTCATCTGATGCATTGTCAATAATTATGATCTCTATATCCTTATAGGATTGTTTAAAGCAAGATTCTATTGCCCGAAATAGCTCAGATTTTCTATTGTGGGTGATAAATATTACTGAAATCATTGTTCCTCACCTTATCTGTGAATTAATTTCACTTCGTCTTTATGCAGGGCTATTTCCTGCTCTCTTGATATACTGCCAAGATTCCATGCATAATCTCTATTTTTATCTGCAAAAGCATCCCATGTAGATATTTTTCTGGCAGGGTTTCCGCCAATAATTATCCCTTCTTCTCTAAAGCTCTTTGTCACAACACTGCCTGCTGCCACAATAATATGATCTGCCAGTGTCACTCCATACATGACGATTGCATTCGAACCAATAAAACAGTTCTTCCCTATTACAATTTTACCAAAAAGGTCAGAATAACCTTTAAGTACCTTACAGATAGAATTGTCATGAGTTATGAATGTTACATTGGCGGAAACAGTTGTGTAATCACCGATTTCTATCAAATGTGATTCTGTAGTTACAATATTAGAGCATATATTTACCCCTTCTCCCAATTTCATTCCCTGCTTTCTAAAGTAGCGATGGATGGTCTCTTTATGCTTTTCACGTTTCAGCCTGCTAACGGCTTTTACAATAAAGTATTGAAGCTCCTGCATTCCTTTTTACACCTTTCTCCTTATTAATCTACTTGCCCCCAATACAGGCCAACTGATTCCTAACCGTAAAAAAGGCACAAAAATCTTTGCCTTATAACATAAGCTCCTATAGTCCATACCAACAAAATCATCATAAGACTCTTGAAAACGCCTCATTCTTTCCATAACCGCTTTCTTCTTTTCTGCACCTCTATACATTTGTTCTATTCTGTCAAGAGCTATTACGGTTGCTGTTAAGTTGAAAGCGTTCATTGTATCTGCATATTCTGTATATAGCTTTTGCTGTAAGAGATACGTTTTCATGCTATCGGCCACATCGCCTAGTGGATCGACGATTTTCTGACCGGATTGGCTATTGTCATGAATAACGTAAAAATACACAGGTTTTTCATCAATAAATCCAACTGAGTTTGCTGCGAATAGTACACGGAAGCTATACAATGCTTCCTCGCCTACGCTATGCGCTGTGAAAACAATCTTATTCTCCCTAAGCAGACTCAGTCTGACAGCCTTTCGCACCCCTCCCCATGGAATTTTTCCAGTCATCTGGGCACGTAAAATCCGGTCTGTGCTCCAATTTTTGTATTTTGACATATATTCTCTTTCTAACACCTTTCCACTTAAGGAAATCTGAGCGACATCAATATATATGACATCGTGTTTTTTCATCTTAAAGCTCAATAGCTTAAAATATTCCTTGTCAAGGAAATCATCTGCATCAAGAAATACCACAAAATCGCCTGTTGCCATCTCAATTCCCTTATTTCTTGCACTCCCCGGCCCTACATTCTCCTGATGGACGGCAATGATTCTATTATCTTTTTTTGCAGCAGCCTCCATTATCCCGCCGCTGCCATCTGTAGAGCCATCGTCTATAAGGAGCAGCTCCCAATCGGAATACTCCTGTCTTATGACGCTATGTATACATTTTTTTAAATACCGTTCTGCATTATAAACAGGCACGACGACAGATATTTTCATAGCTATTCATTCCCTTTTAATTATGGTTTCGCCTCTGGCCCTTACAAATTCTCCTTATACCAGTCAATGGCTTCATAAAGTCCTCTTTCGAAGTCATATTCCGGAGCATATCCCAGCATTTTTCTTGCCTTGCTGATATCTGCATTGCTATGCTTAATATCCCCAGCTCTGTCTGGACCAAAACAGGGTTCGATATCTTTCCCTAAAGCCTTAGTCAATGTATAATAGATATCAATCAGATATTCTCTTGCGCCGTATGCAATATTAAATGTCTGTCCTGCTATCTTTGACGACGCTAAACAAGCCTTCAAATTTGCTTCTATCACGTTTTCAATATAGGTAAAGTCACGGCTCTGCTTTCCGTCTCCATGTATCGTGGGCTGCTCATTGTTCAAAAGCTGTTTGATAAATTTGGGGATTACGGCAGCATAGGCCCCATCTGGATCTTGCCTGCGGCCAAATACATTAAAATACCGCATACCATAAGTATCCAACCCATAATGTTTGGAATATTGCTTTGCCCACTCTTCGTCAGATCGCTTAGATACTGCGTACGGGGAAAGAAGATTTCCCTCTCTGCCTTCCTTTTTGGGAAGATTTGGTTCATCGCCGTATACGGAAGAGCTAGATGCGTAAACGAACTTTTTTACGCCATTTTTCCTTGCGGCTTCCAACATATTCAAGGTTCCCTGGATATTGTTTGCACAATATTGCAAGGGCATCTCTATAGAGCGGGGAACGCTGCCCCAAGCAGCCTGATTAAGAACATAGTCCACACCCTCGCAAGCCTTCATGCATGTATCCAAACTCTTGATATCGCCTTTCATGAACCTATAGTTAGAATTACTCAGAAACATATCTACATTGCTCTGTTTTCCTGTTGAAAGGTCGTCCAGACAGCGCACTTTATACCCCATCTTCAATATTGCTTCACATAGATTTGAACCTATGAAGCCCGCTCCGCCTGTTACGAGAAACAGGGCGTCCTCTGGAAATTTTACATTCTGATATCCCATCTATAGTTCTCCTTACATTCTCCAATAGTTGTATCCTGCCTGCTCATAACTTTTACGATTCAACAGACCTTTCAAGTCGAGTAAAACTTTCTGGCCGCCCCCGAAGAACTTGTCCATCTGCTCCATGGTAAACGAGGCAAATTCCTTATGCGCCACGGTCAAGACCAGGGCGTCCATATTCCTTATATGGCTGATATCAACAAACTCCACTCCGTATAGCCTCTTGGCTTGTGCGGCGTCTGCAGTGGAATCTGAAATCAGAGGCTCTATTCCATACTCACGAAGTTCTTTAACAATATCAATGATCTTCGTATTTCTTGTATCCGGACAATTCTCTTTAAAGGTAAAGCCCAAGATTGCAACCTTGGCATTTCTGACTGCCTTGTCAGATTTAACCAAATTTTTCACTACATTCTCCGCCACGTATTTTCCCATATCATCATTGATCCTGCGGCCTGAAAGAATAATCTGGCTGTGGTATCCAAGTTCCTCAGCCTTATACGTGAGATAATATGGGTCTACACCTATACAGTGTCCTCCCACCAATCCAGGATAAAATTTCAGGAAATTCCATTTCGTACCAGCCGCATTTAAAACTGCCTGTGTGTCTATCCCCATTTTATTAAAAATGATGGACAATTCATTCATGAACGCAATATTGATGTCACGCTGGCTGTTTTCAATAACCTTAGCAGCCTCTGCAACCTTAATGCTCTCTGCACGATGTACGCCAGCCTTTACGACAATCTCATATACCTTAGCAATGGTATCCAGCGTCTCTTCATCCATACCGGAAACTATCTTAGTTATTGTGGATAATCTATGTACTTTATCACCTGGATTAATGCGCTCTGGCGAATAACCCACCTTAAAATCAATCCCACATCGAAGTCCTGACTCTCTCTCTAAAATCGGAACACAGATATCTTCTGTCACACCCGGATATACGGTAGATTCAAATACAACGATGGAGCCTCTCATAAGATTGCGTCCCAGTATCTCACACGCTCCCTTGACAGGGTCTAAATCCGGCGTGTGGTCCTCCTTCACAGGGGTTGGGACAGCTACAATATGGAATTTTGCTCTTTTTAGATCCTCGTCGTTTGAGGTGAACTCAACTGTAGTATTTCTAATTACATCATTCCCGACCTCATTCGTCGGATCAATTCCAGCCTTATAAGTCTCTATCTTCGCCGCATTTAAATCGAAGCCTATAACCTTCACGCCACGGCTTGCAAACTCAACAGCAATCGGCATCCCCACATAACCAAGCCCTACAAGAGATACTGCTTCTTTTTTATCCTTCAGATCATTATATAACTCCATTTATATTATTCTCCTTACCTGCCTCGATAAAATAATCCCTGTAGGTAGCCTATACCATAGAAAAAATGAAGCATCATAAATAGAAACGGCATTTTGGCAATTTCTACTGGATTATTTGTCTTTTTCTTTGCAAAAAACACACCCAAACCTAGATGAAGCGTTACAATAAATGATTCTATATACCAAAAGATTTTATTTAGGAAACCCAAGAGGGTTGTCAGCCCCATAAAAGAAACAAACGCAAAGGGAATCATATGTCTTAATGACAACGCATTTTTATTTTTCTTTTGAACTATGGGATTCCACTTGCCATTCTGGAAAGCCTGCTTCAACATCTTTCTCACTGTATTTCTCGTATAATACACAGAATGGATCTCGGGATTAAAGTAAAATTTCCCTCCCGCGTCCTTTATTCTTGCATGCATTTCAATGTCTTGATTACGCAAAAGCGTCTCGTCAAAATACCCTGCCTGTTCAAAAATTTCTTTCTTGTACAGGCCATAAACGGCTGTGTCTGTATATCTTGCCGTATCAGATACTCTAAACGAGGAATTGCCTACTCCAAATGGAGAGGATAATACCTTTGTTACAATATCATCTAAGCCCTGCAATGATTTTGACTCAATCTTCCCCCCTACACAGACCGCTTCATGCGTCAAAATTGTCTCAACGCATTTCATAATATAGTCTGGACCGACTTCCGAGTGCCCATCAATTCTGAAGATAAAATCACCCTTTGCATTTCTAATACCTATATTCCACCCTGCTGCAAGGATACGTTTCTCATTTTTCCAGAAAGAAACCTCCGGTGAAGCTCCATGTATTCTTTTATAATCTTCAATCGCTGCTTTCGCTGACGAAACTGTGCGATCATCTGATAAGCCGTCTATAATTAAAATCTCATACCTGGCGTCTGGATATGTCTGATTTAGAATAGAGCCCAAAGCTAGTTTGATATATTCCTCCTCATTCCGGCATACAATTATAGCTGATATGTATGGAAGTTCCTCATTCTTATTTTCTAGTTTCAAAGCCCTAATCCTCCCTCACTTACCGAGAAGCTCTCTTGCCTCTGCCTGTTTACTATCGTATTCTTTCTGGCTGATTTTTCCCCGGCTAAGCAGATAGTCTCCAAAATCCTCTGCTGTAGCCATATCGCCTTCCGTAATACCTTCTCTCTTCACAAAAGCCTTGCTGACGGTATCTGCTGCAATCTTCAAATCTGTTAAGAAGCCTACATTTTGTATGTATTTCAAATCCCACTCAAGCTTATCTTCCCAGTCTATATCATTTCGGCCATTTATCTGTGCCAGCCCGGAAAGTCCAGGCTTTGCTGTGTGCCGCTTTCGTTGTTCCTTTGTCATAAACACCATATCACGCACTAACTGGGGCCTGGGACCTATGACAGACATCGTTCCATTGAGTATATTGATGGTCTCAGGCAATTCATCCAGCGAAGTGCTCCTTAACCACTTACCAAATCTTGTTAACCTCGCTTCATCCGGCAGCAGTTCTCCATTCTCATCCCGCTCGTCTGTCATGGTTCGAAATTTATACATTTTAAAAATGGTTTCTTTTCCAGCCTTAGTCAGCCCCGGCCTTTCCTGTGTAAACAATACTGGAGAGCCTAGTTTTAGCTTTACTAAGACTGCCACTCCAATATATAGCGGCAAAAACACAACAATAGCGCCTGCGCTGCATATTACATCCACAATGCGCTTAATGTACTTTTCGTAAATGCATAACTTTCGCTCTTCTACCGCCTCTACGGTATTGGCTTGATATGTAGTTTTCTCTGCCTTTTTCTCCAATACAAAAATTGTGACAAGCGTTGACACAGCCATTGTACCTGAGATAATCTTTATCTTCTTTTTGTTCATATATCTATTACTCAAAGCAAGCCTTAATAATTTCAACTACCCTGTCAACCTGTTCCTTTGTCATTTTGTTATCAGATGGCAGGCACAGACCGCGTTGAAAAATATCCATGCCAACATCCAAAGCGCTGCCTTCTATATATGCATTTGTTCTCGCTCTGCCGTTACCGTCACGTACGATAAAGGGATTCATCCTATAGATTGGCTGCATATGCATCGGTTTCCAGATTGGCCTGCCTTCAGCGTTTATGCTGCTAAGCGCTTCCAGTATTTCAGCCGGACAAGATTTTCTGTGCTCCGGTACGTAGCATATATCCTTTTCTCCGAAAACCTGCCTGCACATTACATCTGGGGCAATAAGTAAACACGACAGCCAATAGTTTGGCTCTCCATTCAGTGGATTCATAGACACAGGAAGTCCCTGAAGCCCAGCCTTATACCGCTCATAAATGGCTTTTTTTTGCTCCCTATGTTCCTGCGCATAAGGAAATTGTCCGCGCACAACCCCTGCAATAATATTACTCATCCGATAGTTAAAGCCTATCTCTTCATGCTGATACCATGGGGCATTCTCCCTGCTCTGTGTGCTCCACTTCCTGGCCTTGTCTGCCCATTCTTCCTTATTTGTCAGCAACATTCCGCCGCTAGAGCCAGTTATCAATTTGTTTCCATTCCAGCTGACTACGCTGACATCCCCAAAAGTGCCTGTTTGCCGTCCCTCCAAGGAAGCACAGAAAGACTCCGCGGCATCTTCCACAATCAGCGCGTTGTGGGCATCTGCTATTTTTTTGATCTCGTCTATCTTTCCTGGTGTGCCATAAAGATGTGACACTACAATCAGCCGCACCTCTGGATATATTTCAAAGGCCTTTTTGAGCGCTGCGGGGTCCATATTCCAAGTATCATATTCCGTGTCGATAAAAACTGCCTCACCACCCTCATATGCAGCCGGATTTACTGTCGCGGCGAAGGTCATATCCGAGCAGAAAATCTTGACATTCTCAAGCGTCCCATGCCCCGCTTTAGGCTGACCGTAAAGCTTCTCCCCACAAAGTTTGATCGCAAGATGAAGAGCCGCCGTACCGCTTGAAAGAGCTACGGCATATTTCACACCTACTTTTTCAGCAGTCATTTTCTCTATTTCATTTATGTTTTCACCTACTGTAGACACCCAGTTCGAGGTTATAGCTTCCTCAACCCACTTCTTTTCATCTCCATGCATCGTTGGGCTGCTAAGCCAAACTTTTGATGCAAACGGTTCAAAATCTTTTCTTACCAGCATACGAATCTACTCCTCTTTCCTCGACGGCTGCTAAAAAATGTCTGTCCGTCATTTTTTAAGGAATACTCAAGTTTTAACGCTCTACTATATACTTTTCTCTATAATCTCCAATCCCGCTGTAATGAAACCGAGATTTTGCTCCTGCAGGCTTTGATGAGACTTACATGACCTGTCATGATACCATTCCATTGGCATTGTCAGTCTCGCTAGCCTCTTATGCCTGTCAATCCTGCATATTCTTTGCTCCATTCCCTTTAGAGGTCCTGCTGTCACCTTGGGAATCCCTTGCCGGATAACCCCTTTCGACATCTTTAAATGATGGTTGTCTCCATATAAAAATCTTAGAAACTGTTCTTCCTCCTGATTGAGGCAAATCAATCTAACACTCTTTTCGGCTGACTTACCTTCCCCTGGTAGCTTGTCAAGGAATGGCTCCATCCTACTTTCACACAATTCCCCAGAAAGAAGGGTTCCATTCTCGCTCTCACAAAATATATAGGAAGGAAATAAAAGTTTCTTTTCCGTATGCCATACTCCTTTATAACGGCGCATCCTGTCATATGTGAGCACGAAAACCTCTTTTGCTGCCGACTTAGATAAATGCTTTCTGCATAAATGAACTGCTTCTTTCTCTTCCTGCCTTGTACAATTTACTAAGTACCAGATGACAATCCCTCCTTGTTCGCAGAGTAGTATTCTATGCGAAAATTTGATTTAAAAATATCCTTATTGTCTTATTTCACCCTTTTTTCCCTCTCCAATTTACACATAAATTAAAAAAAATTGTGCATAATAGACCTTGATATCCATAAATACTAGGAGGTAAGGTTATGCCAGAATTAAGATGTACGGTACAGACATGTACACACAACAAGAATTTCTACTGTGACTTAGACGGAATCGTAGTAGGCGGAAACTCTGCAAAACGAGCTGATGAGACATGCTGTGACAGCTTCGAGGAGCGCAAAGGCGACTCATACAGCAACGTAACCGGCGAAGCATCCCCAACAAGCAGCATTGACTGCAAAGCTACAGACTGCACCTACAATGAGCAATGCAAATGTCAAGCCGGAAAGATCAGTGTAGAGGGAAGCAATGCCTGCCACTGCGGACAGACAGAATGTGCCACCTTCACATGCGGCTGCAAAAACTGAGCAGATACACTCATGCAGTAGCAGAACTATCGCAAGATTACAAATATCTCCAACAAGGGCTGTCGGCCGCTAAACCGATTTAGCCCTTGTTCCCTAAAAAAGAGAGAATCACATGTAATTCAGACTTTTCAAGCTCTTGAAATCCTATGTGACTCTCTCTTCTTTTTGCCATACTTCATAACTCTTTACAACAGCACCTTTTCTCATGTTTTTGATTGACGCAAATATACCCCGATAGTATAATGATACTATGTGCAAAGAGAAGGGGTTAAAAACATGAGCAGTAAAAAAACAAAAGCGGTAAATCCAGGTAAATCAAAAACAAAACCTGTGGAACAAACACAAAAAATCAAGATATCTATGGGGATAGAAGCAGAAAGCGAAGCACTGAAAAATTCAGAGAGTGAAACCGAAAGGCAGGCACATTATTTCAGCCGTCCCTCTCTCGGCAAAGGCGGTCCGTCAAAACTCCGTCAGCAGTTTAGCCGCGGCATGACCTTTTTTTTAGTCATTGCCGCCAGCATTATATTTTACTTTGCCTTGCTTCGTCTCACGAATATTTCCAAGGTATTTCAGGATATTTTCGGCGTCTTGAAGCCGGTAGTCTATGGATGTGCGCTTGCTTATCTTCTGAATCCGATTGTGAATCAGGTGGACAAGCTTCTAGTTCCCGTCCTAAAAAAGAAGCTGAAAAAACCTGGCAAGGCAGAGAAATTGTCTCGCGCTTTGGGAATCTTGGCTGCTGTTGTGCTTCTGCTTGTTTTGATTGTTACGTTATGCAACCTGCTGATTCCCGAATTATATTCCAGCATCCGTAATCTGGTCGTCACACTGCCGCGCCAGTTGGATGATCTGGTCTCCGAGTTAAGCGAAGTGAAACTGGATGATTCCACAACCAGCACGTTACTCAAGACCGCCATCAAAGAAGGAACAGATATGCTTATGAATTGGCTGCGTACGGACCTTATGACAAAGGCTAACGAACTCATGTCCAATCTGACGGTAGGCGTATTAAATATTGTAAGCGAAATCTTTAATGCAGTGATTGGGCTTATTGTTTCTATTTATATATTATTTAGCAAAGAAACCTTTGTCCGCCAATCCAAAAAGTGCGTTTACGCTGCTTTGTCCGCCCGCCATGCGAATATGGTTCTCCATCTGACTACGAAGAGCAATGAAATCTTCGGCGGATTCATTATTGGAAAATTAATTGATTCCGCAATTATTGGAGTTCTCTGTTTCGTAGGCTTGTCCCTATTGAAGATGCCTTATGTTATGCTGGTCAGCGTAATCGTAGGCGTCACGAATGTAATCCCTTTCTTTGGTCCGTACATCGGAGCTGTCCCAAGCACAATCCTGATTATGCTTGCGAATCCGCTTCAGGGGGTATATTTCATCATATTTATCCTACTTTTACAGCAGTTTGACGGCAACATCCTTGGACCAAAGATTCTTGGTAATTCGACAGGCTTGTCAGCCTTTTGGGTTATTGTTGCAATCCTGTTAGGGGGAGGACTGTTCGGATTCGTGGGAATGGTTATGGGCGTTCCTACATTTGCCGTCCTCTACTACATTGTCCAGATGTTGGTAAACAACCACTTAGAAAGAAAGCAGCTGCCGACGGGTTCCGAATACTACGATACAATGAGCTATGTAGACGATGAGGGAACCTACTGCCATTCTGAAAAAGAAGCGTCGGTCCATGAGTAGACGCCAAGACGGATCTTATCAAAAATAGCCAAATAATATAAAAAGAAAAAAGGGGAAACGCTACTATGCCAATCAGAGTTCAAAATAACCTTCCGGTAAAGGAAATACTGGAACATGAAAATATATTCGTCATGGACGAGCACCGGGCAACCCATCAGGACATCCGCCCTATTAAGATTGGGCTGCTGAATCTGATGCCGCTTAAGGAAGACACGGAGCTACAGATTCTGCGGTCACTGTCAAACACACCGCTTCAGGTAGACGTATCCTTCGTCACGGTTTCCACCCATGAGTCGAGGAATACGCCAACCAGCCACCTAAATCAATTTTATCAGAGATTTACCGAGATTAAAGAAGAAAAATTCGATGGTTTCATCATCACCGGCGCCCCTGTGGAGCAGATGGCATTTGAGAAGGTGGACTACTGGGATGAGCTGACAGAGATTATGGAATGGAGTAAGACCCACGTCACCTCTACCCTGCACTTATGCTGGGGGGCGCAGGCTGGGATCTACTACCATTATGGAATCGATAAGGTTCCTGTAGACCACAAAGTATTCGGAATCTTCCAGCACAAAGTAATGAACCGCAAGATCCCTCTTGTCCGTGGATTCGATGATATATTTCTTGCCCCCCACTCCCGCCATACGGAAGTACCGATGGACAAGATCCGGGCTGAAGAGCGGCTGACCATCCTTGCTGAATCCGAAGATGCAGGGCTATTCCTAGCCATGGCAGATGGCGGACGGCAGATCTTTGTCATGGGGCATCCTGAATACGACAGAGTGACCCTTGACAGTGAATACAAACGCGATTTGAAAAAGGGACTGTCTATCGAGATTCCAAAGAACTACTATATAGACGACAATCCTGAAAACAAACCTCTGCTTACATGGCGCGCAACTGCAAACAATTTGTACACTAACTGGTTAAATTATTATGTGTACCAGGTGACGCCTTATGATTTGTATGGAACACCTTTCTAGTCCAGTGTTTTCAAGGGTTTCGGCATATTTGCAATAAATTTATAATTTACAAACTTTCACGTATTTTCATGTATTTTCACGGCAAAATGGTGTAGTAGATGGTGGAAAATAGTATGTTTGGAAATTTGGGATTTTCATATATAGGGTTACTTTTTTTATTGATGTTATTTATTCCCAATATAATGTGGTCAAAAAGAAAGCCACAGGGATATACACCTATAAAAGAAAATAAAATCTTGCTGTTCTTTGAGAGATTGGGGGAAGTATTGACCTGCTGCTGTTCATTGGTGTTTTCTGATTTTAATATACATAAATGGACGCTAGGCATACCTCTTGCAGGGGCAGCTCTGCCGGTTATTGCATTTTTTATGTTGGGGATATACGGAAAAGTTGTATTTATGCTAATCGCAGCATTTATTTTGGGTATCGGGCATATAGGCATACATATTCAACACAAATTTTCACTTCTGAATTAGAAAAGAGTGTGCAGCAGGTATGTAAAATCATACGTCTGCCGCACACTCTTCTAATGTCTTAAAAACAAATCAACAAAAATCTTAATCTTCTTTCACAATCTCCCTCTGTGTCTTACCCGCGATCTCTTCCTTCACAGCCTTTATAAACTCACCGATTCCCTTCTGACCTTCGTCACCGGCAAAACGGCTTCTCACAGCCACTAGCTCCTGCTCTTCTTCTTTCGCGCCCACAACCAGCATATACGGAATTTTATTCATCTGCGCCTCACGAATCTTATATCCTATCTTCTCTGCCCGCTCATCAATCTCCGCGCGAATACCAGAAGCCTCAAGCTCTTTTAAAACCTTCTTACCATATTCCAAATGTTTCTCCGAAATCGGCAGGACCTTTACCTGCACCGGTGCAAGCCATGTAGGGAAGGCGCCTGCAAAATGTTCAATCAGAATCCCGATAAACCTTTCAATAGAGCCAAACGCAACCCTGTGAATCATAATCGGCCTGTGCTTCTCTCCGTCCGCCCCCGTATACTCCAAATCAAATCTCTGGGGCATTTGCATATCTAACTGAATCGTCCCACACTGCCAGGTTCTGCCGATAGAATCCTCCAGATGGAAATCAATCTTTGGTCCGTAGAAAGCGCCGTCCCCCTCGTTGACTACATAGTCAAGTCCTAAGTCATCAAGGGCGCCCCGAAGTCCTTCTGTCGCCATCTCCCAGTCCGCATCGCTTCCCATACTGTCCTCTGGACGTGTGGATAATTCCACATGGTATTTGAAGCCAAACAGACTGTAAACCTCATCAATCAGCTTCGCCACACCCTTAATCTCATCGCGAATCTGCTCTGGCATCATGAAGATATGTGCATCATCCTGATTGAAACAACGTACACGGAACAGACCGTGAAGAGCGCCTGACTTCTCATGCCTGTGGACCAATCCAATCTCACCGGCACGCAGCGGCAGATCCTTATAGGAGCGCGGCTCAGACTTATACACCAACATTCCACCCGGACAGTTCATAGGTTTTACTGCAAAATCCTCCTCATCAATCACCGTCGTATACATATTGTCTTTATAGTGATCCCAATGTCCGGAATTTTCCCACAGATGACGGCTTAAAATAATCGGTGTAGAAATCTCCACATAACCGTTCCTCTTGTGAAGCTCCCGCCAGTATTCCATCAGCGTATTCTTAAGCACCATACCCTTCGGAAGGAAGAATGGAAAGCCTGGTCCCTCGTCACACATCATGAACAATCCCAACTCACGTCCCAGTTTCCTATGGTCACGCTTCTTCGCCTCCTCAAGCCTGTGCAGATACTCCTCAAGCTCCCCTTTCTTTGGGTAAGAAATTCCATAGATTCTGGTCAGCATCTTATTTTTCTCGCTTCCCCGCCAGTAGGCGCCTGCAAGGCTGGTAAGCTTCACGGCCTTCACATTCTTCGTGGACATCAGGTGCGGTCCTGCACAGAGATCCACGAACTCTCCCTGACGATAGAAGCTAATCTCCTCACCTTCCGGCAGATCCTCCACAAGCTCTACCTTGTAAGGCTCGCCATTTTCCTTAAAGTATGCGATAGCCTCCTCCCTGGACTTGGTAAATCTCTCGATTGCCAGATTTTCTTTCACAATCTTCTTCATCTCCGCCTCGATCTTCTCAAGATCCTCCGCCACAAATGGAGTCTCCCTGTCAAGGTCGTAGTAAAAGCCGTTGTCGATAGACGGTCCGATAGCCAGCTTCGTCTCTGGATACAGACGTTTTACAGCCTGGGCCATGATATGGGAGGTGGTATGCCAGAAGGCCCCCTTTCCATCCTCTGAATCAAATGTCAGAAGCTCCAGCTCACAATCCTGTGAAATCTCTTTCCTCAAATCTACAATATCGCCGTCCACCTTGGCGCTGGTTGCAGCCCTCGCAAGCCCTTCACTGATATCCTTTGCAATATCAAGAACTGACCTGCTGCCTTCATACTCCTTAACGGAACCATCTTTCAATTTAATTTTCATAATGCACCTCTCTTGTCTATTTATTTTCTTTATGGTCTTCAAGTCCCTGTACAAACATCTGATGATATTCCAGACAAGCCTGTTTCAAAGATAAGAACTTCCCTTCCCTGTCCAGGAAACAATGCTTCGTCGTTCCCCGACAGCACGTCCTCTGATGCTTTTCGTCAATCACCTCATATCCCACCGTCAGCCGAATACCATTGTATTCCTTGATAAATGTCTCAATCGTCACCGTCTCACCGAAGCGAATCATCTGGAGATAATCAGCCTCCACAGACAATACCGGGCTTAAAATCCCCCTTGCCTCCATCTGGTCATATCCCATTCCCATCTTCTCCATATAATCCGTCCGAGCCTCCTCAAACCAACGGATATAGTTAGAGTGATGCACAATCCC
The DNA here is from genome assembly GCA_011960625.1 of Lachnospiraceae bacterium. Taxonomy (GTDB): domain Bacteria; phylum Bacillota; class Clostridia; order Lachnospirales; family Lachnospiraceae; genus Sporofaciens. The sequence continues at coordinate 47,797 of BLMJ01000174.1, read as the reverse complement.
CATCTGGTCAGTCTCATAATACTGAACCTTATGCTGATAAGGCTCCCATTCACCCTTCATATTCCCACCAATCCTCCTTCCCGCTTCTTTTTCTGCAATCAAGCGTTAACCCCTTGCCTATCTCTAAATGAACCACCAAAAAGTCCCTTACAGCATTACTCACTGTAAGGGACGATATTCTCGCGGTTCCACCCTAAAATTGCTCCGGCAAATATGCCAGAACCACTTCATTCACGATGATAACGGAATCACCGGACTGTTTTGCAGCCACTCAGAGGTAGTTTTCAGAAGGTTCCGAAATAAGAAGCTTGCAGCCAGCGGCTTCTCTCTCTGTCATTCCTTTCCCAACCTACTCGTCTCGTCAACGCGTTCAACATTTTCATAACAAATATTATAACACGGGAATATTCTTTGTCAATCCTATTTTCCACAGCATTTCTTATATTTCTTCCCTGATCCGCACGGACATGGGTCATTCCGGCCAATCTTCTTCTCCTTGCGAATCGTACCGGAATCCTTCTGTTCCTTATAGAGCCTCTTCTGCTCCTCTTCTGAATAGATGGCATCCCACTGTGGAAGGTTATAAAGCCAATCCGCCTTGGCCGCAACCATGTTCTTATACAGCTTCTCCTTGTCAAACCCAAGGCTTACCACCGTATCCTCGTCCATGGTTTCAATAGGGTTCTCCACCTTCAGGCTCTCGTTAATGCCGTCCAGGAAACCAACTATAGTCATAACCTCCTGGCCATACTTTTCCGCCAGCTCTTTGACTGTGCCCTTCACTTCCTCGTCTGGGTTCGAAAGAAGCTTCTCATAGATTTCCTTCTCGATTACAAAATAGTCGTCCCAGAATTTTTGAAGATTCTGCGCGCCTGCTTTCTGGTCGTAAGCGACGTCTCTCCATTGCTCTAATAATGTACCGCTCATAATATATACTACTCCTTTGTATTGCTTTTTTTTCCTGTCACCTATATAATATACTAAAGTCTTATTAAGATGTAAAGGAAGATTCTCATGAAAAATAAAAAATATAATAAAATAAAACGGCTTCTGGCGGCGTTAGGCGCATTTTTGCTCTTTGCCATGTATGCTCTTACCCTGATCTTCGCACTGACTGACCATTCTGCCACAAAAGGGCTTTTGAAGGCTTCTATCGCCTGTACCATCCTTCTTCCCGTACTTCTATACGCCTTTATACTGGTATACCGTCTAACAGATAAAGACCAGCGCCGCAGGAATGAGGAAGAATCCTGACAAATTCTATCTGTCTATACATGCAAAGGGCAGGCTTTTCTGACTGCCTGCCCTTTCTATACTCATAATATATGATCCCTTTGACATCCTGTCTCCTATGTAACCAGACGAGGATACTCGCCTAATTACCAACGAGACAAGACATCATAACCAATGCGTGCTTCTCCTTTGGGATGCCTCCCCATCTCTGGCTTTTATCCAGATCCCTGAGTTTTTTTCTCTTTGTAAGGTATTCTTCTATTGAGATTACTTCTGTACGGCTCGATTCTTTTTTCTGCTGCATTGTAATACCTCCTATCCTATTCATACCAAAAGGACTGCCTAATCCCTCATTATTATTATATGGATATACCTCACATAATATGACAGATATTTCAAATCCTTCTGCTTTGTAAATCTATAAATAGGATAACAGGTAAATATGTCCATGTTATGGCAAAATTCTAAAAGAAAGGTTAGTTATTTCTTAAGGAAAAAGAAACAATCTTAACCTCTTATGACTCAAAGAACACTTGATGCCATACCAGAAACGCATACACGGTCCAGATCTTCCGGCTATTGTCTTCCCTTCCCGCCTTATGCTCATCAAGAAGCCGCACAAGCCTCTTGGTGTGGAAATATCGCTTGGCCGTCTCACCGGTAAAGGCCGTCTTAATCTGCTGATACCAGTCCTCCTCCTTGAACCAGTTGCGGATTGGAATCGGGAACCCAAGCTTCTTCTTTTTCGCCACCTGCTCCGGCAGATACTCATCGGCCACCTTCCGCAGCACATATTTTGTTGTGTACTTCTTCGTTTTCAACGAATGGGGAATCCGGCGCGCCACCTCGAATACGTCCTTGTCAAGGAAGGGCACCCTCACCTCAAGGGAGTGAGCCATGCTCATCTTGTCCGCCTTCAGAAGGATATCTCCCGGAAGCCAGTACACCAAATCCAAGGCCTGCATCTGGTCAGAATCCGGAAGTTTCGTTAGCTTATCATACTCTTTCTTAAGCAAATCCTTCGGTTTTGGCCCTTCTTTCTTTTTCCTTAGAAGCCGCGCTCTCTCATCTGCTGTGAAAATATAAGCATTCCCGATATACCGCTCGCTTAAGGGACGCGCCGCACGAATCAGATAGTTCCTCCCCTTCATATGCTTTGGAAGGCGTTCTGCCACACTTGCTACCCTCTTTCTCACTCCCATCGGAATAAAACAGCTCCATCTTAAAGCTTTTGGCTCCAAATAAATATTGTAACCGCCGAAAATCTCATCCGCACCTTCTCCCGAGAGAACTACTTTGACCCTCTTTGACGCCTCCTGCGCCAAGAAATAAAGCGCCACAGCAGAGGCGTCTGCCAGAGGCTCGTCCATATGGTACATAACCTTTGGAATCGCCTCCTTAAACTCCTCTCTGGAAATATATTTACACTGGTTCTCAATCCCTATCTTCTTCGACAGCTCCTTCGCATAAGTAATCTCGTTGTATTTATCTCCCTCATGGGCAAATCCCACGGTAAATGTGCGGTTGCATTTTGACAAGGCGGCAATTAAGCTTGAATCCACGCCGCTTGAGAGAAAGCTGCCTACCTCCACATCACTGATCAGATGCCTTTTAACAGACTTGTTCATGACGTTTTTCGTCTCTGCAACCATCGCCCGCTCGCTCTCCTTCGCTAACGGATCCAAAGTAGGCTCGAAATAACGGCCCACCTTTAACTCATGATTCTGAAATGTCAGATAATGCCCTGGAAGCAGCTTGTAGATTCCCTTGAAAAATGTCTCCGGGAGGGCGGAATATTGAAAGGAAAGATACTGCTCCAATGCTTCCTCGTTTACCCTCTTCTGATACCCTGGATATTCCAGAATACATTTGATCTCTGAGGCGAATACTAGCGTATTATCCACCACGGCATAATAAAACGGCTTAATACCAAAATAATCTCTTGCAGCAAAGAGTGCTTTCTTTTTGTCATCCCAGATCGCAAAGCCGAACATCCCCCTTAATTTTCCCAGAAGCTCTTGCCCGTATTCCTCATAGCCATGGAGAAGCACTTCCGAATCCGAGGAATTTCCAAACACATGCCCCTTCTGCTTCAATACCTTTCTAAGAGCCTGATAATTATAAATCTCTCCGTTGAACACCAACGCCATGCTGCCATCCTCGTTTAGCATGGGCTGCATGCCGGTATCCAAATCGATAATGCTAAGCCTCCGAAACCCCAACAGCGCGCCGTCTGAGACATGAGTATCCCCTCCGTCGGGCCCACGGTGCTCCATGACTTTCATCATTCTGGCAAGTACATGTTCCTTCTCTTTCGTCTCTCCGATAATTCCACAAATTCCACACATATTTTACGCCCTTCTTCCGCTTAAATTGTTGAAACTGTAAATCCTCCCGCCTCATTACGGGAAAAAGACCTACAGTTTCTAAATTATAATTTCCAATATTACTTTAGCTGCCTATCTGCCAAGCCCGCTGGTTCGATAGATAATATCCTCTCTTCCAGGTCCGTTTGACACCATTGTAATCGGATATCCAATCTGCTCTTCCACAAACTCAATATATTTTAAGCAGTTCTTTGGCAACTCCTCATAATTCTTAATGCCCCTGATGTCACATTTCCATCCCGGCAGCTTCTTTATCACTGGCTTAGCCCTGTCAAGCAGATGGGTAGTTGGGAAATCTGATGTCACCTTCCCATCAATCTCATAACCGACACATACCGGAATCTCGTCCAGATAGCCAAGCACATCCAACACGGTGAACGCCACATCTGTCGTCCCCTGCATCCTGCAGCCGTATTTAGACGCAACACAGTCAAACCATCCCACTCTCCTTGGGCGTCCTGTGGTCGCTCCAAACTCGCCGCCGTCTCCTCCTCGATTCCTCAGCTCATCCGCCTCGTCCCCAAAAATCTCACTGACGAACGCTCCTGCTCCCACGGCGCTGGAATATGCCTTGCAGACCGTAATAATCTGCTTAATCTCATACGGAGGAATCCCCGCGCCGATGGCGCCATAGGCTGCCAAAGTCGAAGAAGACGTCACCATAGGATAGATGCCGTGATCCGGATCCTTAAGGGAGCCAAGCTGTCCCTCTAACAGAATCTCCTTCCCCTCTTTCAGGGCATTATGGAGATAAAGGGACGTATCGCACACATAAGGCTCAATCATCTCTTTATACTCTTGAAGCTCCTTATAAAGCTCGTCGGGATTGATTAAGGGCTTGTGGTACAGATGCTCAAGCAGCACATTCTTCTGCTTAGCAATCCTTATCACCTTTTCCTTCAACAACTCCTCGTCAAAAAGTTCGCTTACCTGAAATCCAATCTTCGCATATTTATCTGAATAGAAAGGAGCAATTCCTGATTTGGTGGAACCAAAGGACTTCCCGCCAAGCCGTTCTTCCTCATATGCGTCAAAATTCTTATGATAGGACATCACCATCTGGGCACGGTCCGATACAAGGATCTTCGGCTTCGGAACTCCCCTGTCAACAATAGACTGGATCTCCTTGAAAAGTACAGGAACATCCAGCGCCACTCCATTGCCGATCATGCTCGTCGTATGACCGTAAAAAACACCTGACGGCAGGGTGTGGAGCGCAAACTTACCATAATCATTGACGATCGTGTGCCCTGCATTCGCACCTCCCTGGAATCTTACGATGATATCAGCCTTCTCTGCAAGCATATCCGTAATCTTTCCCTTGCCTTCATCTCCCCAGTTAGCGCCAACTACTGCTTTTACCATATCAATTCCTCCTGCGTTATCTGCATACCTTATCATTTACATGAGTATTAAAACCACTTAGCATTATACTATATTTTTCCACTCCTGTAAAATGCATTTTTTATAATCTGATATGCCTGTGCGTATCGTTCTCTCCTTTAGTGTAAACCCTTCCGCTACATCAAGGGCGCAACCAGCCGCAGCACATGCCCTGTGACTTTCGTAAGCATACTTCTCTCCTTTGCCTCCACCAGAGTTACCTTATGGCATTTTACCAGTGTATTCTGGAAATCCGCCTCAATCTTATCCACCTCCGGATTGTTGTAAATGAACACCCCGCACTCATAGTGCAGGTACAGACTTCGGTAATCCAGGTTTATAGTCCCTACCGTCGCCGTATCGTCATCCGACACAAACACCTTCGCATGGACGAAGCCCGGCGTATACTCATAAATCTGCACACCGCTTTCAATCAGCTCTTTATAGTATGTCTTAGCAACTGCAAATGCATACCATTTATCAGGTATATGGGGCATAATAATTACAACTTCTATCCCGCTTTTTGCAGCCCTTGTCAGCGTTATAATCATCTCATTATCCAAAATTAAATAGGGAGTCATGATATGTACGTACTTCTTTGCATGGTTTAAAATATGAAAATAAACCTCTTCCCCCACATTTTCATTGTCAAATGGACTGTCCCCGTAAGGAATCACATACCCCATACCTCGATGGAGTTCGGAACGCTTCGGCGTCAGATACCGCATATACTTCTCCGGCCTGCGCTCCTCTACATTCCACATCTGCAAAAAAATCATGGTAAAACTCTGTACAGCGTCTCCCCGAAGCATCACGGCCGTGTCCTTCCAGTGCCCGAACCGTTCCTTTCGGTTGATATACTCATCCCCTAAATTCACGCCACCGGTAAACGCCACCTTTCCGTCAATCACACAAATCTTCCTGTGGTCACGGTTATTCTGTGTGGTGGACAGAAACGGCACGATGGGATTGGACATCTTACACTGGATTCCGCATTTCTCAAGCTGCCTTGGATAACTGTACGGCAGCATGGAGATGGCGCACATCCCGTCATACATAAACCGGACCTCCACCCCTTCCGCCGCCTTTCGCTTAAGAATATCCAGGATGCTTCCCCACATATACCCCTTCTCTACAATAAAATATTCCATGAAAATATATTTGCGCGCTTTCTGTAACTCCTGAAGCATGGCCTTAAACTTATATTCTCCCAGGGGATAATAATGGACTTCTGTGTTGCGGTACGTGGGGAAGCCCAACTGCCTGGACAGATAATAAGACAACTGTGCATTGGCAGACTTGCTTGCCCGTATATGGTCCACAATCTCCGGGTCCTGCTGCATATAGGGCGCAGTCTCAATCCTTAAGGTAGACAGCCTGCTTCGCATGAACCGTGTTCCCACCTGCATCTGTGCAAATACATAGAACATCACTCCAATCAAAGGAAATACCAGCACACACAGCATCCACGTCATTTTAAACGCCGGATTACCCTTGGAATTGATGATATAGATTACTGCAATCGCTTCCAAAATGATTACTGCGCCATATATAAAAGGAAGATACTCCCGCAGGTAGTAAACCGACGAAACCATCAGCCCAAACTGTATCAGGACCAGAAGAAGTATGATTCCCGTCCTGCTGAAAATGATACGGAACAGCCCCTTTTTAGCCGTTCCTGATGCTTCATACTTATTCATAGTGCATCCCCTCCTTTTTTCTCAAAAATACAATATTGTTATAGTCTAACACAGTTCCCCAGATTAATCCAGTGCCGCATACAGGTTTGAAAATCACTTTTCCGTACATTTTATGATTATTTTAGAGGAAAAATAATACAATGTGTGGTATGATAGATACTAGAATATATTTTGAAAGGAGATATAATGATTATGAAGAAATGGGGCAAAGGTTTAATGGGGCTGGCTGCAGCGGCTGGAACAATCGCAGGCCTTATCTACTTTTTAAAGAAAAAAGATTCCAGTGAGGACGACGACTTTGATGATGAGTTTGAAGACAACGACTTTGATCTTGACAGCGACTTAAAGCCCGTATCAGACCGAGAGTATGTTTCCCTTAACGCTTCTAAGAATGAGGAAGACAATGCTGAGGACGGGGATAATACAGATGGAGACGACAAGGAAGCCGCCGCTGAAGCAGAAGATGCTTCCAAGGAGGAAACCTCCGAAGACTAATATTGTAAGATTCAAAAGAGACTGTCCTGAACATTGAACAAAGAAGCAGGCTGTCTATATCAAAATAAGCCCGCCCAAAAGTGGGCTTATTTTGATATATTATGAAGCAAAACGAACGAAACTGCAATTGTTGTCTGATTTATAAATGGGAGCTGACATATGAAAATAGAGATGCATGTTCATACCAGTGAAGGCAGCCCTTGTGCCAAAGCAGATGCAGAAAGTATTGCAAAAGCATATAAAGAGGCTGGTTATGAAGCTATTGTCATTACCAATCATTTTGACAATATATTGCTAAAAGATTTTGGAAAAACCGATGATGAGAAGATAGAGAGATACTTATTAGGCTATAGAAAGGCGAAAAAGGCTGGTTCACAGTATGGTTTACAGGTTATGTTAGGCGTTGAGCTGCGCTTAGAACCCTATGACGAGGATTTCCTGATTTACGGAATCGATGAAGATTTTTTATTCCGCCATCCTGATTTATGTTTCATGGACCAGCAGGCCGTCTATAAGCTGTGTCATTCCTACGGCGCCCTTTTCTATCAGGCCCATCCCTTCAGGGAACCTTGTATTCCCCGGAATCCGGAATTTTTAGACGGCGTGGAATTTAACCAGCGTCCCTGCAGTGGTAATCACAACGAGAAATTATCACAATGGGTAAAAGACTATCCTAAGCTAAGCTTTATTTCTGGCAGCGACTGCCACGATTTAGACCAGGTGGGCTTCGGAGGACTTGAGATTGAGCGTCCGATTAATGATATAAAAGAATTGGTGGTACTGCTAAAGACTACGAATGTGAAACTGATAGAGCCGCACCCTTGATAGAAGCTTCCATCAAGGGTGTAATCTTATGTAACAGTGAAGCCGGAAGGCTGAACTGTTATAATCTTATGAAGAAAAAGAGCGCCGCATATATAAAAAATGAAAAACCCATCTCAAAAATATACCCATATTTCCCTAATTCCAAAAATTCTTTAACGCCCCATCTTATACCGCAGACAATCATTAAAAATGTACATAAAAATACAAGGGAAGCCGCTATAATAGGGACAATTATTCTTTTACTTTCATCAAGACAAAAATCTTTGACATACCTGACAAACAGAAATCCTGCCGTCACAAAACATGACACTGTAGTCGAAAACGGTAAAGCTGCCAACCCTATCGTCCGAATACACGCAAGCGCCACGATTATATTTACCGACAGCCCAATTACGGAATTAACTAACGGAAGCCTGCTGTTTCGCTCCCCGTAATAGACTCGAACCAACAATTCTCTGACCGCATACATGGGTAATTGTACCGCGTAGATGAACAATACCATTCCCGTATACCCGACATCTTTCCTTGTAAAATTTCCTCTAAAAAATAACAGGTTGATAATCTCCTCTGAGTAAAGCATAAAAATAATCATACAAGGAATCACAAAAAATTCTAATATTATTGTCCAATTTTTGATACTATCATTCAACTTTTTGAAATCTCTTTGAATTAATATTTGTGACATTTTCGGATACACCAAGGATATAAATGCTAAAATGAAAACTCCTTGCACTACAGCAAGCACTTTATTTGCGTAATTAAGATAAGAGATAGCGCCTATCATAATTCTTGAGGCCAGTGTTTGATCAATCAATAAATTAACCTGATTCACTGAAGCGCCAATAATAATCGGAACAATGGTTTGAATCAATAGAATAAAATTTGAATTTCTAAAATCCAAAATTATTTTATGATTATATCTGACAATACACCATAGAAATATGGCCTGAATCCCTAATGCGACAACATTTCCGACAGGCAATAAGTATAGACCGAAAAAATGACTGAGTACAACAAATATTAATACAATAAAATCCATTAAAACAATGCTAAACGCCGCTGCAATAAACCGATTTTTATGATGAAGTACGCTTGTAAAAATGTAAGTCAATGTTGAAAAAACGATTCCGCTAATACTAAACCGCGTAAAAGAGACCGCCAATTCCATCGTCTCGCCATCAAACCCAGATGCAAATAGCATGACAACCGGCTTTGTACAGATTAAGACCACGATAATCGCCAAAAAACAAAAAATAGAAAATATATTTACAATATTAGCGATAAATTCCGATTTACTTCCTCCTTCACTGTCAACCTTATCCAACATAGGAATCAGAGAGGTCTGAATCCCCGTCCCCACAAACGAAAAGACAACCATAGGTATCGTTGTCGCAATCACATAGGCATCTACAATATTGCTTGCACCATAATAGTACGACAAAATAAGATCCCGTGAAAACCCCATAACTTTTGCCAGAAATGTAAGAACGAATAAAATAGCAGCTTGTATATTCATTGAGATTTTGCCCCTTTAGTCAGTGTATTCCTAAGTTTTGTTTTCTGGAGGATACTTATCAAGAAACTCACAAACACTATGCTTATCAAATGAAATCTCGTCAATAATCTAATATACAAAGGTGAGCAGGATATATATCTGTTCCGCCTATATTCCGGTAAATAATATCTAATTTCTTTGTACGCTTTCTTTATATATTGGTATTGGACATGATCAAATTTTGTGATACATGTAATAATTGTGTTGGCATAGTATAATTCTATAAACTTGAAATCAATTTCTTCTTTATAGCTTTCGTACAAGCCCCTTCTTTTTACATCCTTCAGTAAATATACCGCCGTATCCATTCTGTCAAAAACCGTGTCATCATTTCTTTTTCTGGAGGTAGACATGGTATTATATATGTAATGATAAAATGCTTTTCTTACTTTTCCAATCCTTTCTGTGTACATAAATACCGTAGGAAGGTATGGATTATCTTCAAATTTCTTTCCTTGAATAAAATACAGCTTATGAATCATAAGCAGACTTCTTCTAAATATTTTTGTCCATATTCTCCCGTGATGAAGGATTAATTTCTTTATATCTATATTTTCTAAATATTCATTTGGAATACTGCTCCTCTTTACACAATTTCCATGCTCATCTTCCTGATAATAGTCCGAATCCACAATATCTAAGTCTTCTCTTTTTGCAAGCTGATACAAGGCTTCCAACATATCTGCTTCAATCCAATCATCCCCATCGATAAATGCAATATACTCTCCTCTTGCTGCCTTAAGCCCTTCATTTCTCGCACCGCCCTGTTTCACATTTTCATTTAAATGAATATCCGTAATATTAGCATTTAGTCTTGCATATTCACTAATAACGTCTTTTGAGCCATCTGTGGAACAATCGTTCACCAAGATAATCTCAATATTTCTCAATGTCTGACCTAACAGGCTCTCAACACATCTTTTAAGTTTACTTTCCAAGTTATACACCGGTACAATACAACTTACTGCAATCTCTTCCATGTTTACTCCCTTCAAAAGCTTCTATTATATAAAAGCTAAGACTGTCCACAAAAATATCGTTGTAGAATATTCATTAAACAATCTATTCAACAAACCCATGGCTAAAAACATAATGAACACAAATATAAAGTTTCTATCCTTGTTACTTTTATGTATTAAAATATTGACAATTGTAACTAAATACAGCAGGAAACCTGCCAGACCAAGACTTTGCAGCATTTCCAAATATGCGTTATGGGGATGCATGACATGAAGGCTCCAAAATGAATATCTGTATTTTTTTACTTCCTCCAAGAAACTTCTGATACCTGTCCCGAAAAATTTATGATCTTCATATATATCCAGCGCCGCTTTAATCAGCCCTACTCTATCAGATGTAGAAAAATCCTCCATATTAAACGCCGTAACGATTCTAGTCTGGAATAAATACAAGATTTCATCTTTGAATATAATAAGCATTATGAAGGACAACATCACAGTCATTAAGATGTATTTTAATTTCGAATTAATATTTGATTTAAAAAATACCATCATGAAATAGACCATAATCCCAATCCATGCCACTCTCGATTGAGACAATAGCACCAAAATAAAACTTAATCCTATAATCATCAGCTTTATTCTTTTGGATATTATTGAATGACTATATTGAAAATTCAGTGCAAAAATTATTGCACTATAAACCCCCAACAGATTAGGATTTCTGAATATTGCACTCATTCTCCCAAACAGCGCCGCTTCCTTATCTATGATTCCTAACATTCCAATAATAAAAACACCAATCAAATAAATAGACGCATCTTCTATTAACAATTGTCTGTCTCTTTCACTTAAATCCAGGATAGACAATGCAATAAAATATAAAAAATATGTTATCATCTCAATCAATCCAATATAAGGATTAAATTCCGGATTATATTTTTTATTTGAATAGATTATAATTGTGTTTAAGATTAAATATGTCGACACAAGCAAAATGAGTATAAAACTCCCTCTGCTCATGTATACATTCCGGTTCATCTTCTTTTTCTGGAATATCGTAGATAATAACACAATAACGATCATAACTGCATTCACTGTAGGCGTAACTGTTAAGCCTATGGTAAGCAAGTAGAGAATCATTACGACTGATACTTTATTTCCTGATACAAATGAAAAACATCTTTTACGATTAAAAATTAATAAAAGAACATATATAAGGGCGCACAGCCCCATTCCTACTCCTGTACTCATAGTAAACAATCGTTTCTCCTTTAATGCTTTCGTAATCCTCCAATTAAGCTTTTAATACATCCTCCCATCTGATCGGATGATTGTTCGCAACAGCTTTATTTACTCGAACTCCATTCTCTAATAACATGTGATAGAATTGCGGCTCTATTCCATTCTCGCTGTTTCCCGGCCTTAACACGATGATATTATCTTTTGTCAATCGCTCGCCTTTCGCCAGATCTACTGACGCAAAGATACCCCTGTGCGTAAATTTTCTTAGCGATTCTTCCTCCTGTAATATAACTTTGTCTGTTCGTCCACAGATCACAGGATTCTTTTCGATTTCCTCCAGATGGCGCTGGGCATACCTGACTTCTTCAACCAGCTTTCTTAAGTCTTTTTCTTCTAATGCAAAACAATGGTCGGCGCCTGGGAGACTTCTATCAACTGTAATATGTTTTTCAATAATCTTAGCTCCCATCTTTACTGCTTGAATCGAAGCTTCGGAGGGATCCATTGTGTGATCAGAAAATCCAATCAAAATATCCGGGAAAATTCTTCTATATGTTTCAATCAGATTGACGTTACAATCTTCCATTTTCGCCGGATACTCGGCAGTACAGTGAAGAAGGGCAAGCTTCTTATTGCCGACAGCCCTTAGTATTTCAACAACATTAGCGATTTCCGTCAAAGAAGCCGCTCCTTCCGAAAAAATAACCGTCTTCCCCTTTTGGGCCGTATGTTCAAACAACGGAAGATACGTAATTTCACCGGAAGCAATTTTATAAGAGTCTACTCCATATTTATCTAATTTATCCGTAGAAGCCTCATCACATGTGGTACAAAGAAATCCTATGTTTCTTTTCCTGCACCTCTCCATCAATCTGGGAATCCAAGCTTCCGGTAGTTCAACATCTTTTATTAAATCATATATTTCTGTCTTTTTACCATTTGCAGTTCTATATTCTCCCGCTGTAGTTGGATACATATGGCTGACTGTGAAAAGCTGAAATTTGACTACATCCGCTCCGGCATTAGCCGCCATATCAATTAACTGATATGCCTGCTCCAATTTTCCGTCGTGATTAATCCCTGCTTCTGCGATAATCAATGCAGGAGTATCATTGGAAACGATTTTGCCTCCAATAGTTAATTCCACTTTAATTCCTCCTCTCAAGGAAAACCTTCTTAAGTAAAAACCTTCTCAATAATATCGCAGACCCGATTCAGACCTTTCCCATCCACAAATTTTTTTCCCAACAAAGACATTGTCTTTCTGTACTTCACATCCTTCATCAGGTCCACTAAACTTTTTCGTAATTTTGCAGGACTCGTCTCACTTAAAAGTCCTAAATTTACTGCCTTCATTTCTTTTTCAAATATACCTGCCGCCAACTTTTGATCTTCATTCTGGTTTATAAGAAGCATCGGTATTCCCAGCGCAGCCGCTTCATACATTGTGACGCCCCCACTGATAATCGCCGCGTCCGCCTCATACAATAATTCGGTAAAATTCTCAGGTGTCTGCAAAAATAGTTCATTACGATTTTCAGCTCCTTTCCCAGCAACATAAATGAACTGGTATTCTTTCAGATTGGAGCATACATCATATGCCATATCCAGAATATGAAGAGGATCTGTTCCGCCAAAATGTACGAATACTTTCTTTCCAACCTCTTTTATTTTTTTATCTCTCTTGGCATACTCTAAGACTTCATTTCTAAGTAACTGATATGCGGGCCCGCTATATTCTGGAATTACATTTCCCACCAAAAGCTTTCGTGTATTAATCAGCAGCTTTGCCTCTAATGCGCTTTTATCGTAATTGTCATAGCAAATGACCTTTAAACCATGGTTCAAAAGAATATCCATATACCCTTTCTCAGTGTTTAGACGATCTATCACTAACCCTATAGGGTTTCGTTGGCTGCCGCTTCCTTTTATAACCTCAAGTAATTCATCTGCTGTTTCCAACTCTTTTGATAAAAGACGATACTTAACCCCCTTCTCTTTTAGCATATTTTTTGCGGCATCTACATCGTTAATCAGCGCTTCGCACACAAAACCTCTGAGAGTCATTTCCTGCATAAGCGCCAGATTCCTATACAAGTGTCCTAATCCCCACATATTTCCACAGTTAAATCTGAAAAATAACTTAAATGATTCCATTTTTACCCCTTGATTTGCTTCGCTATGTTTAGAGAATCCACCATACAATCCTCGATGGAGCAGTATTTCCAGTCCCCGTAGCGTCCGACGGTATACACATGATTTTCAGCTAACATTTCTTTTAACTTTCCCACAGTTTCCATACTTTTCTGAGTAATATGAACATATGCAGGGTTCATAATAATCGCCTGATGCTCTGTCAGACGATGCTTCCTTATAATTTTCATCCTTCTTAGATTGTCAATCGTCAAATCAAGCTGCCTTGTAATTTCCGCGTCTGTAATGACGTAGTCTTTATCATATCCAATCTCAATGTACATGCTAAGCTTTTTTGAACCGATAATATTATTATAAAATCCGGCTCTATAAAAATTTATCTCCTTACTTGGTACATAAATCCAATGAATATCTGAATCGACTGCTTTTTGATCAAACCCCAGATTCAGTACAAGTACCTGATTATACGAAAATACAGAACAATCCACTTGCTCAACAATATCCGACATTTTTATAAACTCATGGAATGGAAGCGATGAAATCAAATAATCATACTGATACCTATCCTTGTCTGTTATCACTATATGTTTATCCGTATTTACCGACTGAACTCTTTCTCTGAGATGGATTTTCTCCATTTCCAGCTTCTCCAAAAGTTTATTTACGAAAACCTCTGCTCCACGCTTAGGATACAAAAACTCACTGTTATAGGAAGCATTATCCGCAACTTTCATATTCCGAATAATACTTTCCAAATCAGCCTCCGGAAAAAACCTTCCCATTGCATTTACATCAAGCAGATTCAAGTCACAGGCATATAACTTCTCATTATATGGACGCAAAAATTTTTCCGTAATACTCTTTCCAAATTTTCCATACAGCATATCCAGAAAGCTATCATATCTATTTTTTTCACTCTTCTCAAAGAGATCATATATACATTCAATCAATTCATCCTTGGTTAGCTGATGAATATTCTTTTGAAAAGGATAGTCCACATAGTATCCTTTGTAATAGATCTTCGTATTTTTTACGCGATACACCGTCTCGTCTGAAGTGGTCACAGCCTCAAAATTCTTTTTTAACTGTGGATGTGAGAAATGAAAGAAATGGCCCGCATAATCCCACACATATTCTCCCCTTTTCGTAGTGCGGCAATATCCGCCCGGCTCCCTTTCTCTCTCTAGGATCAAGTAATCACTGTGTCCAACGTGATTTGCAAATGCAAGCCCCGACACACCTGCTCCTAAGATTAAATATTCTACTTTTCTCATGTTTATCTCCATCCATTTATCTATGCTCCAAACGGGAAAATGAAAGGTAAGAAAGTACGTCCTCTAGTTTTATATCATTTCCCTTGTAAAGCTGTTCATAGATATCTTCCATCCTTTTAAAATCTTCTAACGTATCTACCGTCAGCCTGGTATCCGGACTGTTTATTTCCTTTGGAGCCTCCATATAATTTATTTTATATTCATCCGGATGCTCATAAACGTAAAGCGTAACATGTTCCCTATCTGTCTGTGTCAAATCTTTTTTACCGCAAACGTTTTCTAAAACCTCCAAGTTGACAACTTCTCCTGTTACGCCGATTGGCAGCCCTTTCATAACCGTATAATCAGCATTCATTTGAAAATGGGATTCTATCATTTGATCAATACATACTGCGCTGGTTAAGGGATTGTCTGCCGTAACCCTAACGATTACTTCTGCTCCCGATTTTTTTGCGGTTTCTACATATCGCTTCAGTACGTCTGTCTCACTTCCCTCATACCAAGGTATACTGGCCTTTGTCATATACTCCTTCAGCGAAGCATTATTAGAAGCCTCGGAGGTAGCCACAATCACCTCCATTGCCAGCTTACTCTGCCGCATACGGTTAACCAAATGCCAGATCATAGGTTTTCCTGCCAACGTCTTCATTACTTTTCCCGGAAGCCTTAAAGAGCCCATTCTTGCCTGAACAATGATGACTACTTTTCTAACAGGCTTTAACTCTTTTCTTGCCGCTTTTCGTATTAGCTCCCCTACCCTTACAGCCGCTTTCCCATCCGTCACATACTTTTTTAATTCTGGAAAATCCAGCTTTTCATGACGAATAAGAATTTTTTTAAGACACTCTGCTACTTCAACCGAATTGGTACACCTTAACCCGATCCCCATCTGCTCAAAAGGTATGTAGTCTTCTTTATCCGTGACGTTAAGGTAAACTAAGGGTTTACCCATAACCGCCGCTTCCAGGCCTGTGGTAGAGGATACCGTTACAATCACATCAGACACCGCGAGAAGTAACCTTGCATCCATCTCCTTTACTAACTTTATCTTATCCGTATTATGTTCTTTCAGAATTAATCTTTGAATACGTCCGTCTTCATTTGGATGCAGTTTAACTACAACTTGAAGCTCTGTATGGGAAAGGCTTTCCACAGCCTTGACAAATGTTTTGAATACGTCTTCCCTTTCTGCGTTTGGCTGGGACATAAATGTTAATAACGGCTTTCCCGCCTCCAAAGAAAGTTCTCTGCACACCTCTTCCTTAGAAGTATTCTGCTGAAACCATGGGTGTCTGTCGAACGCCGGCTGACCAGTAACATGAATCGAAGCACTCCAAATACCTCTTTTCATGATTTCCTGCTTTGCATAATCGCACAATACGGCAAATGCCGTAGGCCGCATCTCTAACTGTCTTTGATGTATTTTTTCACAATAACTGATAACCGTCGGGTTCTCCATTTCCTCTCTCAGAATGATCCTTTGCTCAGAAAAGCCTCTCTGCATGAGCTCTTCCTTTTCTGCCTGTGTATCTACCTGAATCTTATCTGGAAACGTTCTATTTACTCTTCCTATCAAATCCTCAACTTTAACCGTTGCAATTCCAAGCTTTCCAGCAGCATATAATGTGGCGGCCTCAAATCTGTTCATGGTTGTAGTGACCACCACGTCTGGTTTTTCCTGATTCAAGATTCTCATCATTGTTTTTTGCGGGAACATGGTTCTGCGGTCATAAATACGAAGTATCTTTTCGGCAGATTTTACCCCTGCTTCATCAATCAAATCTGAC
The DNA here is from genome assembly GCA_011960625.1 of Lachnospiraceae bacterium. GTDB lineage: Bacteria > Bacillota > Clostridia > Lachnospirales > Lachnospiraceae > Sporofaciens. The sequence goes on along the minus strand of BLMJ01000174.1, from coordinate 30,800 downwards.
ATTGAAAAACCATAATAGGCTATGGAATCTGCAAAACTGACTTTTGATGAAAAATCGTGCCTCTTTCTTGCCAAGGGAAAGCCCAATTCCACACTTCGAATATCAAGATAATCGCTGAGTGACTTGCATGGAATTTCTGCCTTTCTCATTTTTTCAACAGCAAGATTTATGCCAATCGCTTCCACTTCTATATCCGTATTTTTCCTCAAATATTCCATCACTGGAATCAACGCGTCAGCATGTCCTCCGCCATAACATACAAATAACGCTTTACTCATCAATTCACTCCCTTTCGGAATAAAATAGTATCAATTGTCTTAAAAAATATTCTGATATCTAAGAGTAAGGAATAGTACATAACATAATACACATCGTATCCGGTTGCCTCCTTAGCAGTAAGCGCACTTCTTCCATATGCCTGTGCCATTCCGCTGATTCCCGGTCTCATCAACGTTCGTATTTCCATCGCCCTGCGAAACTGCCCTTCCTGCTCTGGGTTACTCTTTATCATATTTTCTAATCTAAGTTCAATCTCTTTATAGGGTACGGCCCTTGGCCCCAGAATACTCATATCACCATGGAGTACATTGAACAACTGCGGCAGCTCGTCTATGCTGGTCTTTCTTAGTATCTTTCCTACTCTTGTGACCCTGGTATCTCCGGCTTTCGGCGCGGCCAAATTGCCGTCTGAACTGTGTTCATACATTGTTCTTAATTTATACGCTATAAATTCTCTGCCGCAAAATCCATATCTTTTCTGTCTATAAATGGCGCTTCCTTTTGATTCTATTCTAATCGCAATACAGGCGCACACAAGAAGAGGACATACTATGATAAGTAATAAGATAGAAATAGCAAAATCTGCTGCCCTTTTTATCTTTTTCTCCATCGTATTCTTCTTAAGTAACGCCTCATCATCAACTGCTAAATCCATCTTGAACAGATCTGCCTTCATTCTCCCCTCCTGATGTAGTTAACATTCTATGAAAAACATGCTTGCTGTAGAGCGGCACCCCTCCAAACTTGGACATGACTCTAAGTACCGGCTGGTTGCACAACTGTGTACCGTAAAAAAGTGTCTTACACTCTCTATCTCTCAAATAGTCAAGTGTCTTCTCAATCATATAGTGAAAAAATCCATTTCCTTGATATTTTGTATCAATAGCAGCAAGTCCGACCGTTGCTTTTTTAGGCTCTCTAAAATGAATGGTTATAAAACCGGCAATTACATCGTCGCACGTAAGCACAAATACCCCATCAGCAAAACCTTCGCAGCAATTCCTTGCCCACTCCCCGTAATATCGATCACAGTCTTCTTTCTCCAACGCCATATCTGAATGAAATTGATCAAGAACAAATGTATTTCTTGCTATATTGACAATCTTTGCAACATCCTCTTGTCTTTGTTCACGAAATATTACATTGGGTATAAGAATTGGAACATCTGCCCTAATTGGAGGCTTCACAGCTATTTCATACATCATTTGAGTATCAACTAATTGGAACTTTCTATCCTCAAATATATTGACAGCCCGTTTAAAACCAGTATCAATTTTTACAATCAGATTTTGAAATCCATCCTTTGTTGCATCCTCCATCAATCTGTCGATTTCATTTATTGTAAGACTATTTTTCACACCGCTTACATTTCCCCATTTGAGATGGAATATATGGGTATTAAATTTATCTAAGATTACTTCCATGTTCTGTCACAATACTCTCTTAAAATAATTTTTTTCAATATGTCCGAAATATACGCTACATCTTCCTCTGACAACCTCGTATGAAGGGGCAAAGAAATCAGATTTTCAAAATAACCATATGCATTAGGAAAATCCCTGATATCCCATCCCATATTCTTATATGCAGTCATCATAGGGAGCGGTTTATAATGTACGTTACATACAATCCCCTCTTCTGCCATTTTTTCTATAATCCTTGTCCTCTGTTTTGATGTAATTCCAGGAACACGGACAAGATAAAGATGATTACTGCTTTGCATATCTCTTGTGTGATGCATCAGATGTTTTAACCCCAATTCATCACATATTTTGTCATACTTTTCAACAATTTCACTCCTGCGTTTCAGCATATCCAGATATCGCTCAAGCTGCCCCAAACCGATGGACGCCGTGATATCCGTCATATTGCACTTATACCAAGAGCCGATGATGTCATACTCCCAGGCTCCCAGCGTTGTTTTCTCCATAGCGTCCTTGTTCTGTCCATGAAGGGAAAGCAATTGATAATATTTATATATTTCATCATTCGTAACTTTACTCAACGGAAGCCATGTAGAGGCTCCTCCTTCTGCCGTGGTAAAATTTTTCACTGCATGAAAAGAATAAGAAGTAAAATCTGCAATCTGTCCACAGTTAAGCCTACGCCCGCCAACGTTCCGCCAGGCGCCAAGACTATGCGCGCTGTCTGCAACAATAGCTGCTCTGCCAATTTCACTCTGAATCCTGCTATTTATATCACGCAATCCGTCGCTATGGTCCTCCATGGGTACAAAGCAAGCTTTCCTGCTTTGCACCGCTTCAAAAACCTTGTCATAATCACACACAACGCCGCCAATGTCTACCGCCACAATTGCCTTTGTTCTCTCATTAATAGCCTCTGCTAATTTCTGATAATTCATTTCCGGTGCATGTGTGTCGTTTGCACCGTCCGGCTTCACAGTGTCCACAAATACAACCTTTGCGCCACAATGAATTGCTGCCGACGCGGACGCTGTATATGTATAGGCAGGAACAATCACTTCGTCTCCCGGACCTACTCCAAGAATACGAAAATTCAGTTCCTCAGCCGACGTTGCTGATTCCAGACAGACTACACGATGGCTGTATTTTGCTATATTTTCTTTTATCTCACAGTCAATATCAGTTCTTCCCGTCTCTATAAATGCCGCCAAACGTCTTTCTAACAGCTTTGTTCTAGGTCCCGTCGTAATCCATCCGGAACGAAGCGCTTCTGTAACTTCTGAAATTTCCAACTCGCTGATATCAGGAGGGCTGAAACTGATGTTTCTTTTTTCCATAATCCTTTTGGCTCCTATTCTCATAAACTTGCCGTAAACTTCTGGTTTCTTTTCCTATACTCTTTCCACAATTTCCAGTCCTGCCAGGATATATCGAAGATTCTTCCTGCCCTTCTGTGCCTCAAGCCTTGCCAAACGTTTATGACGGTCAATTTTGCAAATCTGTGCTTCCCGTCCTCTTAACGGGCCTTCAAACACCTGTGTAACACCTTTGCAGATAATCCCTTTTGACATTCCTATATGTTTCTGTTCTCCGCATAGTGAACGCAAAAAAGCTTCTTCTTCTAAATCTAATCTTAAAAGCCCTCTAACGTTTTCTGTCCAGTCCAGCTTTAGAATATTCCAAGAAATTCCCTCAACCAGCCTCTTCTGCCGGCTCAACTCGCCTTTTAGAATCTCCTCATTCTCGCTTTCTAGGAGTACGTTTGCCGGAAACAATAATTTCTTCTCCATATGCCATAGACCTTGATACCGGCGCATCTGATCATAGGTCAAAACAAATGCATCCCGAATGGCCCTATCGGAAAGATATTTCCTGCATGAAGCCAGAATTTTTTGTTCTTCCTGCTCTTTGCAGGGAAGTAAATACCAGATAATAATCCCTTCTTTCGTGGAGTAACCTACTCTGCGATTTTTTTTGACCATGTTCTATGGATAATTTAAAGAGAATTTTGATTTAAAACAGATTTTTTAGATAATATTTTGAAATAAACAGATTTTTAATTTACTTTTCTTTCGTGAATTTGCACCAAATTTTTACAAACGATAATTTAGTATTGATTTATTAAGATTAGGTGGTTATAATAATTATGCTGTTTATGAAAAAATCGCAGAGTAGGTTACTCTGCGATTTTTATTCTTTCTGCAAAAAGCTTTCTAATTCTTACACTTTAAAGCAGCCGCCTCCGATAAACTCTCTCAGAAGTGAATTAGTCGGCACGTTCTCGCTTCCAATCCCCACAAAATAATCCAGGAACTTAAGCAGTCTCTTCGCCTCCAAATACTCCGGACAATTCCTGTCGATCCCAAACAGCAAGGGTTCCACATAAATCTTAAGCACAGCCAGCTCATAGATCAGCGCAGAATTAAACATGATATCCGCTTCCTCCTGAAATGGGAAGATAAACTTCTCCTCCCCTCTTCTTACAGACTGCCACATCCGTATCGTACGCTGTGCAGACGACCCTCTGGTACGGGCGTCCCGCACAATACGGCGCAAAAGCCGTCCGTCCGTAGTCGGAATCCTGTCATGCTCGTCAACATTCAGCTGGGTCAACGCGCTGATGTAAATCTTGAATTTATTTTCATCCGGAAGACTCTCAGTCATCTTCGGATTCAGACAGTGAATCCCTTCTATCACAAGCACGTCATTGGCTCCCAGCTTCATTGCCTGTGTCCCGTATTCCTTATGCCCTGTCACAAAATTGAATGTAGGAAGAATCACTTCCCTGCCGTCAAGCAATTCATTCAACTGGCGGTTGAACAGCTCCACATCCACGGCCTCCAAACACTCAAAGTCAAAAGCGCCCGTCTCGTCCTTCGGATTCTGTTCCCGCTCCACAAAATAGTTATCCACAGCAATGGGCCTTGGCGTCATACCGTTTGCACGAAGCTGCACGGACAGTCTGTGGGAAAAGGTAGTCTTTCCGGAAGAGGACGGCCCTGCAATCAGAATAAACTTTAATTCCGGCCGAGCTGCAATCTGGGTCGCAATCTCCGCAATCTTTTTCTCCTGCAGCGCCTCCTGGACAAGAACCACATCATGGACGCCGTCCTTTGTTATGCGGTCATTCAGCGCGCCTACCGTCTCGATTCCCTGGATATCCCCCCAGTGAACCGACTCTTTCAGTACGTGGAACAGCTTATTCTGAGGCTCAAAATCCGGCACTGCCTTGGGCGCTGACTTAACCGGCATCTGCACAACAAATCCCTCGTCATACAGATATAGCTTAAAATATCTCAGATACCCTGCGCTAGGCACCATATAACCGTAATGATAATCTTCAAACTCGTTCATGCTGTATATATTTACCTTGGAAACCCTGCGGTATCGGAACAGACGCTCCTTGTCATGCATCCCGTGGCGTCCGAACAGCGCGATTGCATCATCCGTACGAACGGAACGCTTGTTAATGGGCATATCCTTCTCCACCATCTCCCACATTCTGGCCTCCACCCGATCCAGAAATTCCTGATTTACGGAAATATTTCCTTTCACGGTACAGTAATATCCCTTGCTTACGGAAAAGTGTATCCTTACCTTCTCAATAGCATCATGTCCCGCCACATCGTAAACAGCCTTTACCATCATCAGGCTAATGCTGCGCTGATAGGCCCTGTGTCCAATCTCTCCGGCAGTGGTCTCAAATTCCAGTACACAGTCGGATTTCAGTTTCTTAAATAACTCCTGCAGCTTTCCGTTTACAAATACCAGTACAATATCATCCTCATAATCCTTCTGGTATTCCTTCGCAATCTCACGGTATGTAGTGCCCGCCTCATAGAGCCGGGTCTGCTCGCCAATCTTAACCTGATACATCTCCTTACCCATGTGTCCACCTCTTTCCCTGACATTTTATTCGTTAAACGCTCACATAAGGATGACTCACCGGAGCCCCAAGGACCTCTGCGCCCGGAAGTCTCTCTGTAAGGAAGCGCCTCATATCCTCCACAAAAATATACTCCATCCCGTAATGTCCCGCATCAATCACAGCCATCCCCTGGGCCACGGCGTCAATTCCTTCATGGTGTCCAATATCCCCTGTAATCAGCACGTCCGCTCCCTTTCTAAGGGCATCCCTTAGCACGCTCTTCCCTGAGCCCGGACATACCGCCACCCTGCAAACCTGCCGCTTTGGATCCCCGAACGCTCGAACCGCCTCCAAAGAAAATACCTTCTTCACCCTCTCGCAGCACTCTTTCAATGCCATCGGCTCTTCTGAATATCCAATCCGCCCGATCCCCAGCGCTTCCTCTGATTCCTCACAGGTAACCTCCAGAACCTCCTGCCGCAAAAGCCCCAGCAAATCCGCCGCTAAGCCGGCCATCCGAACCACATCATAATTCGTATGCATGGCATAGTAAGAAATATCCCGACGGACAAGCTCAAGTACGCGCCTGCCAATAAAATCCTGATTCGTAATCTGCTTCATCCCGCCAAATATCAGGGGATGATGGGTCACCAGCAAATCCGCCCCCCACCGGGCCGCTTCTGCAATTACCTCGTCCCCGGCGTCCAGGGCAACATAGATTCTCTCTATCTCTTTATCGTCCCTTCCCACCAGAAGCCCCACATTATCCCACTCCATGGCATATCTCCTGGCATAACTTCCTTCTATAACGGCCATGACATCCTTACATAACATACAACTCCGCCTTTCCAAACTCTGATATCCGTATTCCACTACAATTTCGGGTGGATACAATAATATCCAAGCGCCCTGCTGATAATCATAATCTCCCTTCGGATTTCCGTCATGCGCTCCTTTGCTCCTTCGCTCCCCACATGATGACTCAGCTCCTTAAAAATCCCCTCCCGAATCTCCAATTCCCTGTGGAGGAACTTCTCAAGCACCGGGTTCTTCTTTTCCAAAAGCCGCTTCCCGAAAATATACTCGCACTCCGCATACCTTGGGGATTCCCCGTGAATCACCCGCATCATCGGATAATATTTTCCGTCCTCCTCCACCATATCCTCGTCTATTATATTCATATTGTGATCCAAAAGATACCTGCGCACCCGCCACACCTCTGACTGAGGCTGCAAAATACATGCTTTCAGGCTCTTCACCACTTCTCTTCCTTCCTCAAGGATCTTAATCACCAGACCGCCCCCCATACCGGCGGCAATCATCGTATCCACTTCCCCGGGCTGAACCGCCGAAAGTCCGTCGGACAGCCTCGTCTCAATCTGCCCCTTAAGATTATACCCGATTATATGCATCCTGGCGCGCTCCAGAGGTCCCCCGTTGATATCCAAAGCAATCACCTTAGACGCAATATTCTTCTGCATCAGGTAAATAGGTATGTATCCGTGGTCCGTTCCAACATCTGCAACAGAGGCGCCCTCTGTCACAAGACTTGCAACTGCATAAAGTCTTTTTGATAGTTCCATAGGCGCCTCTTCTTAATCCAGATAATCTCTTAATTTTCTGCTGCGGCTTGGATGACGGAGCTTCCGTAAAGCTTTCGCCTCAATCTGGCGGATACGCTCTCTTGTAACGTCAAATTCCTTCCCCACTTCCTCCAGCGTACGCGCACGTCCGTCATTCATGCCGAACCGTAATCGCAAAACCTTCTGTTCCCTCTCTGTCAGCGTATCTAAGACCTCGTCAAGCTGTTCCTTGAGAAGGGTCTGTGCCGCCGCCTCTGCCGGAACAGGCACGTTGTCATCCTGAATAAAGTCCCCAAGGTGGCTGTCCTCCTCCTCACCAATAGGCGTCTCTAGTGACACCGGCTCCTGGGAAATCTTAAGAATCTCGCGGACTCTCTCCACAGGCATGTCCAGTTCCTCCGCAATCTCTTCCGGCGTGGGCTCACGCCCAAGCTCCTGCAATAATTGTCTGGACACACGGATTAATTTATTGATCGTCTCAACCATATGAACCGGAATACGGATGGTCCTCGCCTGATCCGCAATGGCGCGTGTGATTGCCTGACGAATCCACCAAGTGGCATAGGTACTGAACTTGAAGCCCTTGCGGTAATCAAACTTCTCCACAGCCTTAATAAGCCCCAGATTCCCCTCCTGAATCAAATCCAGAAACAGCATGCCGCGCCCCACATAACGCTTGGCGATGCTGACCACCAGACGCAGGTTCGCCTCGGCAAGACGTTTCTTGGCATCCTCATCCCCTTCTGCCATCCTGCTTGCCAGATCCACTTCCTCGTCTGCCGTCAGTAGAGGCACCTTACCGATCTCCTTCAGGTACATGCGCACCGGATCCTCGATGCTGATTCCATCCGGCACAGACAGATCCAGCTTCTCCATATCTACCTCATCTTCCTCAGAGATCATGAGATCCACGTCGTCAATATCATCATCGTCCCCGCTGATACGAAGCACATCGATATTGTGCGACTCCAGATACTCAAAGACCTTCTCCATGTGATCTGGTTCCAGTTCCATATCTGAAAAGAAATCATTAATTTCCTGTACTTCCAGAATACTCTTCTTCTTTTTTCCCAGAGAGACCAGATCTTTTAATTTCTCTTCAAATTTCACTATGTTTTCTTCCATATAGTGCCCATCCTCTCATTGCTTGCTTATATTTTATCCTTAATTAACAGAAATATGCAGTTTTTGGATGTCCTGCATCTTGCTTTTTACTTCCATCAACCTCTGCAGGCCCAACATGTCCGTCGGCTCCAGATTCCTTGTCGCCTCTTCTATGCTGTGGCTCTTCACACGCAGAACCGTCTCCTTAAGCGCCTTCTCCTGTTCTTTCACAGTGGTCAGCTCCCGAATCTTTGTGTGGAACAGACTCGAAACCTCCCGATGCTCCTCCTCATCTGTAAAATGGTTTATTATTTTTGCCGGATTCACATCTCCCGCCTGATACTGCTCATAGAGAAGCGCTGCAACCGTCCGATACAAATCTCCAGAAAAATCTGACGGTGTAATATACGGTTCAATCTGACGGAAAATAGAGGCATCCTCAATCAGCCAAGTCAGCAGAATCTTCTGCGACTTCATAATCCCGTCTTCCTTCCCCTTAGACTGTTGGTTCGTCGTCTTCGGACGCTTCGCCGGGGCAGCAAGACCGGTCTGTATTGCCACCCGCCCCACCAGCCTGCGCAAATCCTCCATCCCTACATGGTAGGCTTTCGCCACCGCTTCTATGTAGTTATTGCGCTCAATCTCTTCGTCAAATTCTGTCAGACGCCTTGCCGCCTCACGCATAAAATCTGTCTTACCTTCCGGGGTCTGCAGGTCATAATTCTTCTCCAAAACCTCAAGACTGAACATGAAGCCATTCCTCGCCTTTCCGATTCTCTCTTCAAATGCTGCTGCCCCTAGGTTCTTAATAAATTCATCCGGATCCTTATAGGGTTCCATACGGATAATCCTAGCCGTAATTCCCACATCCTTAAGAATCGGTACGGCTCGCAGCGCCGCCTTCGTCCCCGCCTCGTCGCTGTCATAGGTCAGATATACCTCCTGCACATACCGCTTAATCAATGCGGCATGTCCCGGCGTCAGGGCGGTTCCAAGAGACGCCACAGCATTGGTAAAGCCTGCCTGGTGGAGGGAAATCACATCCATATATCCCTCACACAGAAGAAAATATGACTTTTTGGAGCTTCTTGCCCTGTTCAGTCCGTATAAATTACGGCTCTTGTCAAAAATCATCGTCTCAGGCGAATTAAGATACTTCGGCTTCCCATCGCCCATAACCCGGCCGCCGAACCCAATTACCCGGCTATTCACATCCATGATGGGAAACATTACCCTGTTCCAAAACTTATCATACACGCCCTGCCGTTCGTCCATGCTCACAAGTCCTGCCTTTAAAAGCATCTCCGACTGATACCCTTTTGCCCTTAAGTACTGGTACAAGTCATTGCTGTATTTATTCGAGTATCCAAGTCCAAAAGCCCGAATGGTTTCGTCGGTCAGCTCTCTGTTCTTTAAATAGGACAGGGCATGGACGCCCTGTTCCTTCTTCAATTGTACATAATAATACTGTGCTGCCAGCTTATTAATCTCAAGAAGAATTGCCTTGGTATCAGCTCTCTGCTTCGCCTCCTTTGAGTACTCCTGTTCCGGCAGCTCTACTCCTGCCCGATCTGCCAAATACTTAAGCGCCTCCACAAAAGAATAATTCTCATATTCCATCAGGAAGGTAAATACATTACCTCCTGCCCCGCATCCGAAGCAATGGTACATCTGCTTTACCCTGCTGACAGAAAAAGACGGTGACTTCTCATTGTGAAACGGGCAGAGCCCCATATAAGAGCTTCCCTTCTTATTAAGTCTTACATAACCGGATATGACGTCCACTATGTCGTTTTTTGACCTTACTTCTTCAATTACTTCATCGGAATAATACATCATTTACACCCTCATATATAATATTCGACAAAAGTACTCGATTTCCTTTATTTTACTTCTTATTTTTTTCCATATCTTTGTCAAGACGCTTTTCTATCGCTTCCACCACCGTCTCTAACACCTTAATTCTGGCAAAATATTTACAATTTCCCTCTACAACAATCCATGGAGCATAAGGTGTAGACGTCCGAATAAGCATCTCGTCCACAGCCTCCTCATACTGCTCCCACTTCTCCCTGTTACGCCAATCCTCGTCCGTGATTTTCCACTGCTTCTTTGGGTTTTCCTGCCTTGCCGAAAATCTCCTCGCCTGCTCGTCCTTGTCAATCTGCATCCAAAATTTCAACACGATTGCGCCTGCATCCGCCAGATCCTTTTCCATATCATTTATCTCTTTATAGGCCCTCTGCCACTCCTGACGTGAACAGAACCCTTCAATCCTCTCAACCATGACCCTTCCGTACCATGTCCTGTCAAAGATAGTGACATGACCGGCTTTCGGCATATCTACCCAGAATCTCCAGAGATAGTGATGTGCCTTCTCAATATCATTAGGGGAAGCCGTGGGGTGTACCACAAACCCTCTGGGATCCATTTTCTCCGTCAGACGCTTGATAGCGCCGCCCTTGCCTCCGGCGTCCCATCCCTCGAATCCAAGGACCACCGGTATCCTCTTTCGGTAAAGCTCCCCATGCAGTTTTTCCATCTTCTTTTGCAGCTTCGCAAGACGCGCCTTATACTCCTCCTTCGTGTATGTAAGGCGCAAATCTGCTTTTCCAAGAATAGATTCTTTCATTTTTTTATCCTGTCTGATACTGCCGTCACTCATTAGCTCCGCCTTATTTTCAGGTGTATTTTTTACAGATGTACCTTCCTCTTTTTTTCCGTCTTTTTTATCTTTCTCCTTGCAGGCTTTCTTTCTCGCCTCCTCAACCTTTTCCGACAATGTCTGTGCAACGACAGCATAGATTTTCGCCGCGGCAAACCGGCGGTCTACTGCCTCCACAATATTCCAGGGCGCATATTCTGTGTCCGTCCGCGTCAGCATCTCCTCATTGACTTCCTGATATTTTTCAAACTCCTTGTTTCGCTTCAAATCCCCTTCGCTTACCCTCCACGCTGTTTCTTTGGAGTCCATTAATTTGTCAAACCGCTTCTTCTGTTCCTTTTTATCAATTGCCAGGAAAATCTTAATAATTACCATGCCGTCCGAGGTCATCTGCTCCTCAAAGGAACAGATGGAGCGATAGGCGTCTGCAAGCTCCCTTTTTTTCGTCTTTTTTTCAAAACGGTCAATCAACACCTTGCGATACCAACTGCTGTCATAGATGGCAATGCGGCCTTTTGCCGGCATCTTTGTCCAAAATCTCCACATAAAGGGATGCATCCGTTCTTCTTCCGTCTCATTCTTAACTGCATACACCTCGAACCCTCTCGGGTCAAGCGCCTTAATCAACTCGCCAATTTGAACACCTTTTCCAGACGCCCCATACCCTTCAAACGCAATCATAACTGGTATTCCATACTCCCGACATTCTCTTTGAAGCTCTCCAAGTTTCGGCATTAATTCTGCCATTTTCTCCTTATACTCTGCCTTACCAAGTGATTTTGTCAAATCCAGTTTTTCTAACATCGTCATTCTCCTCGCTTTTCCTGCAAAATATAGTCTTTTTTATCCATTTATTGGTTCTATTTCTATTATACACTAAAATTCTTAGAATCAATCTAAAAATTTTAAAATTTACTGTTGACATTTTCTACCCCTTGTAGTATTATAATCTACGGACAGCAGATATGTCACTTGCGGAAGTGTCGGAACTGGCAGACGAGCAAGACTAAGGATCTTGTAGCTTTCGAGCTGTGTGGGTTCAAGTCCCATCTTCCGCAGGAAGAAAGAAGCCTTGATTTTCAAGGCTTCTTTTGTTTTTCTAGGAAGCTTCTTACGCTGTAAGCGGGTTTCCGTTGACAGCCTACCGTCCATTTCTGCCAACAGCTCATTGTTCTTCTCTTGCTGAGGCGTGGAACCGTCCTCAACCGGTAGTAGAATCTCAAGTCAGATACTTTCTATTCCGCTTCTTTCCATCTGACCTTTAATGCCAGTTGTTCCGTCAATGTTCTTACTGATTATGATAATCTCCCATCTCCCATATATCCTCTCCTTCCTCTCATAAAACTATATACCAAACATTTTTCTTGTACTTTCTACTTCCTCTACACTACAACCAAGCTTCAAGGCTATCTGCTCATTTGTCAAATTAAGATTTTTCTTTACCATCTGAAAAATCTTTCCTGATAAAATAATTCCTTTCTGTATTCCTTGTTGCATGGCTTCTTCCTGCTTCACCTGTATATCTTCCTCATAACTATACTCTGCAATCAACATATTCTCCACCTCGCTTCCCTTCCGCTTCAAATAATCTGACAGTATTCCCTGTTCCATACATTCCCTGATTGCCTTTTTAATGGCGCTCTATTCATCCGAATTAATGTTGATTACCTTCACCTTTAGCTCTACTGAATTTTCTCCTGACGGATTCATAAATGCGTCTGACAAAGATAATACCCGTTCTAACGGCTGTTCTTTCTCTCCATTATAAAATGTATAAAACTCTGGGGTCGGTATCTTTACCAATGTCGTCCGGTAGCGTGCCTTACTATCGACTAACTGCTCATATGCCCTTCCCACATACATCAAACAACGCAGACACATGTTCATATTCACAGTGCTTTGATGTTCCCCAAAGACAAGCACCTGCCCATTCACCTCAAAGGAAATGTCATTCTTGAAGTTCTTATATAAAACATCATCAATCTTCACCTTCCGTACCAGATTCTCATCCTCATACTCCGTGTCATGCAATGCATTATATAAACTCAGCAGATTCCGCTTTGCCGTTTCATCCTGATAAAAGAGATCAACAAACACACTATCCTTATGCTCACGATTCTCTTTCTCCAGTGTCCCGCACCTGCCTTTCCTTTATCTTTATACTACCATACTTCATTTGGGGTTTCAATTATCGGTTTCTAATCTCTTTATGCGGGTTACTGTCAAGTAATCGTTGGCAATTTTTTTCATACATGATTTATCCGCTGTCATATACCTGCTCAAAATATCATTACTGACTTTATGACGGTCAATATCCTGCCATTTCTAACAGTTCCTCTACCTTTTCCTCCTCTAACACTGGCCGTTTTAATTTCTAACAATGCTATTACACCTCAAACCAAGTAGAAACAAAATAGTTACTCGCCACAAACAATTCCCAAATAAAATTTTATTAAGAACCTTTGACATCCCTCAATTATTCCCCATCCTTTAAGAATGATCATCAGATAACGTAGAATATTTTGAAAAGTGGCTTTATTTTCTGTACGTATCCTGTAATGGTTCCATGTTCTGGTGTAATTGCATGAATAAATCACATAAGCTCTATGTTTCGTTTGCTTCAACTTTAAAGCTCTGCATACTGGAATTTTATTGAGATATCCATAAATACACAGCTTTAACAAATTTTTATGAGTTTAAGAAAATAATCCATTGCAGGACTCATCCACTTATTTTTATTATAACCGCATACAGCCGAGATTTGAATATCTGAAATATCTGTCTTAATTTCCACAAGTTCGCCATCCTTCAGCTCCTTTTGAACAGCAAAGGTAGGCAAAAAAGAAACACCTACATTATTTTTAACCAGACTCTTAATGGTGTGTATACTCCATAACTCAATCGTATAATCAAGCATTATTGATTTTTGATTTAGATACCTTTCGAAAATCTGTCGGAAGATACACTTTTGCTCATTTATAATAAATGGTACAGGAAGCTTTTGATAATGAATGTACTTGAACTGGCGCAAATGAACGATCTTGAAATATGTATGGATATAATTAAGGACGGTAAAAATTTCCAAAATGAACAAGGATTTACCCAATGGACGGATTATTTGATTTTTCTGGAGAACCTGCATATGCGAAAATTCATGGGACATGGAGAGCAAAAAGCCGTATGCCGTTATTCATCGAATGGCATTTCAAAAAGAGTTCCGAGGAATTGGTTTGACAGATATTACATTTAAGCTGATAGAAAAACTTTGTATCCAAAATGACATATGGTATATCAGAGTAGATACAGATTTCTCCAACAAACGAATGCAGCATATTTTAAAAAAGAATGGCTTTGCTAATTGCGGTAAGGTTATTTTTCAAGGAAGCGAAAAATTAGCCTTTGATAAACTGTTATATCCAAGATTATAAAAAATGAACGATACAAAATAGTCTGCAAATTGGGGACTATTTTGTATCTATTGTCTTTCGTTCATTCTCTAACAAAAGAAACCACAGCATATTGTTGTCATACGGTTACTATAACGGAGTCTATGTACGCTTTTCATCATTTAAGGCAGGTTTACTTCTGAACATTGTATTTCCCCAAAACTCTGCTCCGTATATACCCAAAGGTCTTCTCTTCCCCGTCCCTTGCCAGCATCTTAAGTAAGAAATGCAAAAGCTTTGCCGTCTCCGGGTGAACCATCCTTCCAAGCCTTGCCACACCCTTCTCATAGTACTCCAAAGGATAAGAATCCTCATACTTACTCCCTCGGTAAGTCTTAGCCGCCGCAATTCGATCAATGAACATCTCAATCACATACCGCACCGGCATCTTCATACCGATAATCCCTTCCTCTGGGTTTGTACTATAATCAATCCAGTATTCATAGTGATGCCGATTTCTCCCTTTGTGATGAAGCCACGCCCTTGAATACCCAATATCCTCCCGTTCCGCATTATTCGGGCTTCTGGTTCCCTGATAATACCTGCACCCCACCAGAAACTCCGAGGGGGAATACTTGGACAAATCATGAAGCAGCCCTTGCCGGTACAGGCCGACCTTAAAACATCCTTTCATGACCAGCAGCCTATGATGATTGATTGTCCTAAAATGCTGCCATGCTTTCATATACACTCATTCTCCTTTATTATATCCTCGACCATTCCATCAAAACAACATTCTATGAATCAGAAACAAAACCACCAGATGCGCCGGATAAAACACATAGAAAAAATACTTCATCTTTCTTCCAGGCTCCCCGTTATACAAAGCAATGGGAATCATAGCCAGCGCGCCATAGCCCTGAATACTGCCATTCCATACGAAATTCCATACAGCGCCGCACATAGTCTTAATCCACAGCTTCTCCTGCAGCAGATAGAGCAAAGCGATCAAAAGAATCCCCCTATAACCATAATCCGTCCGCAGAATATCCGCCGCAGTCATGACTAGTAGAATGATAAATATCCTAAGGGGCAGTTCTTTGGTACGCTCCAGCATATACATCAAGATTACGCCAAGCAGTAATGTAAAAAAAACATTTTGATATTCCAAATCCACAAGCTTTCCATGAAACGCCAAGTCATAGGGAATCTCCGAGAGAATGGAAAATACGCCAAGCCTTACCATATACTTTCGAATATCACGAGTATATATGAATCCTTGCGTCAAAAGAAAACAAAAAATAGGAAATGAAATACGCCCTATATAACGGAAAACCCACTCTCTCGGAAATAAAACCGCGCCAACATGGTCAATCAGCATCGTTACAATCGCAATCCACTTTAACTGATACGACGTTAGACCTATTTTTTTCACCGCTTCTATCCACTTTTGTTCCATGCTCTACCCTACCTGCAAATACCATAATCATTCGTTCCTTCAAGACCACCGTTCTCTGGTTTCCAAGGCACTCTGCTTCGTCAAGAATCCCCTCCTTCGTGGAGGCAATCTTATACCACTTCTTCTCCCGCGGAAGGGCCGGAAGTGCAAATGAATGTTCAATCCAGTGCATATTATAAGCGATAAAACAATCCTCCCCGCCGGCGGCTGCCCCACTATAAAAGACTCCAAGCTGGCGGCTAAACACCTCCGAGGGAACCCGCCACGCACTCTCCCCGTGATAAGACACGTCTGGAATACCGCACCTTGCCTGATTCATGCCGCACATCTCCTCTTTCGGCCAAAACACCGGATACCGCTTCCTGACGGCAATCAATTTCTTTACGAAATCATGAAACTCCTTCTTCTGTTCTAAACGGCTCCAATCTGTCCATCCCGTAGAATTATCCTGGCAGTACACATTATTATTGCCCTTCTGTGTATTCCCAAACTCATCCCCCGCAAGAATACAAGGCGTCCCCTGGGCCAGCAAAAGCAGGAAGAATGCATTCTTCATCTGCTGCTCCCGCAGACTGGCAATCGCCTTCTTCCTCGTCATTCCCTCCGCCCCGCAGTTCCAGCTATAATTATATTCCGGCCCGTCTTGATTATTCTCCCCGTTGGCCTCGTTATGCTTTCTGTCGTAAGACACCAAATCATACAAGGTAAAACCATTTTGATTCGTAATGCAGTTGAAAATTCCATCTTTCTTAGAAATGTGCCGAAGCCAGTGCATGACTCCCTCCACCATTCCCTCGTCTCCTTTCAGAAAACGGCGCATGACCGTCTGAAAATCAATCCGGTGAATCATAATCTTCGTCTTCTTCAAAATCGGATCCGCATAAATAGCCTCCATCGGCGCAATCTGTGGGTTCAAGATGAAACCGTCTATGTGATACTCAATCATATAGTATCTTAAGCACTCCTCCATCATCTGTTTTGAAGCTTCCTCCGTAAACGGCATCTCAAGCGCCACTTCAATCCCCGCCTTGTGGCATGCCTTGACCATATCCTTCAATTCCTGCACCGCATCTTTTGATTTCGCATAGGAACTCTTGGGCGCGAACCAATATGCAGAACCATATCCCCAATAATTCCGATACTGCATACACTCTTCAAAATTATAGACCGGCATACAATGAATCTGGTTAATCCCCAAATCCTTAAGATAGGGCAGCTTCTCCACCACTCCCTGAAAAGTCCCTCTGCTTTTTACTCTGGAGGACACATGCTTTGTAAATCCCCGAACATGCAGGCTGTAGGCAACCACGCTATGATATGGCAGGCACAACGGCATATCTCCCTCCCAGTCATATTCTTTATCGTACAGAATCCCCCGAACCTCATGTTTCTGTACATCACGCCTACGCCCCCAGACTTCCCGTCCGGCGATTGCTTTCACATATGGATCGAGCACAACTTCTCCCCCGATCCGATAATTATATTCAAACTTTGATGGTACGATACCCTCCAGGGCAAGATAACGAACCTCCCCAAGCTCCCGTTTCATTTCATAAACAGCATATGGTTTCTTGGCCCCAGCACGGTAAATCAATAACTGACACTCCTTCTCCTGAGGCACAGCCACAGAAAAATTCACAATATTTCCTATCATTGTAGTTCCTAACGGTAAGGGTCTCCCCTGTATCTCCTTCATGCCTTAAATCCTCCTGCTCTCTTCCGGAACCATACAGCTATTGCTACAAAATCAGCCTCTCTACTGCCATCCGTCTACTCCATACATCTCAACATTGTCCTTGTCAATCATAAAAACTTCTTCGAAAATCTCCCTCTCATAGTCTTCCCCATTCAACATTGCAACCGCCGTCTTTGCCGCCGTCTTTCCAATATTGATTGGCGACTGGGCCGCCGTTCCTGCAATCTGTCCATCCGCTTTCTTTAATTCCTTCTTAATGTCCGGTGAGCCGTCCACCCCATAGATAACCACCGTCTTCAAATTCGCAAGATTCACTGCCGTCTTCGC
Organism: Lachnospiraceae bacterium; assembly: GCA_011960625.1. Lineage (GTDB taxonomy): Bacteria > Bacillota > Clostridia > Lachnospirales > Lachnospiraceae > Sporofaciens. The sequence goes on along the minus strand of BLMJ01000174.1, from coordinate 13,009 downwards.
CGCAACCGCAAGTTGGTCATTGCCGCACATGATTGCCGATACATCAGGGTACTTTTCGAGAATCTCTTTCGCCGCCTCCAGCGCTTTTTCAAATTCCCCGTTGGTGTCCACCCTCTCCACCACCTCAAAGCCTTTGGCTGCTGCGGCAATCGCCTCCTCGAAGCCTGTAATACGGTCGTTGATAGAATTTTGGGTCGGGCACTCTAGAATCGCTACCTTCCCGCCCTCCGGGCATCTCTCAATCAAATCCTCTCCGCAGACATATCCTGCCTCCACGTTATTAGATCCGATATAGGCGTCCACATAATCCATCTCTTTCACCTGTGTATCCACATTGATAATCCTTACATTCGCCTCCTTCAAAGTATCAAGCACCGGCGTAATTGCCTCCCAATCCACAGGACATAGAAAAATTCCATCAATCCCCTCCCGAATCATTTCCTCAATCTGCGCTTCCTGGTCTTTTGGATTTGAAGCCGGATCCTTCGTAATAAGCTCATATCCCTCCTTCTCGATCACCTCCCTGATCGCTGATTCCAATGTTATAAAATAAGGATTCTCCATATCAATCCCTGAGAAACCAAACACATATGTATCGTTATCCTCTGCAAGCTCTTCTGTCTCCGAAGACTCGTCAGACACCGCGTTATCCTCAGGCGTTCCAACGTTCTTCTTGCATGCGGACAATACGAAAATGCATACGAGCATCAGCAATGCTCTAACCATTTTCCTTTTTCTCATATTCTTCTTCCTCCTTATGCCTTTTTCGCATATCCTCCTATTATTCTACAACATTTTTATGTTGCTGTGAATAGTAACTTTCAAAACCTTCTTGCATTTTCTCCTTTCCTTTGGTACAGTAAAAGTATCTAAAAATAAAGGAGACGGATACTATGGATGAATACATGACAGTCGAACTGACGCTTGACAACGATGAAGTCGTAAAATGTGCGATTCTTACACTGTTCGAGGCCGCCGACAAGGAATACATAGCTTTACTTCCCATGGATGAAGAAGGTAATACCGAAGAAGGCGACGTCTACCTCTACCGTTATGTGGAGACACCTGAAGGCGAACCCGAACTTGAAAATATCGTAGATGACGAAGAATATGAGATTGCTGCGGATGCATTCGACGAATGGATGGACACACAGGAATTTGAGGAGCTAGACGAGGAGTAATTCTTCAATAAAACGGGAAGGGCTGATATCTTTTCCGTTTTTTTCTTTCACATAACTAATGACGAGCCTGCTCTTTGCTCTGGTCATAGCCACATAGAACATCCGCCGCTCCTCCTCAAGCTCTTCCTTCCCCTTGGCTTTCCGGTAAGGCATGCTTCCCTCATTTCCCTGAATAATGAATACCAGTTCATATTCCAGACCCTTTGCGCCATGCATCGTCAAAAGAGCAACCCCGTTATCTTCCTTCGTCTGGCTCCACCTCTTGGCCTTCTGCTCACTTAACACTGCCTTATAATTCTCCACATGGTCAAACCATTCCCCAATCGTTCGATATTCCTTTGCGCTCTCTTGAATCTCATCCGCAATCTCCAACAACTCCTCCTTGGAAATCTTATGGCTAACGGCATACTCCCTCAGAAAATCATCATACCCCATCCCTTTTCGGATATACTGAAGCGCGGCGTAAGGCGCCTTGTCCTTAAGCATCTTAAGCTCCCATTCCAACTGGTCAATCCTGTCTAGCATCCAGGCCTTGTCACAGTAAAAATTCCGCAGTGATTCATAACTAACCTGGCCCTCCATACTCTCTCGGCTGAGATATCTCTTAGGCCTGTTGGCAATCCGAAGAAGATATCTCCGCTTACAGCCCTCCTGAGACATACGGAGGTAACTCATCAGATCCATTCCGATAAAATGGTCATACAAGCTGCGAATGTTCTCCTTCATAACGAAAGGAATCTGTCCCTTTGCCAAGGCTTCTGTAACAGCCCTTGCATCCAGGCTTGTCCGATATAGCACAGCCATCTCCTCATAAGGGATTCCCTTCTCCTGATATTCTCTGATTGTCTCCAGGACATACTCCCCTTCCGCCGACGGATCCTGTACCTCCTGTATATGAATCGTCTCTCCCTTTCCCTTCTGCGCCCTGATCTTCTTGCCATACCGCTTTTCATTGTGACCAATCACTCGAAGCGCACCATTTACAATATGTTCGGTGGAACGATAGTTAATATCCAGCAAAATCTGTCTAGCCTTGGGATAGTCCTTTGTAAATTCCATCATGATTCCCGGCTTTGCTCCCCGAAACCCATAGATGGACTGGTCGTCATCCCCCACCACAAACAGGTTATCCTGCGGTGCAGCAAGCATTCTCACCACATCATACTGGGCTTGATTGACATCCTGAAATTCATCAACTAAAATATAGCAAAACTTCTCCTGCCATTTCTTTAGGATATCCGGTCTTTCCAAAAATAATTCCCGGCATAAGCTTAACATATCTTCAAAATCAATCTTCTTAAGTTTTTTCTTTTCACTCTCATAGAGCCGGTACAATTCCCGAAATCTGGACACACCGTATCGCTTCGACTCATAGGCTTCGATATCACGGCATTCGTTCTTTATATTTCCCACCTCGGCGGCCAGTTCCCGAAGAGCATCCTTCTCATCCCCAGACTCTAAAAGCATCTCAAACCCAAGCTGAGCCGTAATCTGCCGAAGCAGGGCCTCTTTCTCCTCCTCCGTCAGCAGATTCCCCTGGTTCAACTGATATGCCCATTTCAAAATTCCATAATAGATACCGTGGAAGGTCCCAAAAGTCACAGGAATACCTGTTTTTCCCATAACCTTAAAGAAACGCTCCTTCATCTCATTCGCCGCATACTTTGTAAAGGTAATGACCAGAATCTCTTCTGGCCTTACCCTATACTTAGTGATTAGATATTCAATTCTCTTTGCAATGGTGAGAGTTTTCCCGGAACCGGGACCGGCGAGAACCATACATGGCCCTTCCTTGTGGGCAACCGCCGTACTCTGAGCACGATTTAAACTCATAGACTCCCCTTATCTGCTTAACAACTCAATCCCTTTTTGGATTCTCTTAAGCGATTCTTCTTTACCAATGATCTCCATAATCTCAGTCGCACCGCCTGGGGTATTCTGTTTTCCGGAGACTGCTGTCCGAATAGGCCACATCACATAACCTGTCTTATACCCCTTCTCGTCTACATAACCCTTCAGGACATTGAACAGCCCATCGTTACTGAAATCTTCCTGCGCTTCAAGAAGAGGCAGAACTTCTTTGAGTACTGCTAAGGACTTCTCCTCATTGGTCTTCATCTTCTTATGGCAGTACATAGACGTATCGTACTCCAAAAGCTCCTCAAAGAAATCAATCTGCTCCCGAATATCCGGAAATACCTCAATCCTGGTCCTCACAAGCGCTGCAATCTTTTTAAGGTCATAGTCCTTCGACACCACCTCCTGGATGTATGGCTTGGCCATCTCGTAGAACCTTTCTTCTTCCATCGCCTTAAAATACTCTCCATTCATCCATCTTAGCTTCACAATATCAAATACTGCCGGCGACTTGCTCATATGGCGGTAATCAAACTCCTTCACCAGCTCATCCAAAGAAAAAATCTCCTGATTCCCTACGGGACACCACCCAAGCAGCGCCACATAGTTCACCACGGCCTCCGTGATAAAGCCCTGCTCAATCAAATCCTCGTAAGAAGAATGTCCGCACCGCTTACTCAGCTTCTTATGATTCTCATCCGTGATCAATGGACAATGCACATAGGTAGGCACCTCCCACCCAAACGCTTCATAAATCTTATTGTACTTCGGCGCTGAAGACAGATATTCATTCCCCCGTACGACATGGGTGATTCCCATCAAATGGTCGTCAATCACATTCGCAAAATTATAGGTCGGATATCCGTCGGATTTAATCAGAATCAAATCCTCCAGTTCTTCGTTGGGAACTGTAATCTCCCCGTAAATATCATCCTGAAACGTCGTAGTTCCCTCTGCAGGCATATTAAAACGAATGACATAGGGCTTGCCTGCCTTAAGGTTCGCCTCTACCTCCTCCTTGCTAAGACACAAGCAGTGCTTGTCATAGACAACAATCTGCGTCCCCCCGTCTTCTGACACACTACTCTTTAAGGACTCAAGCCTCTCCTTGTCACAGAAGCAGTAGTAGGCATTCCCCTGTTCAATCAACTGCTTCGCATATTTTAGGTACAGACCAGAGGCATTCCTCTCGCTCTGTACGTAAGGCCCTACTCCGCCATCCTTGTCTGGTCCCTCATCATGGACAAGTCCCGTCTCCGCAAGGGTATGGTAGATAATCTCCAATGCTCCCTCCACAAAACGTTCCTGATCCGTATCCTCAATTCGAAGCATAAAGTCCCCTCCCTCATGCTTCGCAATCAGATACGCATAAAGCGCAGTCCTTAAATTACCCACATGCATTCTTCCCGTAGGACTCGGCGCAAATCTTGTTCTAACTTTGTTCATGTCTAATCTCCTTCATTTATCTTTTTCGCAGATCTTCTACCCCAGTTTAATCCGCAGCTGTTCCAGCAGTCGATCTACCCTCTCATGAATGATAATATTCGCCAGCCGCTCTGCATAATGCGGCGTCTCATTCACCAGAATCAGCTTATCACCTTCATAGTAATTGATCAACTGATTACACAGATAAGAATTTAGATGCGAGCCAAGTACCAACAACACATCCGCCTTCAGAATCTCTTCTGCTGCCCTGGTAATCACGCCATTATCCACCATCTCCCCAAACAGACACACTCTCGGCCTTACTGGCGTCTTACAGTCTTCACAGAGCGGCACCCTTGCCGAATCCCGAACATACTCCATCGGATACTTCTTCCCACAGTGGGGACAGAAATTATCATACACACTTCCGTGAAGGTTAATCACGTTCCAACACCCTGCCCTGTCTGGCAGGCCATAGATTCGTCTGGTTATAATGCACTGAAACATTCCCCTTCTCTGAAGCTCCGCCATCTCCATAAACCCCTTGCCCGGCGGTGTCTCTAGCTGGCTAAGCATCTCGTTGCGGTAAAACTCATAAAACTGTTCCTTACGTGTAGAGTAAAAAGCGCTCGAAAACATCTCTTCCATAGAGTATCCGTATTTTTCTTCTATATCATAAGACATATCACCATCTCGAATGGACGGATAGCCGTTCTCCAGAAGCATGCCAAACCCGCTCAGGACTGTAGTGTACCGGCTCTCCTTTAGAATCTTTAACAAATTATCTCCTGACATATGCTCACCTTCCTTCAAATATCACTGTAACGATTTTTATAAATTGTCATTCCCCGCTATTAATAAAAAAAACGCCTGTCTATGTGTTATCCTTATTGTACCATATTTATCAGACAACTATCAACCTTTTCTAACCCTTCTTTGCCTAATCGCCAAGGACTGAAAGAGTTTCCCAGGAAGAGCCAGAACAAATACGATTCCCAATACGATGGCGAATGCCACTTTAATTGATTCCATTCCCCGTCGGGACGCCTCTGCCAACTGATTTGTTACAAGATAATATACGGTGTAGTAAATCCCCGCCCCCGGCACTAAAGGCAGGATACCAGAAACCAAAAAGACTGTAATCGGACATTTTTTCCTGATACTCAGCACCCGAGACAAACATACCACAGCCATCGTCCCTAGAAAGGAGGCCAACGCAGCCGAAATCCTCTGACTTAAGATTGTCTGGTACACGAGCCATCCCGCCATCCCAGTGAAACCGCAGCTAAGATAGAAACGTTTTGGAACGTTGAACAACACAGCATATCCAATCGTCCCTAGAAAGGGACAGACCACATGCATAATCACCTCATGTATCACAGCATCAGTCCTCCTCCCATCGTGTTGTACGCACTGAGCGTAACGCCTACCCCCACTGCAATATACACGAATACCAGCAACGCATCAATCATTCTCACGGTTCCTGACAAAAAATCACTGTCTGCAATATCACGAATCGCATTGACGAACGCAAGTCCCGGAACCAGCGGCATAATAGAGCCTATGATCATCCCGTCCAGCTTCACGCCTCCCGGAAGCGGCAGATGGTATGCAGCAAGGGCAAGTGCCGTGATGATGACTCCTCCCACGATATTCACAATCATTTTCGATATATGCTGCTTCTTTGCTGTCAAAACCCACACATACAGAATACACCCTATAAAAAACGCCACCATGCTTTCCAGCGCCGACGCCCCAAGAATATACCCATAACAGCCGCTGGCTGCACCTGCGGCAAACACCTGAAAATATCCTCTGTTTTCCGGAAGTCCGTCTATCTTCCTAAGCCGTCGGGACGCCTCCTCAATGCTGACAAGCCCTTCTGCAATCTGTCTGGACAACTCATTTACTTCCGCCACAATTCCAAGGTGGGAGGACGACAAGGGCACCTGCTTCACCTTCGTATATGTTTCCTCCATACCATTCTCTGCACTGATGAAAATGGCATGGCTAAGGATAAAGGTATCTACATATTCCACATGAAAACGCTTGCAGATTCGAATCATCGTCTCGTCCACCCGAAAAATCTCCGCGCCATTTTTCAACAGGATTCTTCCTGCCTCTAACGCCAAGTCTACGACCTTTTTCACGTTAATCTCTGCATCTAACTGTTTTTTCAGATAAATCTTATCGGTCAACCGCACCGCTCCTTCATAGATTGGCTCGCTGTAATGGTCCAGATAGTAGTTCGCCACAATATGAGAGTTGACAAATCCGCACTTTCCTAAAAATTCCAGCTTCTTTTTGCAATTGCCCGTACCCGCATACATCGTGTCACACCGATTGCCATAATGCTCACAGATGTGATGAATCATATATTTGGCATAGCCCTTCCCACGGTCTTCAGGGCGGGTTACGATATTTTTTAGTTCACATTTTCGATTCTTCAAAAGCTCCACCACACAGACTGCACAGACATCTCCTCCGTTAATCAGAGCGAACATTTCACTTTTATCAAGATAGCTTTCAATTATATCCTGCTTGAGGTCAGCCAGAAGAAGCATATCCATGTATTCGTCTTTGTCTCTTCTAATCTGCAGAATCTTCATACCAATGCCTCCCTAAAAATCTTTTCTCAATTATAGCACCTGCCTCCCAATAATAACAGAAAATTCTTCTATAAACAGAATTATGGGATGCTTCCCCCGCCTGCTGCACAATTCTACAGATAAATATATTGCCGCTACAGAGAAATCATCCCTCTTATTTTGTACTTTTTATTCAATTGTTCTTCCAAAAGGACAAAAAATCTCTTCACCGGATATGGAGTACAGAATCCCATTATCACTGTAATAACTCGGATTATTCCCTGATACCTCTACAAACATCAAACAAGGAAATGCATCGAACACGCCGGCTTCAAGGTCTATAATATTTTCGGAAAGATAAATTTCTGTAATACTTTCACCCAGTCCGTCCAGCGCGCCTCTTCTGATTCCCACACAACCTTCACTCTCCGGGATGAAAAGTAATCCGTCTCTAAGAATTACTTCCTCTGTATACCCTGTAATATAGCCTTCGCTATCCAGAATAAACCCTGCTATTTCTTCCGGAGCCACTGTCTCTTCTTCCGTAATACTTTCTTCTGGAACGTCTGTCTCTTCCGTGGTTATGGGCTCCTCCGGAATCACAGCATCTATCCATTTCTCATTCTCAGACTCTTCTTTTGGCATCACCGGCAGTACAATGTCTGTATCCATCTCGTTGAAAATCGTACTTTCACTGTCATTTCTTATTCCCGTATCCCTTTCCGGTAATACGAACAAATCTTCCGTCACACACTGAGTCTGAATGGACCTAAAAACCTCCGGCTCCAAGGTCATAGTATTCTGTACTGGAACAACCTGTACTGCTGTTCCTAATTCAGAAGGAAAATCCGTCAGTCTACTTCTCATATCCGAGACAGCTGGCTTCACATTCTCATAGACTCCCGCTAAATCTGCTTCTCTCGCAAGCGCTACAGTGCGACGTTTCACAGCGCTTCCGGCCGGTGTCGCTTCTAACACCTTATTCCTCTGTGCATAATTCTGCACGCTAAGACACAGGATGCCGAACAGTACGATCACCAGGCATCCTCTCTTCATCTCTTTCCAAGGCATAAAAATGCCCGGAACCCTTACATTCAAAACCGCTTCCATAAACTATTAACACCTCACAGCTTCATTATAGAACCTGTCTGAAACAAAGAAAAGTGGCATCACGAAACAAGATACCACTTTTCTTTCGAAACCTTTCGGTGTGTCTATTTAATTCACATATCCGGCTTTCTTAAGCTCTTCCTCTGCCTTAGCAAGATTAGCGTCTGATACGCGTACAATCGGTCCGGTACATCCCATTCCACTCTCCGCGTAAATATTAATCTTCCACAGCGCCTTCACTGCATCCTCTAAGTCCATGACCTCGATACCAGCAATCTGGGCTGTTACAATCTCCTTCGGAGGCTCTTTCACTTCTTCTTCCGCTGCCGCCGGCTTCTGAGAAGCCTTAAGCGCATCTAAAATCTCCTTCAGTCCAGCTTTTTTTGCTGCCGCAAACTCTGCCTTTGCAACCTCGAATACCTTGCCTCTTACAAGCTGGCCTGCATAGCGGATCGCATTTGCAATAACAGGAGCGCCGCTGGCTCTAGATACGATCATCACTAACTGCTCATAGCCTTCTCCGATTCCCGGGCCGTAGCCGTAGCCAGTAGCCTCAAAGCTTCCGCCTGTATTAAAGGAGGACAGCATCTTAACCAGAATATTTCCAGTTAAAGAATCTGTTACCATGATATCCGGAGATGCCTGAAGCACATCGTTTCCTCTCATTACACAGCCGCCGTCTGCTCTTCCTGACTCTGCAAATGCGATGTCATAGCCCTTCTCCTGTAACTGTTTCAGCGCCTTCTCAGTCTGGCGTGCGCCGTCTACGTTCAGGATTCCGACGGTCGGATTCTTCGTCCCGCAAGCCTTAGCGGTAATAATTCCATAAATCGCATTCTTAATCATTCCCTCGATGCGGTCTGTACTGGAGGTTCCGGTTGTGTTCGCAATGAACATCTCTTTCGCCGTTGCTGGCGTCACACAACGACCTACGGTAGATACACCGATAGGGAATGGGAAATGCATAGTAACTGCCGCGTCTACCTCTCCCCTTTTCAGCATCTCCTCCATACGATCATGGCCTTCCTCATCGTTAGCCACTTTGATGGTGGTCACGCCTTCGGCCTCTAATGTTCCGATATAATATACGTCGATTCCGTCTTTTGCCGCTTCTACGGCTGCTTTCATGGAGTTCTCTTCCCCATGCTCGCTGCCCATACCTGTAAGGGCTACCTTGGGCCTCTTTCCAAAGCTTCCCGTCTCAAGGCCCTGCGCCATCTCCATAAAGGTATCGGCAATCATTCTCTCAATATTATTTGCCATTGTTACCGTCCCCCTTACTCTGCAATCAGGGAAGCTGCGAAATCCTTCATCGCCTTTGCGATCAATCCCTTTACCTCTTCCTCAGATACGCCGGAAGCTTTTTCTGCTTCTGCCTTTGTATTAGCCTGGATCACGAAGGAAACACCGTCGAACAGGTTTGTCATACGTCCAAGGAACAAGCTTCCTTTTCCGATAATCATAGCTGTCTTTATCTTTCCTTCAAGAATATCCTCTCTTGCGAATCCAATGTACGGTACGCCTGAAGGAATATGTCCCTGTGTCGGCGCCCATCCGGTCAAACCGTGGTTGGTGCTAAAGGAAGCAAGTTCTTTTCTGTCAAGCTCGCCTCTCTTTACAGCCAACGCTGCAATCATCTTGTAGTTTGCCATCGGCACGTCGCCGGCTCCTGCCGGCTTCGTGATATCCGGATTCTGCATCTCCGGAGAGAACTTGTCGATATCTGTAATCTTAAGTCCTGCTCTCTCAAGGGGATCCGCTACAAGGCTGCCGATAACGTTCTGCGGCGCGCTTCCTGTTCCAACCGTATGGCGTCCCAGAATGTCAAGGTTAATCTCTGGATTTACTCCGTCGTTCTCAGAAAGGATAACGCAGAAGCCTGCCAGACAGTCCTCTAAGATTGGAAGACCTTTCTTCACATGGTCTTTTCCATTCATACCCAGTTTTGCAGTACATCCGCCGGCAGTTACAGCCACACACTTGTAGGCTCCAGATTTCACAAGCGCCGCTGCCTCAATGAGTGCGTGAGATGGTCCTGCACAGAAACCACGGCTGTCTGAACCTGTTGCATTGTTAAGACCTGCGATCTCTGCCGCTGCCTTTGCGAAGTTTCCTCCGCCTCTCTGGTTCATATCCCCGCACGCTTCCTCTGCACAGTCGATAACATACTCAATGTCATCCTTGCTGATTCCTGCATTCTTTACACCATATAACAGAGCCAGTACGCTTGAAGCCTTGCTCATCAGGTTCTCATGCATAACGTGAGCAGACAGATTCACATCAATATCATGGGCTCTCTTCACACAAGCAACCAGCTTGCCTGCAACGTAGATTCCCTCTGCATGCTCGTCCTTCACTGCTGCTTCAATCTCGGACAGCTCTACGCCTGCCTCAACTCTTGCAACAATATCCTCTGTGATAATCGGGTCAGCCGCAAACGCATCCTTATGTGCGCTTACAAAATCCTTATCAATCTTAACGACCTCGAACTGATCACACGCCTGTACCAGAAGGATGAACTCTTCTTCCGGCATGATCTCGCCGTACTTGCCGTATCTCTCTGCGCCTTCTTTAACCTTATCATAGTATGGAAATTCCACACCTGCAAGCTCTTCCGGTGTCGCATTACCGATATATACCTGGTTTGGCCAGTAGTTTACACACTCCTCATAGGAACGTAAATGGCTCTCTAAGTCTTTCAGATACTCAGACTCTGGATTTACGATTCTCTCTGTTGTCTGGGTAGTCCCATTATATACCACCATCTGTGGTGTATGTGCAAGCACGTAGCTGGCACCTCTAATTACACTGTTCATTGCTTTATTTACCACCTTTCATTTCTTCCATAACAGAAGGGTTTTTGTAAAAAGGGCAGACCCTGGTGGGTCACCATAGAGTCCGCCCCTCTTACATTCCTATCTCTTATAAATACTTACAGAATTCGTCTCTGATAGAACTCATCTCGCTAACGATATCGTCAACGTCAAGTACCATCTCCATCATACTAACCTGCTCATCATAAACAGCGTCGTCGAATTCTTCTTTCATCTCTGGTTCACATACGTGATATACCGTGAGTCCAAGCTGGACCCCTGTCAATGGACCTGCGAATGTCGGGTCTCCTGCTGTTACAGTCTCTGCTGCAAGACCTGCAGCTTCGCCTTCTGCTGCACCAAGAACTACAACTAAGTTCTCTGCACCATACTCGTCAGCAAAATCCTTAACCCTCTTCTGATTCTCTAAGTCCATTGCGCCTGCGCTCGTTCAGACGAAACATTCCGTTGATGAAAATACTACTTCTGCGCCGGCAGTCTGTACGCACTCAGCGATTGCCGGTCCCGGAATTCCATCACGGTCTCCGATAATTATTGCTTTTTTCCCTTCTAAAATAGCCATAATTATGCTTTCTCCTTTCTTGTGTGGTAAAAAACATTTATATGATCAAGAATTATATCGATTAGATATACTTCTGAATCATCGCCTCGATGCTCTCTGGTGTTGCCTCTTCCTTAACAACCTCTTCTACTTTCTGTCCATCCTTGTAAATAGCCATTACAGGAAGTCCAAGAATCTTCTGTCCGATTGCCAGACGACGTGCCTTCGTTGTGTTAAGAGACGTAAATTTAAGCTTATCGCCATACTTATCTGCGAACTCATGTACCTTCGGCATCAAAGCCTGACATGGTACGCATCCATCACCGTAAAAGTCTACGAATACATAACCTTCTGCCTCCAGAACCTCAGTCTGGAATGTATTCTTATCTACATCTATCATTTCTATCATCCTCCTTTTTGATATTATGATAAAAAACTGTTCGTCACTCAGACGGAAAACTACTTACTCTAGAAGTAGTCTGACATACTTCTCTCAACCTGAACTGCTGCGATTGCTCCGTCAGCCGCTGCGGTTACTACCTGCCTTAAGCTCTTGATGCGAACATCTCCTGCAGCATATACGCCAGGAATATTGGTGTGCATATCTTCGTCCGTCTTAATATATCCACGCTCGTCCATGTCAATGATTCCCTCAAAGATCTTGGAATTTGGAATGGTTCCGATAAATCCGAACAGACCGAACATTCCATCATCCTCGTCTGCCGTAACCTTCGTAACCTCGCCTGTCTTTACGTTCTTAACCGTCATTTCAGACAGAATCTCGTCTCCGCCAAGCTCTTCTACTACAGAATCCCACATGAACTCAAGCTTCGGATTCTTAAACGCCTTCTCCTGAATGGACTTCGCTGCACGAAGCTCATTTCTTCTGTGGATCAGGGTAACTTTTCTTGCGAACTTCGTCAGGTACATAGCTTCTTCAACAGCAGAGTCGCCGCCGCCTACTACATACACTTCAAAGTCCTCGAAGAAGTTTGCATCACAGGTAGCACAGTAGGATACGCCCTTGCCCATGTACTCTGCCTCACCCTTACAGCCAATCGGTCTTGCGTGAGCGCCTGTAGCGATGATTACATTTCTTCCCTGGTACTCAGCCTTCGAGCTCTTCAACACCTTTACTTCTCCCTCAAGGGACACTTCCGTAATCGTGTCAGATACACGCTCAGCGCCAAATTTTGCTGCCTGCTCTGTCATTCTTGCAATCAGAGACGGTCCTGACTCACCCTCAACAGTCTGTCCAGGATAGTTCTCAATCTCATCTGTGATAGCAATCTGTCCGCCGTCCTGTCCCTTTTCGATAATCAGAACAGAAAGACGGCTTCTGCCTGCGTACAGGCCTGCTGCCAAGCCTGCAGGACCCGCGCCCAGAACAATTACGTCATAAATTTTGCTCATAACGAAACTTCTCCTTTTTATAGCGGTATAGTGGAATACTTTCTAAACCACTATACCACT